>PLES01000130.1 GCA_003137075.1 Solirubrobacterales bacterium
ATACCATCATGATGCGGTGATGCGAGCGATGCGCGACCCGATCGTCCCCGAGCCAGCGCCCCGTGACCGACCCTGCTCTCGGCAGCCCGGGCCTCACTGCCGCCGGCGAAAAGCATGCGCCGCGCGACACGCATTGCCTGACGATTGCCTTGCCACGCGAGTGATCACATCTTGCGGCAAGGGCGTCACGTTCGCTTCCGGCAATTCGGCGGTACTACTTTGACCGCGGCTTTGTGGAGTGTGCCGCCTTTGGACCGGCATGGTGCAGCGGTTGTTATGGCAGCAGCGTGAGGTACTGCTTGCGTGCCTTCATGGCATGGATCAGCATCTGATTGCCACTGTCGAATACGAGCACGACGAGTTCAAGAAGCCGTCCGTGGGAGTCGAAGCCGAGTCGGAACTCTGGCATCGGACTGTCGTCGTTCTGCGGGGCTGCGAAGACCCAGTTCTCGGCGGCGTAGATCGCGTCGTCGGCTTCGATTCCGTGGTTGAGGGCCGATTCGTGGACGAGCACTACGCCGCGTGGGTCCAGGCGCGGACGGCGTTACGGATCGCTTCGGAGCGACTCACGCCGTCATGCTCCGCGCGCTTGGTTAGCGCGTCAAGCAGTTCCGCGTCCATTCGGACCGGGATGACGGGACTCTCGCCAGCCTTGCCGAGCCGTGGACGTCCGCGACGGCTCAGGCCCTCTACATCGAGGCCTTCCCGGGCCTGTTCCTGCCAGGCCTGGATCTGGTCGTCGTTGACGGTGTCCCCGTTGATCGTCTCGTCCACGACGAATATTGTAATACAGCTGCTGGTCGGTGGTGCGACGACTGCTTTGGCCAGCCAGACCAAACCGAACCACGTGATCGCTCCGGCGACGAGGCGTGCGCCGCCGCGTTTGCCATCGTCGTCTGCGTGAGCCCGACGATCTTTCGGGATGGCCGCTTTCGATTCTTCTTCTTTTCGCGCGAAGAGGAGCGCCTTCATGTCCACGTCCAGTCTCCTGAAGGCGAGGCCAAGTTCTGGATCGAGCCTGAGATCGCGCTCGCTCGTAGCTATCGCCTGAGCGATCAGGACTTGAGACGCGTCCTACAGTTGGTGGTCGAGCACGAGCAGGAGATCAAGGATGCCTGGCACCGCCACTTCGACCGCTGAAGTCACCAACATCTCCCAGCATGGCTTTTGGATGCTGGTCGACGGCCGCGAGCTGTTTCTCGCGTTCGATGAGTTCCCGTGGTTCAAGCAGGCGTCCGTTGAGGCAATTCTTCGTCTCGAGCGACCATCCCCGGAGCATTTCTACTGGCCGGAACTGGACGTCGATTTGGGGCTCGACTCGATCGAGCGCCCTGAGCGCTATCCGCTCAAATCAGCGCTGTAGCGAACCTAGGAGTTATCCGCGTCGGCGATTGCTTCCACCGCAACGCCAACACAGCGGCGACAATTGGACTGGCGACGTTCAGCGGCGGACGCGGCCGAAGCGAGTTGCGCTGTACGGTATCTACCAGCGGTAGACGTGGGTGCCGTCCGGGAGAATCTCGTCAGGCGGCCTGATCCATCCCGCGCCTTCGAGTTCGATCTGTGCCATCCCGGCTTGCGATCCTGCGAACACGCCGCGGACGACGACCTGGCCGTCGTTCCAAAGGCTGCCCGTGAGCTTGCCTGTAGGTTCGACTAGCACGTGGGCACCCGGACGGACAGTCACGCTGCCTTGTTGCGCACCGGTGATGACCAGACGAGCTCCAGACTCAACTGTCGTGCTCCCTTGGATACTCCCCCGAAGGTCCACGTTCGCTGGAGACTTGATTTCGACAGAGCCTTGAATGACGCCGTCGATCAACGTGTCGTCGGTCGGCGTCACTGATTGCTGGACGATTCCGGAGATTCTCACTCCCAGAACGTACCTCTTGGGCCGGCGCACGTAATGAGCCGCATAGCGCGGGTGCCGCCGGGCCTTAGCGGCTGCCCAATGCATGCGCGTTATCGCATTCGCCATCGACGACTTCCTTACGAGATGAGCGCTTTGGCAACGACGAGGATCGCGCGTAGGCTGAGAACCAATGACCGATAGGCCGTACCGTCCGCTCCTTCCCCGCGAACGTGCTCTCCTCGACCTGCTGTTGGCCGAGGATTTTCCGGGTGCGCCGCAGTTACGTCGCCAGTCAGCCAGCGTTCGTGGCCGGCTGTGGAACGACGACCCGACGTTCGTCGAGTTGCACGTGGCCGACTCGGACGCACCTCGAGCCACGGTCGTCGCCCGCGTTCCAGTTGAGGCAGAGACCATCCATGAGACTCCTCCGCAACAGCTCCTTGTTCACGTCGTCGAGGGCCTGCTCGACTGTCTCGAGCTCGTGACGTACGGCACCGAGATGGAGGAACTGCCGGACCCGACCGCGTTTGATCGCCCCCGGGCTCAGTCGGGCCGTTCGTGACGATTGCTTCCGTTCATCGTCGCCTGCTGACCGCGCTTCTGCCTTGGCGACCGAGCGAGTCCCGTGGCGCTAAGCGGCCTAACGGCCGCGAGCACGGCTAAAACGCTCGTCTTCAGCGAACGGCGTTAGCGACTGGTCACATTACGCAGTCCGCGTTTCGGGCTTGGTAAGGCTGGCAGGCAGCCGCCATCTGCCTTCTGATCCGTCTGACCGCCCGGGTCGGTGTCTGACGATGCCAGGCTGGTGGGAATCCGTCGCTAGGGCTCTATCTGTGAAGTGGCCTCAGGGCTGATCGCGGGAGTGCCGCTGGTAGTGGCGAGCGACACGAGCGCGATTGCCGCACCCAGCCGAGCACCATTCGCGGCGTGGGTGTTGCTTGACGAAGTAGAGCACGCAGCCGGGGGCGTGGCAGGCGCGTAGCGACTCTCGCTGGGGTCCCGTGAGCAGCGCGATTGCTGCATCGGCGATCTGAGAGACGGCCGCCTCCGGAGCCGACTTGGCCGATACCGTCACTTTCCTCAGGAAGGCCGCGTCCAGCAGCTCGATCACCGACCACCGTGGCGCGGCGGCCGCGGCGCGATTCAGGTGGGCGACGGCCGCGTTGATGTCGTTCGTTGGGGATGCTGCCGCGGGTCGGTCATCGCCGGTCGCGTCGGCGGCGAGGCAGCGCAGCGCGTCGCGCAGGCGCTGCAGTGACCGAGCGATATGCGCCTTGTCGCTGTCGTCGGCCAGAGCAAGGTCGTCTTTGATCCTCACGTCGATGCCGGATGCGACGGCTGAGAGCCAGGCGATCGCCTCCTCGGGGTCGGCAAGTGAGTCATGCACGCCTTCACGATCGGCCCAGACAGTGTTCATCAGCTCAACCGGCAGCGGCTCGCCGAGCAGTGGCGCACTTGTCTTCACGGGGACACACTCTACCAGTTGGCCTAATGCAACAGCACTGTCCTAACCATTTGACATGACCAGCTGTGGCGTGATAGTTCTAATGGGAGTGACTAATACTTGCCATTAGGCAGCGTCGAAAGGAAGGCCGTCATGTCCGCACTAACCCCCGTTGAGCCCGCCACCGCCACCGGCGAGGCCGCAGAGTTGCTAGCGCAGGTCCAGAAGGCGCTAGGCCTTACGCCCAACATGACGAAGGTGATGGCGAACAGCCCGGCGCTGCTTAGGGGCTACCTGGCCCTGTCGGGCGCGTTGAGCGGCGGGGTGCTGCGCCCCGGGGTCCGGGAGCTGCTTGCGATCGAGACTGCGCAGTACAACGATTGCGAGTACTGCCTCTCGGCGCACACCTACATCGGTGCGAACATCGCAAAGCTCGACACGAACGAACTTGAGGGGGCCCGCACCGCACGGTCAAGCGACCCGCACATCCAAGCGCTGCTGAGCCTGTCTGACACGATCGCTCGCAATCGCGGTGACGTCAGCGAGACCGAGCTTGACGCTGCCAGGCANNCGGCGTGACCGACGCCGAGATCGGCGAGGTTGTCGGACACCTCGCTCTCAACGTGCTGACGAACTACTTCAACGTTCTCGCAGGCGTCGAGAACGACTGGCCGGCCGTCAAGCTGTCCAGCGCGGCCGCCTGATCGGGATGCGAGGTCCGGTCATCGTCAGCGAGCAGGGCCGCGATGTGGGATTCCACGAGGGCGAGCTGGAGGTACAGAAGCGCGCCGGCGTCGCCGCGCAGGCTGACCTGCTGTCGGGGATGCTCGCCCGCGGCGAGCTAAGCGGCGGATTCGCTCACTTCCTGGCCGACCGGACATTCGCCGTCCTCACGGCACGCGACAGCAGCGGGCGGCTGTGGACTTCCCCGCTCTCCGGGCTCGCTGGGTTCCTCGAACCGACGAGTCCGACCACGGTAAGCGCTCATGCCGTGCCCGTTCCCGGTGACCCGCTGCACGACTTGGCGGCGGGTCAGCCGGTCGGGCTTCTCGCGATCGAGTTCGCCACTCGCGGCCGCGTACGCGTCAACGGCACGCTCAGCGCGACTACCCGTCAAGGGTTCCGAGTTAGCGTCGAGCAGGCATACGGCAACTGCCCCCAGTACATCCAGCAACGTCGACTCACGCCCGACCGGATCGTTGACGGACATCCAACCGTCCGCCGGAACGATCATCTCGACCATGACGACATCGCGCTGATCCGCGGTGCCGACACATTCTTTATCGGCACCGCGCACCCCACCCGCGGCGCGGACGCCTCACACCGCGGCGGCCCCGCCGGGTTCGTGCGCGTCCACGACGGCGAGCTGTGGTGGCCGGACTACAACGGAAACAACATGTTCAACACACTGGGCAACCTAGCCGTTGACGCCAGCGCGGCATTGCTATTCCCCGACTTCAACACCGGCCGGACGTTGCAGCTGTCCGGTACGGCCAGAGTTGAGTGGATAAAACCTGGCGCGCGCGGGGACGACGACGCCACCGGCCGCCGCGTGCGCTTCATCCCGGACGAGGTCATAGCAGGCCCGCTATTAGGAGCGAACGCAGAAGCGACCACCCCATACGCCGACAACCCGCCACTCAGCGCCGAACCCGACGACCCGCAAAACCTCATCCGGAAGGAGCACGATGACCGAGAGCCGCCCGCCATTCCCGCCCTTTGATCTCGACTCTGCGATCACCAAGGTCCAAGCCGCAGAAGACGCCTGGAACACCCGCGACCCCCGGCGCGTGAGCCTCGCCTACACGCCCGATTCGGTGTGGCGAAACCGCGATCAATTCATCACCGGCCGCGAACAGATCGTGACCTTCCTCACCTCGAAATGGGAACGCGAGCTCAACTATGTGCTGCGCAAATCGCTGTGGGCATTCCTCGAGAACCGCATCGCGGTTCGCTTCCAATATGAATGGCACGACAGCGCCGGACAGTGGTACCGATCCCACGGCAACGAGTTATGGGAGTTCGATCAGAACGGCCTGATGCACCGCCGCGAAGCCAGCATCAACGACATCACCATCAGCGATGCCGACCGGCGGTGGCACGGGCCCCGACCCGACAATGAACGCGGATCAGGGCACGACATACCGTTGCAGTGAACGGCGAGGATGGCGCCGCTGCAGCATGGCGCGCCCTAGCCCATGTCCGGGCGAATCCCGACCAGCTTCAGATCGCGCTCGACTCGTCACCATCTCTCCCACGACCGCACCAACCTAGACGCCCGACCTGCTTTCAGTCCTACGCGCACCTTCAGGAGCGAACCGCCGACGCGGATAAGCACGAATCCGCCTCACGATCGCTCTCGCCTTCGCGTGCCTCAGCGCCGTACGAGTGCATGGGCGACGCGGCGCTCGCTGTCGGTCATCGATGCGGCTGTCCTGAAATACCGGGCGATTTGGTCCCTCAAGGGCGGCCGGCGTGCTGGCCCCCGACCGCTGTCCGGTAAATGCTGGGCCGGCTTGATGAACCGCCGGGGGTGTGATCGCCGGTTGGTCACTCCACCGGGTCACCGGTCGCCAAGCCCCCTTTCAGGGCCCGGTGGCGGCTATCCGGTGCTAGTGGAGCTTCAGCAGGTTGTGCGTCGCGGCTGCTAATACCACTCACTGCGCACGGCGGTTGAGGTTCTTCGTTGGAACCGGTCGATCCGAACCCTCGCCTAGTCCGAGTGACGTGAGATAGTTCCTCTTCGTGATCCGATCGAACGATTCGCGGCAGATTCTGACGTTTCGCGCAGTCGCCGAGGCCGCAGCCGGATGGCGCATCGCAACAAAGCGTAAGCTCCAGCCGGCGTGATAGTGCTGACCGGAACCTGCAACTGTGGCGCGGTCCACTTCGAGATCACCGAGCCGCTGCAGGCCGCGGCCTATTGTCACTGCACCCGGTGCCAGCGCCGCACCGGCACAGGCGCCGCTTGCAACGCCCGTGTCGACGCCGCCGCCTTGCGGGTCGTCCGTGGCGAAGACCGGATCCGCTCCTGGAAACCGGCCGACGGCGCCGAGAAGTGCTTCTGCGGCGACTGCGGCTCCGGACTGTTCGCGCGTACGCCGGACGGTCTCTCGGTCGGGGTCCGGCTTGGCGTGCTCGATGGCGACGTGCGCATCACCCCCAGCCTGCACCAGTTCACCGCATACGCCGCGCCGTGGGAGTCGATCCCCGACGACGGCCTGCCCCGCTATCCCGAGCGCGCACCCCAGAAGGCTCTCGAAACAGTCGCAGGCCTGTCCGGAGGTTTGAGCTAAACCACCCGGGACGGTGCCGCTAAACCGACAGCCTCGCTGGCTACTTACAACACTCTGCTTGTCGAGCGCTTTCGTCGATCGGACGACACAAAGCCGGCGATTGGTCTGGCGATGCTTGGTCGGGTTCAGCGGCAGCCGATGAGCCGTCGTTTGTCACTGGTATTCACTCGAGCCACTCCGTGTCGAAGGTCGGATTGGCGTGGATGCAAATAAGGTTGGCGCGGCTGCGTCCGCGGTTGATGAACTTGTGGGGTATCCCTGACGGAACCACCACGACGTCCCCCGGATCTGCGTCGAGTCGCTCATCACCCGCTTGGAAGGTGATGTTTCCTGCGACTACCACCCAGGTCTCGTCATAGGGATGGCGGTGCAGCCTGGGCCCTTCGCCGGGCGCGGAATGGTCGAGGATCAGCGAGATCGACGCGCCATGCTCGACGCCTTTCAAGTTCCCGGTTGACATTTCGTGGGCTCTGATCACCGGCATCTGTTCTCCCCCTCGAGTGGTTCGGCGCACCGCAATGCGAGCTGGCTGGACGACGATCGCATTCACGAACGCGCGGCGGTCCTGCTCATGATCGCAACGGCCACAGTCCGTTGCTTCAACCAGAGACGCGCAATTGGCCTTGGCCTCAACCTGTCGGTGCACCACCCCTGACGTGTTGCATCGTGTCATCCGGTCCGGGCGCTGTCGAGCGAAGGCCGTAGGCCGTAGCGAGATCAGCGCTCGGGCGCGCCGGTGTGGAGCCCGTCGATCAGTTCGGTGAGTTGTTGGGCAGGGGTCTGGAACCCGAGCGTCTGGCGGGGTCTGTCGTTGAGCTTGCGGGCGACCTCGTCGAGCTCTGCCTGGGTCGCGCCCGCGAGGGTCTTGCCTTTCGGGAAGTACTGGCGTAGGAGGCCGTTGGTGTTCTCGTTGGACCCTCGCTGCCACGGGCTTCGTGGATCGCAGAAGTAGACCTCGACGCCGGTCTCGACACTAAACCGCCGGTGCTCTGCCATCTCCTTTCCCTGGTCCCATGTGAGCGTGCGGCGTAGCTGTTCGGGCAGCGTCGTGATGCTCGCCTTGAGCGCCTCGCAGACCGGCTGCGCGTTGGTTCCTTGGGGCAGCGCGACGAGCTGGCAGTAGCGGGTTTGACGCTCGAGGAGGGTCGCGATCGCCGAGTCACGCGTTCCCATCAGCAGGTCACCCTCTCAGTGCCCGGGAACGGCCCGGTCCTCAACCTCCGGCGGACGCTCGGCGATCATCACCATGTCGGGAAACTTGCCCAGACCCTGGCCGCGGTTCGAGTGCGTCCGGGCGTAGCGCTTCTGACGCCCGGTTCGCAGATGCGAAGTGAGCTCACGCGCCAGCGACCGGCGCGCCTGGACGTACAGCGCACGGTAGATCGCCTCGTGCGAGACCTGCATCTGCTCATTGTCGGGGTATGAGAGCCGCAGCCAGCCCGAGATCTGCTGCGGGGAGTGATCTGCCCCAACCGCTCGATCACAACCTCACGCAGCTCGGCACAGAGCTCGAGCTTCGTCGCTCGCGGGCGACGCGCGCGATACCAAGCTGAGCGCTCGGCGACGGTCACGCACCGCTCAGCCCGACGACGCAGCCGCGGCCGGATCCCTCCCTCCCTCTGGAGGTACTTACTCACCGTCCGCTTCGGCACACCCAGGCGCCGGCCGATCTCCGCTTCGCTCACGCCCTCCGCTCGCAGCACCCAGATCGCATCCTTCACAGCCTCGACCAGATAGTGACCCCTCGGCATCTCAACACCTCACCTCGTTCGTCAGCGAACCGCTGACTCTCTCGGGTGGTGCGGCGACAGCCTGAGACCGCCACGAGGAGCGGGTCTTGCGGACCGCTCAGGTCGTAGAGCTGCATTCGTATTCGCTGGCTGATGCCGCGGATGTTGAGCTCGGCCGTGGCGCCTTGGGGGCAGTGAACATCGCGACCGCAACGGTGAGGGCGACAGTATGAGCATTACGGGGTGCTTGTTGCGTGCTGGCGTTGGCGGGTGAGAAACTCTCGTTCGGCGGAGTTGGCTGTGAGTTCGATGGCGCGGTCGTAGGCCGTGATCGCTTCGTCGTTCCGTTCCGCTCGTGCGAGCAGGTCGGCTCGGGCGGCGTGGTATGGCTGGTAGTCGTCGAGGTTGACGTTGGCGAGCGCGTCTAGCCCAGCTGAGGGGCCATCGAGCGCCCCTACTGCGACGGCCCGGTTCAGGGCGACGACCGGGTTAGGTTGGATCGCGTAGAGCTGGTCGTAGAGTGCGACGATCTGAGACCAGTCGGTGTCGGCGGCCTTGGGTGCGTCGGTGTGAACGGCGGCGATTGCGGCTTGGATCTGGAACGGTCCGGGTTGGTTGCGTCGCAAGCAGGCTTGGACCAGTCCGTGGCCTTCGTCGATGAGGTTGGGATTCCATCGCGAACGGTCCTGGTCGGCGAGACGAACCATCGAGCCCTGGGCGTCGACGCGACTGGACCGGCGGGACTCGGTCAGCAGCATCAAGGCCAGGAGTCCGATGACCTCCGGCTCGTCGGGCATGAGCGTGGCGAGGACCCGCCCGAAGCGGATCGCTTCGGTTGAGAGGTCGACCCGCGTGAGGGCGGGCCCGGCGGTGGCGGTGTGTCCTTCGGTGTAGATCAGATAGATCGAGGCGAGGACGGCGTGGAGTCGATCGGGGAGTTCGGCGGCGTCCGGGATGCGGTATGGGGCGTGGTTGTCGCGTAGCTTGCGTTTCGCTCGCACGAGGCGTTGGGCGATCGTCGCCTCTGGCAACAGGAAGGCACTTGCGATCTCGCCGGTGTCGAGGCCGCCGAGTAGGCGGAGTGTGAGCGCGACTTGTGAGTCGGCCGCGAGTGCGGGATGGCAGCAGAGGAACATGAGCCTGAGTTGGTCGTCGGGGACGACGTCGACGAAACGGTCGAGGGCTTCGCGTTCAGGGGTGGCGTCCGGGTCGGTGTCTCGGGTGTGCATTTCGTAGGCAGCGATGTAGCGATCAACGCGCGTCGATTCGCGGCGAAGCCGGTCGATCGCCCGGTTGCGGGCAGTTGTCGTGATCCAGCCGCCGGGGTTCGGTGGGATCCCGCGCTTCGGCCACTGCTCGGCCGCGATCGCGAATGCTTCCGCCACTGCGTCCTCGGCGAGGTCGATGTCGCCGAGGACGCGGATCAGCGTGGCGGTGCAGCGGCCGGCTTCGCGTCGGAATACGCCGTCGAGGGTCTCAGTCATCCCTGCATCGGACGGACTTCGATCGGACCTCCGCTAGCGGCGGCGCCCCGTGCGGCCAGGTCGAGCGCGACGTCGAGATCCGCAGCTTGAATGATCCAGAAGCCACCCATCTGCTCCTTCGTCTCAGCGTAGGGCCCATCGGTCATCGACACTTGACCTCCGGAGGAGCGCACGACGGTCGCGGACGACGCCGGGTGCAGGCCAGCGGCGAACACCCACGCACCCGATCGTTGCAGCTCGTCGTTGAATGCTGCGACCTGCGCGACGCGATCTTGCGCCTCAGGGGTGGAGAAGTCGACGACATAGTCCTCGTCGTGCCACACGGACAGCAGGTATTGGGGCATTGGTCGGAACTCCTAATCAGCGCGTCGTTCGACGGGAAAGGACTGGGGCGATGATCGTAGCCGCGAGCAGATGGATGGCGATCAGCCCGATCTTGCTCGAAAGGTCGTCGCCGGCTGCCGCGGGTGCCAGGCAGGACAGTGCGGTGAGCACGACCGCTGTCTGGATGAAACGGCGCTGCGGGAGAGTGCTGCGGCGATTGAGGACGGCGACGAGGATTCCGCCGAGCACCGCTCCGGCGAAGGTGAACTGGGCGAACGCCGCCAGCGGGATTTTCCCCCCAGCGGCGAGATGGACGCCGGCGGCTCGCAAGCTCGCCGCCGCAAGCGTGGTGGCAGTGGCCGCGACGGCGGCCACGACGATCGTTGTGCGCCTCAGCGACGAATTGGGCGCGGTGGCGATGCCTGTCGACATGGCTGGGGGTCCTTTCGGGTGACGGGCGGCGCCCGATGCGCCGTCTCATCTCCTCTACGAACGCCGATCGTGGAATCGACAGCGCCCGACAGACGTCCGCTCGATGGGGCCTCGTGCTGCCGACCCGGCGGCGCCGCGGGCGCCGACGTGGCGTGATCTGGAAGCTCGGCTGGGAGCGAGGGGTCGGAGCGGCCGCCAGCGGACCGTCCAGCGGCTTGTGGTCCTGTGCCGGTGTGCCCCGGGGCCTGACGTGATGTCTACTGACGTCCTCTGAGCCCTCATCGGCTGAACGATCTACCGAGCATCAGCCACACCGCATCCGAGCACGGCTCCGCTCGTGCTGCGGCCCTACTGCGCACTATCTCCGCAGCAGGCCGAACGTTCTTGAGTTCCCGGCGAGCGCGATGCCAGCTCGGCCGGGGGCGGGTGCTTCACCTGGTCGATCGGGTGAAGCACCCGCGAAATGCTATCTGACCGCCCGGTAGGCCAGGTGCAGGGCGCCGTTGCCGTAGGACTCGGTATCGGTGAGGCTGAACTTCGCTTCGAACCCGTCCTCAAACAGGCGCGGCCCGGCGCCCAGCGCCAGCGGGAAGACGAACAAGTGCAGCTCATCGACCAGGCCGTCGCCGAGCATTGCACGCACGAGCGTTCCGCTGCCGCTGACGTAGATGTCACCCTCGATCTGATCCTTCAGAGAACGAACCCTCTCGGCGCTGTAGGCGCCCAGGATCGTTGAGTTGTTCCACCCGACATCTTGCAGAGTCGACGACACGACGTACTTTGGGGACTCGTTCATGAACGGCGCACCGGGATCCTCAGCAGCGGTTCGGGTCGACCACGACGGAGCGAACAACTCGTAGGTGTTGCGCCCCAACAGCAGCGCCTTGCTCGCTTGCATGATCCGGCCGATCGCATCGCCCATCTTCGGGTCAAACCCGTACTGCATCGACCAAGAAGGATCCTCGATCACACCATCGAGCGTGATGAACTCATGTACAACGATCCGTCCCATTGTCAGCTCCTTTCGACGGCGCCCGATGCGCCATTCATCTCCTCCACGAACGGCGATCGCGAAATCGACAGCCACGGCATCGACGGCCGCGACCGCGTCTGCTCACGGACGACGTAGGAAAAGCAAGTAGAACATCGGTAGGTTCCGCCCACAGGCGCCCATGTCGCCGCACGAGGCGAAATACCGCTACCGGGATCAGCGCCTAACGCGCGACTCCGATGGCGTCAAGGAGCAGCCTCCCGATCGCGACCAAATGCCGTCCTTTGAGGGACTGGACGGCACGCGGCCGCCCTGCTTCGTGATCGCGACGAGCATGCCGCGTCGAGTCCAGACCTGCTCCGCCCGGATTGCGGAAGAGTGCGATGCGCGCGAGCCCGAGAGTGGGCACGAGCAAGTCTCTCTGACTACTGATCCCGTGGAGGGATCACTAGGGGACAGCGGTTCGTGTATGTCTCGCTCATCCTCGCGCCCCTCCTCCGGCACTCAACCAGCACTCGCATCCAGCACGCCTCTGCGCTCGCGTGCCACCCGTGGTCGAGGTCAGGTCTGCGAGAAGAAGTTGCGCAGCGCCGGGGCGACCGTCCCGGGTTTGCCTCCGCGGTCGCTGTTCCATGCAGCGCCGTGTCCTACTTCGGGAATCTCGATGTGCTGCGCTCCCGGAAGGACTGTGAGGACGGCGTCTACGCCGGCATTCAGAAGACGTGGACTCTTGCTGCCCCCGAGGAGCAGCACGTCGCAGGATATGGCTGCAAGCTCAGGGATCTCGCTGCTCGCCTGCGTGATGTCAGCAAAATCGTATTGAAGCGCCGGAACCAGTTCGGTCATCGGAGCATATCCGGCAGATCCGCGTTTGGTCTCGATCCAGAACCCGAAGCGCGTCAACAGCCTTAGCAGGCTGCGGGGGACGCGATTGACGAAGGGTGGCGCCATTTGCGCGGCGAGCATCGCGGTGACCGCCGCTGCGGCGAGATCTCCGCGTTGAAGCTCGCGGTCAAACCGCGCCAGGTCATCCACGGTGCTCGACGCGCTCAGCAGCAGCATCGGCTCGAACGCCGCGACCTTGGCGATCGGCTCCAAAGACAGTGCTGCCCAGAGCGCGATGAGTGCACCTGAGCTGAGACCGAACACCCGGTCCGCGCCGGTTGCGGCGAGGACCGCCTCGATGTCTTCGACATCCCGCTGGATGGTGTGGTCGGCGCTGTATGCCCGTGGACTCAGACCCCGGCCGCGGCGATCGGGGAGGTAAACGGTGAAGTCGGGGGCGAGCAGCCCGGCCAGCTCGACGAAGTTTTGCGCTGTGCCCATTGAGCCCTGCACAAGCACCAGCCCAGGCCCGGCGCCAACACGGCGGTACCCGATCCTGGTCCCGTCTTTAGAGATGACGTAGTCAGTTTGGGACTGCGCCTGAAGCGGTCTGGCGTTTGTCTTGGGCACCTTGGTCTCCGATTGGTCTAGTAACGAATAGTGTCTCAGACACTAGCGGTAAGGCGGGCAGTCGTCAATAAAATAGTGGCCAAGGTACGCTGCATCTGAGATGCCCGAAGAAGTGCGTCCCTCACCGCTCGGCCTGGCCGTTCTTGCGCTTCTATGCGGCGGACCGTTGCATCCGTATCGAATGCAACGTTTGCTGAAGGAGTGGGGCAAGGACCAGGTGATCAACGTCGGTCAACGCTCGAGCCTGTACAAAACGATCAAGCGTTTGCACGACAACGGGCTGATCAACGTTCGGCAGACTGAGCGTGATCAGGCATATCCCGAACGCACGGTTTACGAGCTCACCGCGACCGGTCGGCGCCTTGTGCTCGAGTGGATAGACGAAATGCTCGAGACGCCGCGCAACGAATTCCCTCAGTTTCCAGCAGCGCTCTCGTTCGCGATGCTCCTCGGTCCTGACCGAGCGCGGCAAGCGCTCGAGCAGCGAGCCGGTTCGCTCCGCAACACGATCGGCGCCATCGATATTGACCTGAAGGAGCATTCCAGAGTCGTTCCGAGAATCGCGCTGCTGGAAACCGAATACCAGCGCGCAGTCGCTAGCGCCGAGTTGTCCTGGGTCGAGCAGGTCGTCGATGACCTGCGAGCCGGGACGCTGAGCTGGAGTGAGAGTGATTTCCCCAGGTTCGACAACGAAGACCTCACGGATGCGATGGCCGCCGAATAGCCCGTCCGCGGACACCTCACACACGGTTCGTTACCGGCAGAGGCTCCGCCCCAGGGCCGTTATCGCCGACAGCGACAACATGCGCCCGCGGTCAAGCGAAACCGTTGCTCAGCCCCCAACCTGAATGACAAAACTGCGGGACGACTTTTCGCTTTCGCCGCTCGCGCTCGAGCTTGGCGAAGCCGTGCGCGCGTGTCAAGCGTCCGTCACTGACTTCGATCGTGAGACGGCACGCGCACTCGGCATCAACGAGACCGACCTGCGCTGCCTAGAGATCCTGCTCCACGATCTACCGTACGCCGCGCCCGGCATACTCGCTCGACGGCTCGGACTGACTAGCGGCGGGGAGCGTGTGATCAGCCGCCTCTGCTCCAGGCGGTCGAGCATCGCGGTCACCGACCAGACGAGCACTTTGCGACACGTTCCGCCGCTCGCGAGTAGCGCTTCGGTGCGCTTGGCTGCTTCTGTTGTTGGTTGGACGATCATCTTGCGGCGATCGCTCTGATCCTCAGCGCGGCGTGTTCGGCGTCACCGGGACGACCGCCGCTGACAGCCCAGATGACGTAGGTAAACACACGGCTGCCGTGCCGCTAAGGACGTGTGTCGGTCATGGTCCAGCAGATTGTCGAGGCGCTGAGCGGCTCACCGCTGGTGGGGTTTGCCTTCGTTACGGTTGCGTTGGTTGTGCAGCTGGGCAGCGGCACCGAGCTCTGCTCGGCTTTGAAGTCGGTGACCAGGTTGCCGTTGATCTCGAGGCCCTTCTCGACGGCCGGGTTCGCCTCCGCCTGCTCCGCTATTTCCTTGACTGCCTCCTTGCCGCGGTCGTAGTGTTCGTCGTCAACGTCGCTGATCAGGTTGTTCGGATGTTGTGCCGCGAAGGGATTTACGGTGTCAACGCCGCTTGGGTTTCCCGACCAGGGAAGCTGCCCGTTGAACGGCTGGCTGGTGCCGTCGGTGGTGGCAGCCGCTGAGCGGCTGACCGTCAGCAGGATGTCGGGGAATTTTGGTGCGCTGACCGAAAGTCCGAGGATGCTTTGGTAGGCGACCTTGTTTCCGTTGTACAGCACGTACTGATTGTTCTGTGTCGCGTAATTGGTCTGGAAGTGGCCACGGATGACCGTTGAGATCATTGGGTAGCCCTTGCCGAAGGCCCCGAACAGGTTGAACAGCTCCTCGGTGGTCTCCTGGGCGAACTTCGCGTAGTGGGCGACCTCGCTGCCCTCATGGATGGCACTGAAGACGCTTGCGGAGAAGTTCCACTCGGCCGCTTCCAGGGCTGCGGCGCTCTTCCCGATCGCGCCTACAAGCTTCGCCTCCCCGAAGGTGAGAAGACCGAGTTGGATACCGAACTTGAGAGGCTCTGGAGCGTGCTCATAGCTCTCTCCAAAGGCCTTGAAGATCCCTTCGATCCCTTCGTCAAATGCTTCAATCTTCTCGACAGCTTTCTGGGTGAGTGCACTCTCGACATCCAAGTTGACCCCGGAGGGCTGGAACGGGATTGGCCACGCCACGATCATCGTGAATTGGTTTGACGGTTTGCCGGCCACGTCCGTCCCGCCGACTGGGAACACCTCAACCGGAACGCGGGACACCTCGTTGCAGGTGCCGGTCTGGACCTTGTGATGGATCACCATTCTCCATTTGAAGACTCGTGTCAGACGCGCGGTAGCGACCGTCGGGCCTGAGACAACCTTTACCTGCTGCGTAGACCGGTTCCAAGCGAACGAAGCCGTCGCCGAGCCGAGTGACCCGCCCTTCAGATACGAGTACCACGAGGCGTAGGCGCGCTCCGTGGTATCGCGCTTGACAGCGGCGGCGCTGAAGCAGGCCGGGTACTCCAATGCCAGACCGGTGAGGCTGCGTACAACGTAGTTGTGTTGACCGGTAAAGCCGGCCGGCGAAGTGTTGTAGCCGGCGCCTTCGTCGGTTTGATAGCGGGCGGCGGTCGACGGGTCAACGATCTGTGATTGGGGAATGCTCGCGATCAGCTTGACGGTGTAGATCGACTGGCACGCACTAGGAGCGACGCTCGAACTATCGGCGCTCGTGACCCGACCTCGAGCATGCCCACGCCGGGCATCGTCCACCTCCGTCGTCGAGTCGACAGTGCAAGCGGAGAAGTTCACGCCGGTGATTGGCGTACTGCCGACGGTCAAAGAGGTGCTTTCAGGATCAAAGCCGGTCCCGTCGATCGTGTCACCGCCGTTCTCGGACGGACCGATCTTGTATGTGCCTGGGGGCAGTGAGAGCGACCAGGTTCCGTCGGACAGCGTGTCGGTGCTCTGATCCACGCTCTGGCCGTCAGACGACGTGCCGGTGGCGAGCATCACTACTCCCTCGAGCCCCTCTTGGCTGCAAGAGGTTTCGTCGCAGTGCTGTGCGTTCACGGTCCCCGAAACCAGGGTGCCGGGGTCGTACACGAACCAGCGTTCCGTTCCTCCGTATTCGCCTTCCCCGAGCAGCATTCCGTCGCCGCTTACGTACTGCGGGATACCGGAATCGAATCCGGTCCCCGTGCCGACTAGCGATGCAAGCGACTGTGGCTGCGCGGTGTAGCTAGACCAGATCACTCCGCCGCCGGTGACGCCGGCCACGTCACCGACGATCTCGCCGCTTGCATTGATCGCGTTGGCGGTGCCGCTCTTGCCACCGGCCGGCACGGCGAGATCGTGCACCGTCCCGTTGGACAACTCCACCGCGGGCATGTTGGTCGCCGGGTCCTGGCCGACGAGGATCCCTTGCGAATTCAGCGACTCGTAGGTACTCGAACCAAGCTTGTTTGCAACTAGGTCGCCGGTACTGATCTGCCTCACGTACTGCTGCCCGTCCTCCTCGGACTCGACCAGCTCGTAATCACCCTGGATCGCATAGATGTTGTAAACGCTGAGATCGACCACGGCATCGTCATCCGGATCTGCCGTCGTGATGCCGCCGAACACCTGAGCATTGCTCGCACTGCCGCACGATGGGTCGATTCCCGTGCCGGCCGCCTCGTCACCGTCCTGCTCGACCGCGTCAAAGTAGCTGTCCTCGGCCAGCTCGTTCGGGCACTCCACGCCGTTGTACGTCATCGGCGGGAGGTAGGTCTTGCCAGTGGTTGTGTCCCACTCGTACGCAACCGGGGCGTCCGTCGACGACTCGGGGACGAGGCTGCCGACGACAAGCCCGTCGTCGTTGATCGCCGCTAAAACCGGCAAGCCAAACGTCCCCGGGTTCGGTGAGGGCGTGAACGCGCCGGTGGTCGCGTTCCAAATCCCGCCAGTCTGGCTGCCACCAGACTGCGCGGGCACTAGGACATCACCATCGTTGTCGATACCCGAGCCGCTGCCGTACGCGGCAGGAACGAGCACGACACCACTGGCGGAGGCAGACGTCGCCGCGCGTGCCCTCGAGCCGCCGTCAACGGTCACGAGGACCGCGCACAACATCGCTGCCGTCGTTGCGAACAGCAGCACGAGAATCTTGGCACGACTGAAAACAAACTGAGCCTTAAGGCGCTGCACGACGGGACGGCTGCGATTCACGAGGACCCCCGATCAGTTACTACGGCTGCACGAAGACCATATGGTCCAGGCGTTAGATCAACGTCACACGACCCGGAAACACGTATCCGATGACCGTCTTGCCGTTACCGGGACTCAGGCTGGACAGCGCGCCTACGGCGATTGTCACAACCCTGGTCGTGGTCTTGGGGTTTCTTGCATCGCGCGGGTATAAGGCGCCGCAAGCTACGCCACAACCCACCGACCGTGCAACCAAACCTCCGCGCCAGGGACCGATCAGCGCAGCGGCCTGAACGTTCCCGATATACGAAAGAACCAGCGTGCATCGCGGGAGGAACGCGGTCGATAACCACCGGGGGATGACTACGCCATGGCGTTAGCGAGGTTCGGG
>PLES01000125.1:0-21640 GCA_003137075.1 Solirubrobacterales bacterium
AGCTGCGGGACAAGGACTCGAACCTTGAATTCCAGGGCCAGAACCTGGCGAGTTGCCGATTACTCCATCCCGCAGTGGGTGGTACGCGTCGGAGACTTCTGCGTACCGTGGCGCGGCAGCGAGTATAGCCGCCGTTAAGTCTCGACGCCGGGCTGCGTGACGTGCCTCTAGGCGCCCGCGCCTGACGGTGTGAACTGCGCTGTGATCTCAGCCTCGAGACCCGGATCGAGGATCAGCATGACCGTGTCAGAGATATCGATCACGGTGTCTGCCTTTGGCACGAAGCCGCTGTTGCCGCGGATGATCGAGATCACGAGCGCGCCGTCAGGCAGATCAAGATCCTGCACACGCTTGCCGGCGGCTTCGGCGGTTGCCGGCACCTCGAACTCGATGATCTCAAGGTGCTCCTCCTCCAACGCGAGCAGGTGAACGAGGCCGTATTCAGGCACCTCATGCTCGATCAGGCGCAGGATCAGGTCGGTGGCGGAGACCGCGGGCTGGATACCCAGCAGCTTGAAGGTCACGTGGTTGCGCGGGTTGTTGACGCGCGCGACGATCCGCTGGCAGCCGTACTTCTCCTTGGCCATCTGGCAGATGAGGATGTTGTCCTCGTCGTCACCGGTGGCAGCTACGACCAGATCGGCGCGCTGAATGCCGGCGCGCTCCAGGACCCAGAGCTCACTGGCGTCGCCGAACTGCACGGCGTGCTCGAGCTCCTCCTCGACAACGCGGAAGCGGTCATGGTTGGACTCGATCAGCGTTACTTCACAGTCTTTGGCGATCAGCTCTCGCGCGAGGTTCCAGCCAACCTTGCCGGCACCGGCGATGATCACGTACATGGACACGGCTTACTCAACCCCTTACGGCGCGAGCATTGCTTGCTCGACCTGATCGATCGCCACCTGCGTCGGGCAGATGGTATGGAGGCCCTGCTCCGAGTACCAGGAGGCACGCGCGGGATCAGAGACACGCACAACTACGCGCGGCACCTCGAAGCGCCGCTTGGCAACCTGAGAGATCACGAGATTCGTGTTGTCGCCGCTGGTTGCGGCCAGAAACACGTCTGCGCCTTCAATACCGGCCTCGATCAAACCGTCGATCTCAAGCGCGGTGCCGACCGTGAAGCGTCCGCCGACGTCTTCCCAGGTCGAGATCTGATCGCGATCCAGGCGCTCATGGGAGAGCGGGTTGCGATCCATTACGGAAACCTCGTGTCCGGCTTCAAGCGCCCTCTTGGCAACGGCTGAGCCGACACGTCCACAGCCGACTATGAGGATGAACATTGGCTGCACTGTAGATGATCAGTGGCGAGGTAACGTCGCCGCAACACGACGCTACTGACCGGGTACCCAGAGGCGGCCAGAACTCTGCGCCGGCCCCGGCTCGCCCGGCTTGGGCGGCGTGTCCTCCGCCTCCGGTGCTGCCGGCGTGGCCGGCGCTCCGGCAACCGATCCCTGAGTGCTCGACTGCACAAACGCCAGTTGCAGCTGTGACAGCGCTTCCCTGATCGGCTGAAGCTGTTCCGGCGCGATCCGCTCGATCAGCGGCAGCAATGCTCGTACCGAGTCAACCGCGACCGTGACCTGCTCGGGGTCGCGCTCATCCTCGGTTCCCTGCATCAGGCCGGTGCGGCGCATGCCGAGGTTGATCAGCGTGACGACGTTCTCCAGCAGTACCTGCTCGACCCGGATGCGCTTGATCTCCGCCTCGTAGGCGGCACGCAACTGTTCTTCGCTCATCTGCTCAGGATTGAGATCTTCCGTGGCCATCAGTTCACCTCCGCGCCGCTTGTCGTGCCTTGAGAATACGTCGCCTGAGTCGCATCTACCGTGGCGGCGTACACCTCTGAGAGTGTCATCCCGTCCGCCAGCAGCGCTCGCTGGCGCTGAGCGCCGTTTGCATCGGGGAGTTGCACCTCGATCGCGAGTTCGCGGCGACTCTCTTCAGTCCAATCGAGCAGGCGCTCGATCGCTGCCCGCGCCGGGTATGGCTCGGCTCGGTGCAGGTCCAGGAGCTGACCGTCGAGGCCGTAACGGATCGCACGCCAGACGTTCTCTTCCAAGAGGCGCGACGGCAACTCAGGCGGCGTGCGTCGCTCGTCGACCTCGCGTGCAGCCTGGGCGACGCAGGCGACTATCAGGTTGACGAGGCCCTCAGACTCAGCGGCAGTCGACTGCACGTCACAGATGCGCACCTCAACCGTCCCGAACGAGAGATGCGGGCGCACCGACCACCAAACCTGCGTGTATTCGACTATCGACCTGGTCGTGACCAGGAAGTCCACGTACTGCGCGAATGCCGCCCAGTCGTGGAACGGGTCCGGGATCCCGCAGCGCGGGAAGCTCTTGGTGAAGATCTGCGACCGCACACTGTGCAGGCCCGAGTCGTTCCCCTCAAGGAACGGCGAGTTGGCTGAGATCGCGAGCAGCTCCGGCAGCACGTGCCGCAGCCGGTCGCAGACCTTGATCGCGCGGTCGGCGCCGCGGATGCCAACGTGGACGTGCACTGAGAAGGTGTTGTTGCGCCGAGCTACGTACTGCAGGCCATCCTCGACCCGGTGATAGTGCTCGGTGTCGATGATCTGCTGCTGGCGGTAGTCGGCCCACGGGTGCGTCGCGGTGGCGCCGAGCCTGACCCCGTGCGTGGCGGCGAGCGCGAACAGCCGGCGGCGCGCTTCACGCTGAGCCGCGATCGCCGCGTGAACATCCTCGCCGCGGCCTGAGCGAATCTCGATCTCTGAAGCGATCAGCTCGCCCGCGACGGAGACTGCGAGCAGCTCGTCGCTCTGGGCTGCGTCACGGAGCTCCTCGTAGCGCGGAACGAGATCCAGGCAGGCCGAATCTAGAAGCGCGAACTCCTCCTCGATGCCGACCGTGAAGTCAGCGGACTCTTCGAGGCTGACACGCCCGTTTTCAAGGTCGATGACGCTCAAGCCAGGTAGAAGTACAGCGCGTGGAGCAGGTCGACAGCCGGGCTCGACGAGTGAACGATCACGTCCGGCGGCGTCTGCAGCAGCGCCTCGCTGTAGTTGAAGATCACCCGCACGCCCAGCTGCACAAGGTCGTCTGCAATCGCTTGAGCTGTCTGTGGCGGGACCGCCAGGACCGCGACCACGACCTCTTCTGACGTCACGATCTCACGCAGTTGGTCGTAGTGACTGACGGTCAGCCCGCCGATCTCGGTGCCAACACGCGACGGATCGACGTCGAAAAGCGCGACGACGCTGAAGCCGTGATCCGCGAAGATGTCGGAGGTCGCGATCGCAGCACCGAGGTTCCCCGCCCCGAACAGCGCGATGTTGCTCTTGCCCGATGTCTGCAGGATCCGGCGGATCTGCTCGATCAGCGCATCGACGTTGTAGCCGACGCCGCGCTTGCCGAACTTGCCGAAGCCCGAAAGGTCACGCCGTATCTGCGTTGAGTTCACGTGGGTGTAATCGGCCAGCTGGGCAGAGCTGATCGTCTCCTGGCCCATCTTGCGGGCCTGCGTGAGAACCATCAGGTACCGCGAAAGGCGCGCGGCGACGCCGAGGGCGATCCGCTCCGCGGGGCGCTCTGTCTCTTGGGTCTGGTCGGTCATCGGGAGTCCACTCTACTGCGAGCTGAACCGTTCTTAGGTACCGGTTAGGGCCGCCTCAAACGCCCGCTCGTCCATGAATAGCTCAAACATCTCGCGGTCGTCGATCATCACGACCGGAATCCGCTCCAGGTAGCGCACCATCAGCGCGTCATCGGACTCGATGTTGACCTGCTCGAGTGCAAATGGAACGCGCGCGCGAACCCGCTCAACGACGGCCAGCGCGTCGTCACAGAGGTGACAGCCCGGGCGCCCGTACAGCACCACCGTAGAACTCATGCGACCAGTGTGCGCTCGCCGGTCGCGTAGACGTCGAGCTCCAGATAGTCAGGGAACTGCAGCACCGGCGAGTAGCGCGCGGCGCTGGCGATCATCGCCGCGTTGTCCGTGCACAACAGCCGCGGCGGCACGTCTAGTTCGACACCAAGTGCCCCGAGCGCCTCACGCAGCGGCCCGTTGGCCGCAACCCCGCCGCCGACGGCAAGCTTGGTCGCGCGGGTCTGCTTGAGCGCCCGCCGCACTCGGATCGTCAGCGCCTCGACGATCGCCCGCTGATATGAGGCTGCCAGGTCAGCGCGCAAGCGCGTTGCCTCCGCCTCCCCGAGCTCCCTGACCTTGTAGAGCAGCGCCGTCTTCAAACCGGCGAACGAGAAATCGAGCCCGCCCATGCGCGCGGCCGTCGGGAACGCAAACGCATCGGGG
The DNA here is from genome assembly GCA_003137075.1 of Solirubrobacterales bacterium. Taxonomy (GTDB): domain Bacteria; phylum Actinomycetota; class Thermoleophilia; order Solirubrobacterales; family Solirubrobacteraceae; genus Palsa-465. The sequence continues at coordinate 4,279 of PLES01000125.1, forward strand.
TCGCCGGTCGCCGCCAAGGCCTCGAGCGCCGCCCCACCCGGATACCCGAGCCCCAGCAGCCGAGCGCCCTTGTCAAAAGCCTCGCCGGCCGCGTCGTCGAGCGTTTGGCCGATCACGTGCAGCTGCGGCCCGGCATCGTTGACGTCGGCCAGCAGCGTGTGTCCGCCGCTGGCGATCAGGGCAAGGAACGGCGGCTCGAAGCTAGATGGCGCTAAAAAGCTCGCGGCCAGGTGGCCGTGCAGGTGATCGACGGGGGCGAATGGCAGCTCTCGGGCGGCCGCCAGCGACTTGGCGGCGCAGAAGCCGACGAGCAGCGCCGCGACCAGCCCGGGGCCACGCGTCGCGGCGACGAGCGTGACGTCGTCAAGCGTCACGCCGGCGGTGGCCAGCGCGTCGTCAAGCACCGCCGGCAGCAGCGTCAGGTGGTGCCGTGACGCGATCTCCGGAACGACCCCGCCGAAACGCGAATGCACGGTCTGCGAGGAGATGATGTTGGCCGCGATCTCGCCTGAAGGCGTGATCAGCGCCGCGCAGGTGTCGTCACAGCTGGTCTCGATCGCCAGGATCATCTACACCTCCCAGGGGTTTCCGTCGGCGCGCCACATGATGATCGCGTCCTCGCCGTTATCCGAGTAGTAACGGGGCCGCTTGCCGACCGCGCGGAAGTCATAGCTCTCGTAGAGCGCTATCGCCGCATGGTTCGAGACGCGCACCTCGAGCGTGTAGTTCGCTTCGCGGCCGCCCCTTTCGAGCACGCCGTCGAGCAACGCCCTGGCTACCCCGTGGCGCCGCGCGTTCGGCTCCACGGCGATATTCATGACGTGGTAGGCCTCGTCATAGCGCGCACAGATCACGTATCCGAGCATGCGGGTGTCGTTGAGCGCCGCGAGAGAGATCCCAGACGGCTTTGAGAGTTCGAGCACGAACATAGAGAGCGACCACGGCATCGGGAAGCAGCGCCGTTCGATCGCGATCACGCGCGGCAGATCGGTGTACGTCAGCTTGCGGAGTTTGAATTCAGCGCCGCTCATAGCTTGCGGGCCAGTTCGGCGTCGGGCTGGCGCAGATACTCGGGCGCGACGACACCGGTGGTGATCGGCTGCGCATCAAGCGCCAGCCGGCAGTGGTAAATCGCCGAGACCCGGTGCAGCGGCGAGCCGTCCTGCGGCACGGTCGCGCCCGCCTGCTCAAGCAGAGCGCGGAACTTCACGGCGCCATCTCCAACCGCGACGATTCCGTCGCTGGCCCGCTGGCCAGCGACGTCGCCCAGCCCTTCGGGCGTGAGCACGCACGGGTTCAAGCCGGCGCCCGAAACGAACGCCTCGTTACGGCGCGCGTCGATCACCGCGAGGATCTGGCGTTGATCTGCCAAAGCCGTGCGCGCCGCCAGCTCAAGCGACGCGAGCGTCGAAACCCCGACCAGCTCGATCGCGGTCGCCTGGGCGAGCGCCTGTGCGGTCGCGATCCCGATCCGCAGACCTGTGAACGTGCCCGGGCCGACGCCCACCGCGATCCGGTCGACGTCGCCCCAGCCTGCATTTGACTCATCCAGGACGCCATGGATCAGGCTGAGCAGCTTCTGCGCGTGGGCCGGCCGCGTTCCTGCGGGCGGATCGTCGCGGCGTTCGAGTTCGCCGAAGGCGGCGACTGTCGCTGCCGTTGCTGTGTCGAAAGCCAGAACTTTCATTGGATCTCCACGACCCGTGAGTCGCCGCCGGCGTGGCTGAGCGTGACCCGTCGCGCTGATCGCCCGAGCAGCTCGAGCTCGCGCTCGGCGATCGCCGGCCACTCGATGAACGCGACCGTGTCGGGGCCGAGATAGTCAGCCAGCAGATCAGGATCCTCGTCGCTCAGCGATCCGAGCCGGTAGAGATCGAGGTGCGTGACGCGTTTGATCGCACCTGAGGCGGCGTAGGAGTGCCCAATCGTGAAGGTCGGGCTGGTCACAGGTCCGCTCACCCCCAGCGCTCGCGCGGCGCCGCGGACGAAAGTCGTCTTGCCGGCTCCCAGATCCCCGCTCAGTGAGACGACATCGCCGGGCTGCAACGTCGCTGCGAGTTCCGCACCGAGCGCCTCCGTCTCCGACGCCGACCGTGTCTCTTGCCTGGTCACCGTGACCGTCGGGTTGTTGCTCAGGCGCGTGAACGGCGGGCGCGTAGCCCGACGCCAGCCCCGAGTAGCGCAACCCCTGCGATCGTCTCGGGCAGCAGGTTGAGCCCGGTGTTTGGCAGGTCCCCCGAGCTCGACGATTTCGGGGGTACGAGCCGCGACGGAGCCGTCGGGGTGATCTGCGAGGATGGCGAACCGGCCGCCAATGCCTCGCCGGGAACGCCGGCAGCGACGGCACATGTAGCGATGAGGGCGGCTAGCCGAGCGGTCTTCACGGGCTGTGACACTGTAGATCACTGCAGGAATCAAGTCCTCGCCGACGAATTAGTTCGCTTTTAGGACGGATTTTCTTAGAGCTCACGGCGGCAGATGCCTGGCTGGAAGCTCAGCTACCGTGCAGTCCACATGCGATCCCGGATCAACCCCTTATTGACGCGCCTGCGCGACTCCGACACCGGCAAGGCCGCCGGCCTCGCCGTCGCGATGATCGCGAACAACGTCGTAGGGCTGGTCACCTCGGTTGTGTTCGCGCGACTGCTGAGCGACTACGGCGCCCTGGCGGCGCTGGTCAGCTACCTGACGATCCTCACGGTCTTCGGCCAGGCGCTGCAGGTGGCGACTGCTCGAGAAGGCGTGCTCGGTCACCTCGGTGAAGGTGAGGAGCTGCTCGCGACGCTCGAGCGATGGGCTAAGACGCTCGCCCTCTTCACGATTGCCGCGACGGTCGTGTCGCTGCTGTTGCGTCACCAGATCGCTGACCTCGTGGGTGTCAAGCACCAGAGCTGGGCGGCGGCGGCGGGCATTCCGGCGGGCTGCGCCTACCTGGCGGTCTGCACGCTGCGCGGCGCGTTGCAAGGCATCGGTGACTACAAGAGCGTCGGGCTCAGCCTCATCGGCGAGGCGGGCGCTCGCCTGATAGCCGGCTCGATTCTGGCGGAGATCGGTCTCGGAATAGGCGGAGCTTACGTCGGCTCACTGGTCGCCTATGTCGCAATGACCGCCTACTGCGCGACGCGCTTGTACCGGCAACTGGCGGGGCCCTCATACCGCCGCTGGCGTACTCACAGTGCCGGCCGCGGAGCGTTCGGTTACGGCACCCATGTGTGGGCCGCGATCGTTCCGATCACGGCGCTGGGCGTGGTGCAGCTGTTGCAGAACGTCGACCTGATCACCGCCAAGCATCAGTTCTCCGACAGGGTTGCGACCTCGTACGCCGTCGCCGCCGTCGCCGCCAAGGTGCTGATCTGGGTGGCGATGGGCGCGAGCTTCTACCTGGTGCCCGAGACCTCCAGACGCCACTCCGCGGGCGAGGATACGCGCCCGGTCCTGGCCCGGGCGCTCGCGATCATCGGCGTCTGCGCGATCCCCTGTCTGCTGATCTTCGCGTTCGCCGCGCACCCACTGTTGTCCGCCGTGTTCGGCAAGAACAAGGCGATCGCATCCGACGCGCTGCTGCCCTTGGGCGCCGCGTTCACGGCGCTCGCCGCGACCTACCTGGCGGTTCAGTACATGCTCGCGCTGAAACGGGTCTGGTTCCTCGGTGTGATCGCGCTGGTGGCCGTGCTCGAACCGATCTTGCTGCTGCACGCTTCCAAGCACCCGGCGTCGTTCGCCGGAGTCGTGTTGATCGTGCAGCTGATCGGCGCGGCGCTGGCATACGGGATCGCGCTGTTCGCGCGGCCGCCGGCACCAGTGCAGCCGGCTGCCGGCAGCAGTGGCGGCGTGGTCCCCGGCCTAGAAGAGGCCGAGTTGCTGCTCTGAGACGGCTGGCGTCTCCGGCTCAGCCGGGGCGGCGGGCTCCACTCTGGGGGACATATCCACCCCCACGGTGGGTTTCTCCCCCCGAGTCGCGGACTCCGTGTCAGCGATCTGCTCGGGCGGCTCGGGCTGCGGAGGCGCGCCGAGCTTGAGGATCTCGGGGATGCGCAGGAAGTCAGCCCGCAGCATTTCCAGCGTTGACGGCGTATAGAGCGCCGCTGCAGGGTGATAGAGCGGGTAGAGACGCACCGCCCGTGGCCCGATCGTGCGGACCTCAGGCTGCCCGTGGATCTTGGAGATCCCGGTGGGGTCGCCGCGCAGCAGTTTGGTCGCGAAGTTCCCGAGCGTGCAGACCATCGTCGGCTGAATCAGCTCCAGCTGGCTGAAGAGCCAGTGCTGACAGGAGTCGAGCTCGTGCGGGTACGGGTTGCGATTGTCAGGAGGCCGACACTTCAAAGTGTTCGCGATAAACACGTCATTGCGCTGCATCCCGATCTCGTCGAGCAGCTTGTCGAGCAACTTCCCGGCGGCGCCGACGAACGGCAGGCCCTGCAGATCCTCATTGGCACCGGGAGCCTCGCCGACGAACATCAGCTCGGCGTCGGCGTTTCCCGAGCCGAACACGACGTTCGTGCGAGTCTCGCTCAGCTGGCAGGCGACGCAGCCCCTGGCCTCCAGGTAGACGGCCTTCAGAAGTTCCCGCCGCTCGGTCGCGGTGCTCATCTCGGCGATGCTAGCCCGGACGCTCGCCGCGCGGACGTCAGCTGCGGGGTCTGGTTTCGAATCGGCCGCGCGAGGGGTACCATTCAGAACACAGGCCGTCACCTTCTACCGCTGAGGGATGGACCAGGTAAACCATGCGAACCCTTCGCACCATCGCCGAACTACGTGCCGCGCTGGCTCAGCCGCGCCGTGAGGGATCACGGATCGGACTAGTGCCGACAATGGGCGCCTTCCACGAAGGCCACCTCTCGTTGATGCGCCGTGCCCGCGAGGACAACGACGTGGTCGTGGTTTCGCTGTTCGTGAACCCGACCCAGTTCAACGAAGGCAACGACCTGGCGGCGTATCCGCGCGACGAGAACCGTGACGCGCTGCTGGCATCCGACGCTGGGGTCGACTACCTGTTCGCGCCCGCCGTCGAAGAGATCTACCCCCCGGGTTTCACCGCCAGCGTCAGCCTCGGCGCGATCACCGAGGTGCTGGAGGGTGCGCAGCGCGGTCGCGCGCACTTTGAAGGCGTCGCGACGGTCGTGACGAAGCTTTTCAATATGGTCGCTCCCCAGGTTGCCTACTTCGGCCAGAAGGACGCGCAACAGGCGCGTGTGATCAAGCAGCTCGTGCATGACCTGGACATGCAGGTGCAGATCGAGGTCTGCCCGATCGTGCGCGAACCTGACGGCCTGGCGATGTCGAGCCGTAACGTCCATCTGAGCCCGGCCGAGCGCGAACAGGCGACTGCGCTGAGCCGCGCGCTGCGGGTCGCCTCGGATCTGGTCGAGGCCGGCGAATACGAAAGCGATGCCATCACCGCCGCCGCGCGTAACGAACTTGACAGCGCCAACCTGGATACCGAGTACTTCGAGATCGTCGATCTCGAGACGTTCGCACCGATAACAACGATTGACGGACCTGCGCTCGCGGTGGTTGCGGCACGGGTGGGCAGTACGCGTTTGATTGACAACCAACAGCTCTCGACCAAAAGCGTCGCCGGCCAGTACGCCGGCGCCGTGGCGGCGGGAAGCAACTGAGATCCGCCCCGGATCTCAAAGGAGAGAGATATGTCGTCAGCCCCGTCCCACGCCACCGGCCCCTCCGGGACCGCACATCTGCCGGTCACGCTGCCGATGCTGCTCGAGAAGCAGCACCTCGGCCAGCCGCTGGTGATGGTCACCGCCTACGACTACCCGAGCGCTCGAGCCGCTGAGGCGGCCGGCGTCGACCTGGTACTGGTCGGCGACTCCGGCGCCCAGACGGTGCTCGGCTACCCGTCGACCGTTGCGGTGACGACCGACGAGCTGCTGATGCTCGCCCGCGCCGTGCGCCGCGGCCTTCGCAGCCCCTTCCTGGTCGCTGACCTCGCCTTCGGCTCCTACGAGGAGTCGGACTCCCAGGCGGTGGCGACGGCGATGCGCTTCGTGAAGGAAGCGGGCGCCGATGCAGTCAAGCTCGAGCGCGGCAACGCGACCTCCGTGGCACGTGCCAGGGCGATCGTTGAAGCCGGGATCCCGGTGATGGGCCACGTCGGCCTGACGCCGCAGACCGCCACCTCGCTCGGCGGTTACCGCGCCCAGGGCCGCACAGCCGATGACGCGACCCGGATCGCCAGGGAAGCGCTTGCGCTTCAGCAGGCCGGGTGCTTCTCAATCGTGTTTGAGGCGATTCCGGCGGAGGTCACCGAAGAACTGATGCCGCTGATGCAGGTCCCGATCATCGGCATCGGCGCCGGCCCGGCGACCGACGGCCAGGTGCTGGTGTTCCACGATCTGCTCGGTATCCGCGAAGGTCAGGGCGCGCGCTTTGTCCAGCGTTACGCCGACATTCAGCGCGACATGGACCACGGCGTCGCCGCCTACGCGTCTGATGTGCGGGAGCGTCGCTACCCAGCCCCTGAGCACACCTACTCGATCGACGCCGAGGCGCTGGCCAGCTTCCGCTCGGAGCTGACTCAGCTTCGATAACACGCATACGACAAACGGCTAGCCATCTTGCCGTAGGATGCCGTGAGTGACGCGGATCTCACAAGCCTTCGCGCCGCGCGATCGCGCGTATTTTGAGCTGTTCGAGGAAGCGGGACGCAACATCCTGCACTCGGCCGAGCTGCTCGACACGCTGTTGTCTGACTACCCCGACAACAAGCATCTGGCGCAGGAGATTCGTGACTGCGAGCACGAGGGCGACCGCATCACGCATGAGCTTCTGAGTCGCCTGAACCACACGTTCGTGACGCCAATCGACCGTGAGGACATCCTCGCGCTCGCCTCAGCACTTGACGACATCGTCGACTACATCGAGGAAGTCGCTGATTACCTCGGTCTTTACAAGATCGAGGCGCCGATGGACCAGGCGATCAAGCTGGCGGACGTGCTGAAGCGCTCGTCGGCGCAGATCGCCGAGGCGATGCCGCTGCTGCGGGGCTTCAAGGACATATCCGCGCACACGGTCGAGATCAACCGCCTTGAGAATGAGGGCGACAAGATCACCCGTGAGGCGATCGCTTCACTGTTCGACGGCGGCATCGACCCGATGGTCGTGATCCGCTGGAAGGACCTCTTCGAACGCCTCGAGGCCGCGATCGACGCGACTGAGCACGTAGCTCACATCCTCGAGGGCGTCGTGATCAAGAACTCGTAGCGCCCGCGCCGTAGGTGATCTGCCGGATCACCTTGGCCGGGACCCCAGCCGCGATTGAGAACGGCGGGATGTCATCGGTGACAACGGAGTTGGCGCCGATCACGCAGCGCTCGCCGATCGTCACACCGCTGGTGATGACCACGTTCGCGCCGCACCAGACGTTGTCTCCCACGCGCGTCGGGCCCTTGCTCGTGAAGCCCTGCCAGGGGACCGGCGTGCTCGGATCGTCGAAGCGGTGATTGGCGTCGGTGATGAAGCAGCCGTTGGCGAACATGCAGTGTTCGCCGATCTCCACCAGCTCCTTGGCGGCGACCATCACGCCGAGGTTGAAGAAGGTCCCGGCGCCGATCCGGATCCGCCCGGGCGCCGGCGCCGTGAGCCAGACACCCGGCTCGAATAGCACGTGCGCGCCGAGCTCCAGACGCCCCTCGCGAAACATCGCCAGAGCGTCCCCATGCAGCGGCCATCGCGCGAACGCCTGGCGGCTTGCCAGCTCGTAGTGGATCCGAAGCCGGTTCCAGGGCAGCGAGTTGCGCTCATACCAGCGCCACTTCTGCAGCCAGAGCCGCGCCGCGATGAGGTCCACGGCTAGTGGACCACTACTCGTCCGCGGCGAGAAACACGCGGTTGCGGCCGGCACGCTTGGCGTTGTAGAGCGCGGCGTCGGCTCGGCCCACCACGTCAATGATCGGCTCGCCGACCTTGCGTGTCGCGAGCCCAACCGAAATCGTCACCGATGGCGGCGTCGCGGCGCGTAGGCGCGCGACGATCGGCATCGCCTGGCGACCGTCGACGTTCGGCAACAGCAGACCGAACTCCTCGCCTCCGTAACGGGCGACCAGATCGACATCACGCAGCGCCGCGTTCCAGGCGCGCCCGCACTCCTGCAGCACCGCATCTCCGGCTTGGTGGCCGTTGATGTCGTTGTACAGCTTGAAGCTGTCCAGATCGATCATCCCGACCGTAATCGGGCTGCCCGACTCCAAAGCCTGGGTGAGCGCTCGATCCCAGGCGCGGCGGTTGGCCACCCCGGTGAGCGCGTCGGTGCTCGACAGCTCGACGGTCACGGCCAGCTCCTGAAGCACCCGCACATGCTCGAGCGCCACGGCGACACTGTCTGCCAGCGCCTGAGCGAGGATCACCTCGTCAGCGGTGGGCTCATGCTGCTCGGACCAATAAACGCCGATCGCGGCCAGCGGCTCAGCGCGCCGTACCGGCACCACCACCAGGCTCTTGACGAACGTCGGGCGGTTGGCGTCCTGCGGGATCCGCGGGTCATCCTCGACATCTTCGATCACCACGGCCCCGCCGCTCGTCATCGCCCAGCCGCTGATCCACTGCTCCAGCGGAAACCGCTCACCCTTCCAGAGCGGATCCAGCGCGTCCTGCTGCACGAAGGCAGAGCCGGCGAAGTCACGGAGCACGAAAGTCGCGCCATCGGCGTGCAGCAGTGCCCGCGCACTTGAGCTAACAATCCGCTGAATGTCGTCGATATGACGGACCGTCGACAGCTCACTGACCGTGTCGAGCAGCAGCCGCAGAGTCGCAGCGGAATCGTCAGACCTGGGCATCGTTACGGGCATAGTCACCTGACATACGTTATTACGGTACGTCGGAACGACAATACGCAATTTCAGTGAGTAGAGCTCAAAACCCTTATAAAACTGGACGTCTGGCCTAGAGGCTCAGGACCACTGGCGAATCAGACGCCAACGGCCTTTCGCCGGCGCCTCGGCGGGTCAGGAGCGGCCGTCTCGCCAGCGGGCAGCAACGGTGCAAGGAAGTGCCCGGTGTACGAACCAGCCGTCTTGGCGATCTGCTCCGGCGTGCCTGTCGCGATCAACGTTCCGCCTTCGTCCCCACCCTCAGGGCCGAGATCTATGAGGTGATCGGAGACCTTGATCACATCGAGGTTGTGCTCGATCACGACAATCGAGTTACCTGCGTCAACCAGCCGCTGCAATACCTCCAGCAGCCGCTGAATATCGGCGAAGTGCAATCCGGTGGTTGGCTCATCAAGGATGTAGATCGTGCGCCCTGTGGCGACTTTGGAGAGCTCCGCCGCGAGCTTCACGCGCTGTGCCTCACCACCTGAGAGGGTCGTCGCCGGCTGACCGAGACGCATGTACGAGAGCCCGACGTCGTGCAACGCCTGAACCCGCCGGTGGATCTTGGGGATGTGCGCAAAGAACTCAAGCGCCTCACCGATCGGCATGTCCAGCACGTCGGCGATCGTCTTGCCCTTGAAGCGGACCTCCAGCGTCTCCTTGTTGTAACGCTTGCCGTGACACTGCTCGCACGGCACGTAGACATCGGGAAGGAAGTGCATCTCGATCTTGATCTGCCCGTCGCCCTTGCAGACCTCGCAGCGCCCCCCCTTGACGTTGAACGAGAAGCGCCCAGGCTTGTAACCACGCGCCCGTGCCTCCTGGGTGCGCGAGAAGAGATCGCGGATCTGGTCGAACAGTCCGATGTACGTGGCCGGGTTTGAACGCGGCGTACGTCCGATCGGCGCCTGATCAACGGAGATGATCTTGTCGAGCTGGTCAAGCCCGGTGACGGCGCGGTGCACGCCCGGGCGCACCCGCGTCTTGTGCAGCTTGTTGGTGACCGCCTTGAAGAGCACCTCGTTCACCAGGGTCGACTTGCCCGAACCAGAGACGCCGGTGACGGTGCACATGACGCCCAGCGGCACCTTCACGTCGATCCCCTTCAGGTTGTTCTCAGCCGCGCCCTTGATCTCGATGTAGCCCGTGGCTTTGCGCCGCTTGCGTGGCACATCGATCGTGCGCGTGCCGGCCAGGAACTGCCCGGTCAACGAGGCCTCGACCGCCGCCACCTCATCGGCCGTGCCCTGGGCGACGACATGGCCGCCGTGTTCACCGGCACCCGGGCCGATGTCGACGATGTGGTCGGCGGCCCGCATAGTCTCCTCGTCGTGCTCCACCACGAGCACCGTGTTGCCGACGTCGCGCAGCCGTTCGAGCGTGCCGATCAGCTTCTCGTTGTCACGCTGGTGCAGCCCGATCGAAGGCTCGTCGAGGATGTACAGCACGCCCACCAGCGCCGAGCCGATCTGCGTCGCGAGCCGGATCCGCTGGGCCTCACCGCCCGACAGGGTCGCCGCTGCCCGCTCCATGCTGAGATAGCCGACGCCGACGTTGTCCAGGAACGTGAGCCGCTCGGTGATCTCGCGCAACACCAGCCGCGCGATCCGCTGATCGTGGTCGGAGAGCTCGAGCCTGCCGATCCAGGCGAGCGAATTACGAATTGAGAGCGCGGTGAACTCGTTGATCGGCGTGCCCGCCACCAGCACCGCGCGTGACTCTGGTCGCAGACGCGCGCCGTGGCACTCCGGGCACGGCCGTAGCGTCATGTACTCCTCGATCTTGGTCTTGATCAGCTCGGACTCGGTCTCGCGGTAGCGCTTCTCAAGGCCCTTGACGATCCCCTCAAAGGCAGTGCTGTAGTTGCGCCGGCGACCGAAGCGGTTCCGATAGGCGACCTGGAAACGATCGCCGCCGGTGCCGTAAAGGAAGAAGTCACGCTGTTCCTCGGGCAACTTCTGCCACGGCGTCTCGAGATCTATCTCGTAGCGCTCTGAGATCGCCTGGGTGAGCTGCTCGTAGTACTCGGAGGCGCTCACGGCCCAGGGCGCAATCGCGCCCTCACCTATTGAGAGCGTCGGGTCAGGCACAACCAGATCGGGGTCGATCTCCATCTGTGATCCCAGCCCGGTGCAGCCCGGGCAGGCGCCGTGCGGAGCGTTGAAGCTGAAGATCCGCGGCTCGAGCTCAACCAGGCTCGGCCCGTGGATCGGACAGGAGAACTTCTCGCTGTACGTCTGGATCTCACCGCTGTCGACCAGTTCGATCTCCACCAGCCCGTCGGCGAGCGCCACCGCGGTCTCAACCGAGTCGGCCAGCCGCTTACGCAGGTCCTCTTTCATCACCAGCCGGTCGACGACGATCGCGATGTCGTGCTTGAGCTTCTTGTCGAGCTCGAACTCCTCATCGAGTCGCCGTAGCTCGCCGTCGATCTTCGCGCGGGTGAAGCCCTCGACCCGCAGCTCCTCGAGCTGGCGGCCGTACTCCCCCTTGCGCCCGCGAACGATCGGGGCCAGCACCATGAAGCGCGCCCCCTCCGGCAGCTCCATCACCTGATCGATGATCTGCTCCGCCGACTGGCCGGTGATCGGCAGCCCGCAGATATGGCAGTGCGGCTTGCCGATGCGCGCCCACAGCAGACGCAGGTAGTCATAGATCTCGGTGACGGTCCCGACCGTCGAGCGCGGGTTGCGCGAGGTCGTCTTCTGATCGATTGAGATCGCCGGTGAGAGCCCGTCGATCGAATCGACGTCGGGCTTGTCCATCNNCCCTCGGCGTAGATCGTGTCGAACGCCAGCGACGACTTGCCCGAGCCGGAGAGGCCGGTGATAACCGTCAGAGAACCGCGCGGAATCGCGACGGTGATGTCTTTGAGGTTGTGCTCCCGGGCCCCGGTAACGACGAGTTGGTCCACTAGTCGCAGTCTAGAGAACCGAACAGACGTTCCCCTCCACGCTGGCTAGCTTTTAGCGCTTTTTGCGACCAAACGCCTGATCCATACGCCAGGCCGGCATGCCGGCGTTGTGATCTTTCGGAGCCGAGCGGTTGCGAAAAGCGTAGATCGCCACCGGAGCGCCCAGGACCACAAGCATGAAAGCCAGAACCCCGACTACAGAGCGCAGGATCGCGGCTGCAAACACCGCGACGAGCAACACCAGAATTGAAAGCCACGGACGCAGCATCTTGAAGGTGGAATCGCTCACCGTCAGATCAGCTTATACCGGCGTTCATGACACCAGGCCGTGGCGACCCGGAAGCTAGCCCTCGACGGAGGCGTAGACCTCGTCCAGCAACTGGGCGCGGTCACTGAGCTCGAAGTTGACAGCCAGATAACGGTCGGTCTCTTCACGGGAGGTGCCGTTGAGTGCCATATTCAGCGCGACCAGCCGGGCCCCCTCGATGTCGCCGTCTGTCTGCGCCAATACGCCACCGTCAGCGATCGCGATCGTCTGCGGCTCGACTTCGGCTTCAGCGGCTGCGGGCTCTTCCTCAAACGAGTCGTACTCCCCCGCGCCAGGCAGCTCGGCTTCGCTCTCGAAGTGCCCGCGTGAACCGACCGCGTCGCGCACCTCGTCGAAGTTGCCGTCGAGCAGCTGCAGATCCGCGTTGAGCCGGTTGGCGCCGGTCCGCAGAGAGTCGGTCAGGTTCGAAAGCTCGCTCTGCATCGCGTCAAGCCGCTGCATCATCACGGCGGTCGACTCGGAAACACGGCTGACGTAGGTCCGCGCCTGGGTCGTCGCGTCGGTGCGCGCGGCATCGGCCTCGGCCGCGGCCTCGGTACGAATCTCGCGCGCCTGGGTCTCGGCCTCGCTCTGAATCTGGGCGGCACTGGCCTCAGCAGCCTCGACGATCGCCCGCACCTGCTCGCTGGCGGAAGTTGCCAGCGTCTCCGTGCGACGGCGCGAGGAGAGCTTCAGCTCTTCAATCTCCCGGGCAATCCAAGTTAGGTGCGCGTCGACCGCTTCCGGGTCATACCCGCGGCGGCCAATCGGGAAGTCCTTCTTCTCGATGCTCTGTCGGTCTAGTGGCATGCGCGCAGCCTAGTTGATTGATCCCGATTTGGTCGGCCTCGGAGCCCTTGGCCCTGCTAGACGCGCCCGTCCGCCACGGCGATGTCGAGGTCGCGCTTGAAGTCACGGATCTCGTCACGCAGCTTGGCGGCGTATTCGAAGCGCAGATCCTCGGCGGCGGCGAGCATCTCCTCCTCGAGTCCGATCAGCTTGCGCTCGATCTCGGCCGGCGGCAGCATCTCAGCCTCGCGCTGGCGCCGGCGCCGGGACTTCGGCACCTTGGAGTCCGACCGCAGGAACTCGGCGATGTCGGAGACCCCCTTGCTGATGGTCTCCGGCGTGACCCCATGCTCGATGTTGTAGGCGCGTTGAATCTCGCGACGCCGGTCGGTCTCGGAGAGCGCGGTCTTCATCGCGGCGGTCTCCTTGTCGGCGTACATCACGACCTTGCCCTCGACGTTACGGGCGGCGCGACCGATTGTCTGGATCAACGAGGTGGCGCCGCGCAGGAAGCCCTCCTTGTCGGCATCGAGGATCGCCACCAGCGAGACCTCGGGCAGATCGAGTCCCTCGCGCAACAGGTTCACGCCGACCAGCACGTCGAACTCGCCGAGTCGCAGCTCGCGGATGATCTGGATCCGCTCGAGCGTGTCGACCTCGGAGTGCAGGTAACGGACCTTGAAGCCCATCTCCAGCAGGTAGCCGGTCAGGTCCTCAGACATCTTCTTGGTAAGCGTCGTCACCAGCGTGCGCTCGTCATGGTCGATGCGGGCGCGGATCTCGTTCATCAGATCGTCGATCTGGCCCTCAGTCGGCCGCACGTCGATCTCCGGATCGATGATCCCGGTCGGGCGCACGATCTGCTCGACGATCCGCGGCGAATGCGTGCGCTCGTACTCGCCCGGGGTCGCCGAGACGAACACGATCTGCGGCGTGATCGAGAGGAACTCCTGGAAGGTCTGGGGCCGGTTGTCGATCGCGCTCGGCAGCCGGAAGCCGTACTCGACCAGCGTCTCCTTGCGGGCGCGGTCGCCGACGTGCATCGCGCCGATCTGCGGCACCGTCTGATGCGACTCGTCGATGAAGCAGACGAAGTCATCCGGGAAGTAGTCGAGCAGGCAGTAAGGCCGCTCACCGGGCTTGCGGCCGTCGAGAATCCGGCTGTAGTTCTCGATGCCACTGCAGAACCCCATCTCGCGCAGCATCTCCATGTCGTACTGGGTGCGCTGGCGTAGGCGGTGAGACTCGAGCGGCTTGCCCTGCGCCTCGAGTTCGGCGCAGCGCTCGTTCAGCTCGATCCCGATCGCCGCGACCGCCTCCTCGATGTGCCCTTCACGCACGTTGTAGTGCGACGCCGGCCAGATCGCGACGTGCTCGAGGTCGTCCTCGATCACCTCCCCGGAAACCGGATCGAAGTGGCGCAGGTGCTCTACCTCGTCACCGAACATCGAGATCCGGTAGGCGGTCTCAGCGTAAGCCGGCCAGATCTCGAGTGACTCGCCCCTGACCCGGAAGGTGCCGCGCGCGAGCGCGACATCGTTGCGGTTGTACTGGATCGAGACGAGCTTTCGCAGCAACCCGTCGCGGTTGATCATCGAGCCCTTGACGATCGTCTGCAGGTTCTCGTCGTAGACCTCAGGCGAGCCGAGTCCATAGATGCTCGAGACCGACGCCACGATCAGCACGTCGCGTCGCGCGAACAGCGCCGCCGTGGCCGCGTGCCGCAGGCGGTCGATCTCCTGGTTGACGGCCGAGTCCTTCTCGATGTAGAGGTCGCGGCTGGGGACGTAAGCCTCGGGCTGGTAGTAGTCGTAGTACGAGACGAAGTACTCGACCGCGTTGCGCGGGAAGAATGTGCGGAACTCATTGCAGAGCTGCGCGGCCAGTGTCTTGTTGTGGGCGATCACCAGCGACGGCCGCTGGACCTCGGCGATCGTCGCCGCCATCGTCATCGTCTTGCCGGTGCCGGTCGCGCCCAGCAGCGTCATCGCGCGCTCACCCGCGCGGATGCCTTCCGAGAGCGATGAGATCGCCTTCGGCTGGTCAGCCGCGGGGCTGTAGGTCGTGTCTAACTCGAAACCGGGCACACACTGATCGTAATAGCCCAGCAAGCGATGCCGGCGAGCATTGGTGACAGAAGCTGTCCTGGTTGGGGCGGCTGCGCCTGCCGCCCTAACGCTCTGAGCGGGCGGCGCTACGTGTAACCGAGCGCCCGGGCCCAGTGTGCGCGGTAGGCCTGCTGTTTGGAGAGGACCTCCTGCACGTAAAGGCGGGTCTGTGCGATCGGGATATCAGAGATCCGGAACAGCTGGTGCGACTGCTTCAGCCGTTGCACCCAGTGATCGACGTTGGTCTCACCGCCGTTGTAGGCGGCCAGCGCCATCACGACGTTGCCGTCGTAGAGGTTCAGCAGGTAGCGGATGTAGTACGACCCGTAGGCGATGTTGACCTGCGGCGTGCCGAGATCGGCCACGGTGAAACTGGTCGCGCCGGAGCGGTGCGCGAGGAAGGTCGCGGTCGCCGGTTCTATCTGCATCAGGCCGAGCGCCCCGGTTGGTGACGTGCGCGGCCTGAAGCGCGTCTCCGAGTAGATCACGGCGGCGACCAGCGCCGGGTCGAGCCGCTTGTCATGCGCCTGCTCGCGGATGATCGAGGCGTACGCCAACGGCAGCGTGAAGTGCTGGATGGCGCGACGGGCCAGAGGCACCACGACCAGCACTGCAACGACTATCCCCGCCAGCGCGATGAGCGCCAGCAAACGGCGTGGGACGAGCTTCACACCCCCAGCATGGCAAGCACAGACGACAACTCGCGCTGAAGTTCGTCGATGTCGCCGTCATTGCTGACCACATAGGTGGCGCGAGCCGCCTTGTCGGCCTGACTCAGCTGCCGGGCTTCACGTTCATCCACGGCCCGGTGCCCGCGCGCGCTCGCGCGGGCACGGCGAACGTGCTCGTCGGCGGTCACCGCGATCGTGGCGTCGTATGCGCTCTCCTGTCCACCCTCGAACAGCAGCGGTACCTCAACAACCAGCGCGCGAGGGCGCGGGTCCATGGCTTCCGTGCCCTTGCGCCAGGCGCTGATACCGTCGCGCACGAGCGGCCAGATCAGGGCCTCCAGCCAGGCGCGGCTCTCGGTCGTCGCGAACGCGACCGTGGCCAGCTGGCCACGGTCCACAACGCCACCCGGTGCCACCTGCGGCCCGAACTTAGCCACGACCGCGTCGCGCACCTCCGCCAAGTCGTAGAGCGCGTGCACCATGGCGTCGCTCGAGATGACCGCCGCGCCGAGCCGCTCGAGTGCCGCCAGCGCGGTCGACTTGCCGGCGCCGATACCGCCCGTTAAAGCGATGAAGGGCGGCACCTGATCAGCACCGCCCTTCACCATCATGCTTGCGCGCCTTGCCGGCTACTCGGCGTCGGCTGCTGCCTCGGGGGTCTCGTCGACCTCCACCACCGCTTCGAGGGCCTCCTGCGCCTCAGGGGCCTCGGGAGCCTCTGCTTCGGCCTCAGGCGCCTCGACTTCAGCCGCGGGGGCCTCCGCCTCAGCTGCGGGGGCCTCTTCGGTCTCGGTGGCCTCTTCGGCTACCGGAGCGTCTTCAGCCGGAGGGGCGAAGACATCCTCGGAGAGACCGAGGTCAGGCACGTCGTCGTAGTTCTCATCCTCGGTCGGAGCGATGATCGGACGGACCGGCAGGACCTGACCCTCGACGCGCTTGATCGACAGCGACAGGCGGCGGCGCTCGGAGTCGATCTCAAGGATCTTGACTCGCACCGGATCGCCGGGCTGGATGATCTCGCGCGGGTTCTCAACGTGATGCTGAGCCAGCTCTGAGATGTGCACGAGGCCCTCAACGCCGTCGAGGATCTCGACGAAGGCACCGAAGGTCACGACCTTCGTGACTGTGCCCTCAAGCTCGTCACCGATGTTGTAGGTGTCGACCACACGCTGCCACGGGTCTTCCTGGGTCTGCTTGAGACCAAGGGAGATGCGCTGGCGGTTGCGATCGATGTCGAGCACCTTGACCGACACGGTGTCGCCGATATTGAGGATCTCTGACGGGTGGTTGACATGTGACCACGACAGCTCCGAGATGTGGATCAGACCGTCGATGCCGTCGAGGTCGACGAACGCGCCGAAGTCGACGATGTTCGAGATGACGCCCTCCACGACCTGGCCGGGCTGCAGGCGATCGAGGATCCGCTCGCGGTCCTCCTTGCGCTGCTCCTCGAGCACCGCGCGGCGCGACAACACGACGTTGTTGCGTGAGCGGTTGAGCTCGATGACCTTGCAGTCGATCTGGGTGCCCATGTACTCGTCCAGGTTGGGCACGCGGCGGATGTCGACCAGCGATGCGGGCAGGAAGCCGCGTACGCCGAGGTCGATGATCAGACCACCCTTGACGACCTCGATGACTGAACCCTCAACAGGCTCGCCGGACTGGGCGGCTGCCTCAATGCGGCGCCACGCCTTCTCGAAGCGAGCGCGCTTCTTGGAAAGGATCAGACGACCGTCCTGGTCCTC
>PLES01000125.1:21671-47268 GCA_003137075.1 Solirubrobacterales bacterium
TAGTTGGGGACGATCTTGCCGTCGATCTCGAGCAGCAGGCCGTTGGAGCCTTCTACGACCGTGACGCCGACGGTCTCTTCGTTGATGGTGGGGGCTGTAATAGTTGACATTTGTATTCGTGAGGATAGCCGCATAGCACGTTTGTGGGCTCGCGGCAATGGTCCGTCCGTCCTGCCTATCATCGGCGGCCATGCCTACCCGAGCAACGAAACGCGGGGCGGAGCGCACAGCGCTCGACCGTGATTGCGACGTTCTGATCTGCGGCGCGAGCTTCGCCGGCCTCGCGATCGCGCGCGAACTCGCGTCCAGCGGCGCCGACGTGATGATCGTCGACCGGTATGAGATCGGCGAGCGGCAGACCTCCGCCTGTGGGATCCCGACCCGCTGGCTTGAGGTCCTGGAACTCACGGAGTCGCTGGCGCAGACCTTTCCAGAGCTGGTGATCCACACCCCTTACACGACGGTTAGGTACGACCTGCCGTGGACCTTCTCCACCTTTGATTACCGCTTGTTGTGCAGCCTGCTCGCGGCCCAGGGCAAGTTCGAGTTTGAGACCGCCAAGGTCGAGGGCCGTGATGGCAACACCGTGAAGACCGACCGCGGCGAGATCCGCGCGTCACTGATCGTCGACGCGCTCGGCTGGCGGCGGGTGCTGGGCAGCGGTGAGCCGATCCAGCCGCCGGACGCCTACCTCTCCCGCGGGCTCGAGGTTCACCCGCACGGGCAGGCCGACGACCTTGAGATCTGGATCGACCGCAAGTACGTGCCGGCCGGCTACGGCTGGAGTTTCCCGGCCGGCGACGAGGTCCGAGTCGGAGTCGGCTCTTTCGACCCACGTTTTCACGTTAAGGACACGACCGTGCAGCTAACGCAGGACCTGGGACGCTCGCCTGACGGCTACCAGGGCAACTGGATCCCACACAAGATCCGCGACGCGACGCAGGACGGGATCTTTTTCGTCGGCGACTCCGCCGGACATTGCCTGCCGCTGACGGCCGAGGGAATCCGCACCGCCCTGTACTTCGGGATCGCCTGTGGACGTGAGCTCGCCGATGTCGTCGCCGGGCGCCAGAGCAAGGCCAGCGCGCTGGCCCGCTACGGCGCCTTCAGCGCCAAGCACACACTTGCCTTCGACTGGATGCTGCGCGTGCAGCGGCTGGTGCCACAGGTGCCGCCGCGGCTGCTCACGCCGACGCTGCACGCGACCGCCGTGAAGCGCTTCGTCGACTGGTCGTTCGGGCACTACCTGAACATCGCCCACCCGGATTACGTGAGTTCTTAGCGTCCGGGTGGCGGTCGCTGACCGTCGGCGCGGCCACCGTCCTCCGGTGAGCCTGGTAGTGATGGACGTTGTGTGCCAAATCTGGCACACAACGTCCATAGCCTCCGGCTGCGACGACAGCAGGCCGATCACTTGTGGCCCTCCAGCAATGCGCCGTCGTCTCGATCCGCCAAGCGATGGGCGCCGAACGGATGCAGGGTCACGCCACTTCGCGGCCGGTCGCGGCGGCCGATTTCAGGGCACTGCTGGCGGAAGAGTCAGCCGCTCACTTGGCTGATAACCAGTCCTTGCCGACGCCGGCCTCGACGGCCAGCGCAGGATCCATCGCGTAAGCCGCCTCCATCTCACGGATCGCCAGCGCGCGGACCTGTTCGGCCTCGCGCTCGGGACCTTCGAAGAGCAACTCGTCGTGAATCTGGAGGATCAATTTGGTCTGCAGGTTCTCACGCGTCAGCGCCGCGTCGGCCCGGACCATCGCGACCTTCATGATGTCGGCTGCGGTGCCTTGAATCACCATGTTGACGGCGAAGCGCTCCCCCTGTTTGCGCAGCTCCCAGCGGCGGGCACGCAGCTCAGGCACCTGGCGCCGGCGCCCGAAGAGCGTCGAGACGTAGCCATGCTCAGTGCCCTGCTCGATCGTGTCGGCGATGAACCGCTCGACTGCCGGGAAGCCGGCCAGGTAGCGCTTGATGAAGTCGTCGGCCTCGCTCTGCGGAATGTCGAGCCGGTCGGCCATGCCGTAAGCGGAGAGCCCGTAGACGATCCCGTAGTTGATCATCTTCGCCTTTGAGCGCATGCCGGAGTCGATCTGGTCGGCGGTGACGTCGAACACGCGCATCGCCGTGGCGGTGTGGACATCCTCACCGCGGTCAAAGATCTGCTTGAGCACGTCCTCACCGGCGATCTGCGCCAGTAGCCGCAGCTCGACCTGCGAGTAGTCGGCGCTGACCAACAGGTTGCCGGGCTCGGCGATAAAGCAGGCGCGGATCTCGCGCCCGAGCGAGGTGCGGATCGGGATGTTCTGCAGGTTCGGGCTGTTTGATGAGAGCCGCCCGGTCGCAGCCGTCGTCTGGTTGAAGGTCGTATGGATGCGGCCGTCTTCCGCGATCAGCGCCGGCAGAGCGTCCAGGTAGGTCTGGGCGAGCTTGGTCAGCTCCCGCCAGCGCTCGATCTTGGGAATGATCGGGTGCTCAGCCCGGATCGCCTGCAGCACGCGTGCGTCGGTGCTGAAGCCGGTTTTGCCGCGGCGTTTACGCGAGAGTTCGAGCTTGGTGAAAAGGATCGCCTCGAGCTGTTTGGGTGAGCCGAGCGTGAACTCCTCCCCCGCGAGCTCATAGATCTGGCGTTCAAGATCGTCGGCCTCCTCCTTGACCAGCTCTGAGATCGCTGCCAGTCGCTCAGTGTCGAGCTTGAGTCCGGCCATCTCCATGCGCCGCAGGATGCTGACCAGCGGCAACTCAACCTCGTTGAGCAGGTCGGTGAGCCCGCGGCCGCGCAGCTCCTCGCGCTGCCAATCGGCCAGCAGACGCATCAGCTGGGCATCCGACGCCGGCCCCTCGACTGAGTTCTCGGCGGTGTGGAAGCCGCGTTCCTCGGTCAGCTCGCGGAACGGGTAGGCCCGCCGCGCCGGCTCGAGCAGGTAGGCGGCGACCTCGGTGTCGTGCACCAGGTGCGGCGGCACCAGCCCAAGCGATTTGGCGTCGTGGGCGATCACCGGCCGCTGCCCCAGCGCCGTGACCAGTGCTGCGGAGTTCTCGGCCTCGCCCGTGAGCACACGGGCGCCGGCCTGGATCGCGAAGCGCCAGGCCGGGTCGTCACCGAAGAGCGCCCCTTCAGGCGCGTCCGGCGGCCGCACCGCGAGCGTGATCTCGGAGTCGGCTGGCAGCCTGCCGAGATCGGCGAGCCTGGTCTCCACCACCTTCAGCGAGGGCGCGATCTGATCCGTTCGACCCGCACCCGCAGCTGTCGCCCCGTTTTCAGAACGCCCACCGGCGGGCAGCGCGTCGGCGGAGCCGAGCGCCTCCTCGAGGCGGCGCAGTGGATCGCGCAGCTCGAACAGCCGGAAGGTGTCGCGCAGCTTCGATCGGTCGGGCTGCTGCGCGATCAGCGCCGGCAGGTCGAGCTCGACCGGAATGTCGCGCTTCGCGGTCGCGAGCTGCTTGGAAAGGCGCGCGTCATCCGCAAATTCGACGAGGTTCAGCTTGCGCTTGGCGCCCGAGATCTCGTCAACGCTGGCCAGCACCGTCTCGAGCGAGCCGAAGCGCTGCAGCAGTTCGGCGGCGGTCTTGTCGCCGATCCCGGGGACTCCGGGGATGTTGTCGCTGGTGTCGCCCTTCAGTCCGATGAAGTCGGGAACGAGCTCAGGCGCGATGCCGTAGCGGTCGATCACGCCCTGGGTGTCGTAAAGCTTCGTGTCGGTGATGCCGCGGCCAGGCGCCATGATCTTGGTGGTGGCGTCGATCAGCTGGAAGGCGTCGCGGTCGCCGGTCAGGATCGTGACCGGGATCGGCTCACCGCCGGCGCCGGCGTGCTTGGCCAGCTCCGCGATCGAGGCGATCACGTCGTCCGCCTCGAAGCCCTCGACGCGCAGGTTGCTGTAGCCAAATGCCGACACCAGCGGCTCGAAGTGAGGCCACTGCTCCTTCAGCAGGTCCGGCCGTGACGAGCGCTGCGCCTTGTACTCCGGGTAGAGCTCCTTGCGGCCGGTGTAGCCNNAGCATCGAGGCGAGCCCGAAGATCGCGTTGGTCGGGATCCCGGTGGAGGTCGCGATCGATTCCGGCAGCGCGAAGAAGGCGCGGTACGCGAGGCTGTTGCCGTCGATCAGGAAAAGCTCGTCTGAGTTCATCGCAGCTGAGGCTAGTGGCCCGGGGTGAGGGTCAGGTAGAAGGCCGGCTCCGCGCTTTTGGGACTGATGTTGTAGACCGCGTACGAGCTCAGGCTGCTGGTGTTGCCCTTGAGGTTGGCGTACTGGAAGCTGTCACTCACGCCTGGATCGAGCAGGTTGCTGCGAACGGTCTCACGGTCCTCACCGGCCGTTCCCAGGGTGCCGAGCATCGCGATCCCGAGATTTGCGGCCTCGTAGCCGTAGAGCGCGTACGTGCTCGGATTCGAGTGGTAGGTCTTTCGGTAGAGCGTCGTGAAGTTGTCGCTGTTGTCGTACTGGTCGAGCGGCCATGTCGGTGATGTGCACCACAGCAGTCGATCGACCGCGGGCGTCCAGCCCTTGGCGGTCGCCTTGGTCCAGCGCGAGTTGCAGAGGCCGCTGGTGCCGAGGATCAGTGCCTGCGGGAAGAGCGAGTGGATCGTCCTGGCGAAGGCCGCCGCGGGCTTGACCGCGCTACCCGCGATCACGATGCCGCAAGGCGTTTGGCCTTTGAATGGGGTCTCATAGGTGGCTGCGGTCGCGGCCTTGGTGGTGAGCGCCAGCGGGACCAGCGGCTGGATCCCGTCTGACTTCGCGTCGGTTGACATCAGTTTCGCCAGCTCGGCAGACTCGGGATCGCTCTCCGTGACGACCGTCACGCGCGTGCATGCGGGCTGCTTTGGGATCTTTGCGAAGAACTGCATGTCAGCTGCGGCCTGAACCCTGTAGTCGGGTAGCAGCGGCAGCAGCTTGTCGGCGAGTGAAACAGCTCCTGGCTGGCCTGATGCCGGAGCGATGTAGGCGTCACCGGGCGTGATCTGAGCGATCCCCGCGGCGCTCAGGATCGGCAGCGATATGTTCGTCGCCGCCGAGCTGAGATCGCCGATGTAGTAGACGGCGTGGGGATCCATCGAAACGGCGATGGCGTTCTTTTCGGTGAGTGCGAGGTTGTCGTCGCCGTTCTTCCGCCCCGCGTCGTTCAGCGGCCGTTTGAAGATCAGGTGCACAGAGTCATGGATGCGGGCGTTGTCTCTGGCGAGCTCGATCCCCTTCCATACCGCCCTTCCCTGTTTGGCCAGCGGCCCTCTGAGCGGCAGCCCGGCGTAGATGTCCACGAACGGCGGCCCGGGGCGCTTTGTCTTGGCCGTTGGTGTCTTCCGCGTCTGCGTGGCGCTGGCGCCGCCGCAAGCGGACAGCGCTGCGCTCAGCAGCACGACGACAGCCGCCAGCACGAGCCACGCGCTGATCGTCGCTCTGGCCTTGCCAGACCGTTGGCACCCGTTCCGCCTCACAGCCGCGAGTAAACCACCAGAACCAACGCGAACCGCTACGCGGTAACCCAACGCCAATAACGCAGGGCACCATCAACGACCCGATAGACCCCATAGCCGTCAATCGAGGTGTCGCCGTCCGGTCTGATGCTGTAGGTGCCGAGCGCGCTGGCGTGGTGGCGGGTGGCGTGCAGTGCCTGCACGACCTTGACGCGCTCAACCTGCTCGCGCCCACTGTGGGTGGCTCTGCGAATCGCGCCGAGCAGCAGTCGCATCGCCTCGTACCCGTCGGCGGCAACCGGAAGCGGCGCCCCAAACCGGCTCGTGTAGGCCTTCACGAACGCTTGTCTCAGGGGGTTACGGGTGCTCTGATCGCCGCCGGGTGCGGTGATCAGCACACGGCTATCGAGCTTCGCAGGAATCCCACCCAGTGAGTGGTCGGTGAAGCTCGGCTCGGCCAGTCCCGAGGTGGCGAAGATGTGAACGTGCGGGTCGGCCTCGGCGACCGCCGTGGTCAACGGCGCGGCACTGCGCTCGGGGATTGCGGCCACCAGCACGCAATCAGCGCCGCTCTGCGCGACCGTCTCACCGATCGCGCCGTAGTTCGCTTCGCCGGGCACGTACGACTGCGTGGCAACCACCGGATAGTGAGCGGCCGACGCAACCTGGGTGAAGGCGGTGCTCGCCTCCTCACCGTCGTACTCGCCGTCATCGAGCACATATGTGGATCCGCAACCGAGCTGGCGCTGAAGGCGCACCTGGGCCTGGGCCTGAACCCCATCGCTGGGCACCACCCGCACGAAGGTACGCAGCGGCGTTGGGTAAAACGCGTAGGGCTCACCGGGCGAGGAGCCGAGCCCGTCCGAGGTAAGGCCCACGGCGCTGCTGGCCGGGCTGACCTGCGGAATCCCCTGGCGGTTGAGGATCGGGATCGAAGCCGCGCTTGCGCCCGAGTTGAAGTCGCCGATGTAGCCGATCGTTGTCGGGTTGGCGACTGCGGTCTGCGCCGCAGCAGCAGCCGCGGCGGCGTTCCAGACGTCACTTCCGGGGGTCGAGTCGTCCAGCACCTTCAGGCGGATCCTGTAGCGACCAATGTGAGCGTGATTCTGGTCGAGTTCGAGCGTGGCACCGTCGATCACCGCCTGCCCGGCCTCTTGCGAGGCACCGTCGCGAGGCACGCTCACGTAGATCGTCAGCCAGTGTCCGCGAATCGGGATGGCGTCGATTGGCGTCTTGCCACCGCTGCTTCCGCAACCGGCGAGTAGCGCCGCCGATGCGGCGGCGACAAGCGCGACGGCTACGGTGGCCCGCCCCGCGCTCAACTTCAGCCCTGGGCGGGAGCCGCCTTGAACGGGACCAGGGCCCCGTTGGAAAGGCGGGCGATCACGAACGCGTCGAGGCTCGAGTTACCTGTGGTCTGGATCTTGTAGGCGCCTAGCACCGATGCCGATTCTGACTGCGTGTGGAAGTCCTTGACCACAGTCGAGCGGCTGTTTGCGGATTCGCCGGCCTTCTCCAGCACCGTCAGCAGTGACGCCATCGTCTCGTACCCGAACACAGCCTCAACGTTGGGCTTGTGGTGGTACCGCGCCGCGAAGGCGGAATCGAAGGCTTTGCCGGCCGCGCTCAGCTGCTTCGGCATGAACCCCGGGATCGTCACATAGAGGTTCTTCAGTGACGCCGGCACGGCTGAGGTGAAGAGTCCGCTGTTGAGCGACGAGGGCCCGAACAGCTTGGCGTTCGGTGCGACCGTAGCGGCGTGGGCGAAGAACTTGGCGGCTGTCGACGGGGACTGGACACCGTAAAAAATCCCGCCGGCACCGGAGATACTCGTGGTCAGGCTGATGCGCGCGGCCCTGGCGTCGCTGCGAACCGCGCTGGCGATCGTGTTGCCGTAGTCGGTGCCGTCGGCTGCGACGTAGAGGCTGCTGATACCCAAGGACTTCATCTCGGCCAGCTGCGCGGCGGCCTCTTGGATCGAGTTCGGTGAGAGCCGTGCGAAGGTCCGGCCGAAGCTTGCCCACGACTCGTACAGATTCTCGGAGGCGTCGGTGTTCTGAGTGAGTTCAGCGCCGGTGTCCGTGGGGCTGACCTGGAGCATGTCCAGAGCGTTGGTGATTCCCACCGTCTGATCAGACGTGCCGGGAGCGATCTCACCGATGTAGGCGATCGCGCTGTCGGTCTCAATCGCCGCCCTGGCGTTGTCGGAGATCTTCGGAGCGGTGCCGCTGAGCAGCGCGAGCTTATAGTCCTTGACCTCGCTGTGATGCGCCAGGAAGGCGAGCTTTTCAGCGTCGAGCACGTCCTGAGCGACCGGATCGGACTTCAGGTCCGGCGGCACACTCACCACTATTGACAGCGTGCCGCCGTTGACCGTGAGGTTCGACTTGGTGCTCGCGCTGGTCTGGCTACAACCGGCCACGGCGAGCGCGGCAACGACAGAGGCCGCGCCCTTAAGCGCAAACGCCCGACTGCGTTTGGTCACTTACTCGCCCCGGCCGTAGCTACTGCTGGGCACTAGCGGTCTTTCCGGCCCGGCAGGCGCAGCGCGACGTTGCGCAGAGCCGTAACTGCGAGAACCATGACAATCGCGATCAAGATCGCGTCGAAGCCGGAGACGTTCAACGCCCACAGCACAATCCAGAGGCAGAGACCCGCGGTCCCAGTAATTACGTACGCCATTGCGGCAATCCTATCCGAGCGCGCCGATATCAGCTGTCTCGCCCCGGGACCACCAGCGCCCCGGAGAAGGCTTCGACGAGTGCACGCGCCTGCGCGGGCGCATCGGCGGGCGCGACCTCGCCCACAGCCCGCACAAGGCGGCTGCCGATGATCACGCCGTCAGCTCCAGCCTGCATAGCGGCGGCGGCCTGCTCCGGCGTGCTGATCCCAAAGCCGACGGCGACCGGGACGTCGGTGTGAGCCCTGGCTCGTGCCAGCACGCCGGGGAGCGCGCCGTCGTTGACGGCGCGCTCCCCGGTGGTCCCGGTGACTGAGACCGTGTAAAGAAAGCCTCTGGCCCGCGCGCCGATCTGATGCAGGCGCTCATCGGGCGTGGCCGGCGCAACCAGCGGCACCAGCGCCAGGCCACGCTGATCGCAGGCCGCCAGCGCGGCGGGCGCCTCCTCGAGCGGCAGGTCGGGCACGATCAGACCGCTGGCGCCGACTTCCACCAGCATGTCGGCGAAGCGCTCGAGCCCGCGCGCGAGCACGAGGTTCGCGTAACACATGACCACGACCGGGACCTGATCGCTGACCGTGCGCGCGACCTGCAGTGATTCGTAGACGTGCGCGCCGGCGTTGAGCGCGGCGACACCGGCGGCGTGGATCACCGATCCGTCGGCCAGCGGGTCTGAGAACGGGATGCCTAGCTCGATCAGATCGGCGCCGCCGTCGACGTAGGCCTGCGCGATCTCACGCGAGGTGTCGAGGTCCGGGTACGCGGACATCAGGTATGGCATCAGCGCCGCCCCGCGCCCGTCACTGCGGGCCGCTTCAAACGCGGCCGCGATCCGTTCGACCCCGCTCATTACCGGCGGCTCGCTGTCCAGGGCTCGGCGGTCACGAAGCCGGCCCGGCGATCCCGAGCTTGTCGAGCACCTCAGCCAGGTCCTTGTCGCCGCGACCCGAGAGACAGACGACGTCGATCGCGCTATCGGGGTTGGCGAGCGTCCAGGCGATCGCATGGCTGCTCTCAAGCGCGGGGATGATGCCTTCGAGCCGCGCGGTCAGCGCGAACGCATCGAGTGCCTGCTGATCTGTGATCGCGTGGTAACTGGCGCGCCCCTGATCTCGCAGCCAGGCGTGCTCCGGGCCTGAGCCGGGGTAATCAAGACCAGCGGAGATCGAGTGCGCCTCGAGGATCTGTCCGTCCTCGTCCTGCATGATCGCCGAGTAGGAGCCGTGCAAGACGCCGGCGCGACCGGCGACGGTCAGCGGCGCGCCGTGACGTCCGGTCTCAACGCCCTCACCCGCTGCTTCGACCCCGATCAGCTGAACATCGGCGTCGTCCACGAACGGGATGAAGATGCCGATCGAGTTGGAGCCGCCGCCGACGCACGCGATCACACGCTCGGGCAGGCGACCGGCCTTCTCCAGCACCTGGGCGCGGGCCTCCTCGCCGATGATCCGCTGCAGCTCGCGCACGATCACCGGGTACGGGGCGGGGCCGACCGCCGAGCCGATGATGTAGTGGGTGTCGGCGACGTTCGTGACCCAGTCACGGATCGCGGCTGAGACCGCTTCCTTGAGCGTGCGGGCGCCGGCATCGACGCCGACCACGGTAGCGCCGAGCAGCTCCATGCGCTGCACGTTGGGGCGCTGGCGGCGGATGTCCTCGGTGCCCATGTAGACGACGCACTCGAGGTCGAGCAGGGCGCAGGCGGTGGCACTGGCGACACCGTGCTGACCAGCGCCGGTCTCGGCGATGATCCTGGTCTTGCCCATGCGCTTGGCGAGCAGCGCCTGCCCCAGCGCGTTGTTGATCTTGTGCGCGCCGGTGTGGTTGAGGTCCTCGCGCTTGAGGTAGACCGGGTGACCGGCAACCTCGCTGAGCCGTTCGGCCAGGTAGAGCGGCGAGGGCCGTCCGACGTAATCGTTGAGCAGCGACGTGAGCCGCGCTTGGAAGGCTGCGTCCTCACTTGCCTCAATCCAAGCCGCTTCGAGCTCGGTCAGAGCCGGCATCAGCAGCTCGGGCACGTACTGGCCACCGTAGGGACCGAAACGGTGCGGCAGCGTGGTGCTCATTCGGAGTGCTCCGCGAGCTCCGATGCCTGAGCGTCGGGAGTGAAGGACGGGGTCGGGAAAACGTCGGGCTCGAGGTCGGCGTCGAACTCCGCGTCGAACTCTCGAACCTGTTCGGACGCCAGGCTCTCAGACGCTCCGGACTCGAATTCGGGGCTCTCAGGCGCTCCCGGCTCGAACTCCGGGCTCTCATCCTGCTCGACGGTGATCTCGGGCAGCGGCGCGGTGGCCGCGACCGCTTCAGCAAAGGCGCGCATCAGCTCAGCGTCCTTGTAGCCGGGCGCCGATTCAACGCCGCTGGCGACGTCAACGCCCCAGGGCTTGATCAGCTCGATCGCAGCGCCGACGTTGTCCGGTGTGAGACCACCACTGATGATCAGCGGCGTCCGCTGGCCCTTGCCCTTGGGCGGGGTCAGGCGGCGGTGGGCGATCGCCAGGTCCCAGTTGAAGACCTCGCCGGTGCCGCCGGGCAGGCCCGGGACGTAGCTGTCGAGCAGATGGAAATCTGTGTGGAACTGGCCGAGCACCTGGATGTCGGCGTTGGCGCGCACCCGCATCGCCTTGATCACCTTGCAGCCGGTACGGCGCGCGACCTCGATGCAGAACGACGGCCCCTCCTGCCCGTGCAGCTGCACGATCGTGATGCCAGTGGCCTCAACGGTCTGGGAGACCTCTTCGAGCGTCGGGTTGACGAACACCCCCACTGCCTCGGCGCGGCGCTTGAGCAGCGCCGCAAGCTCCGCGGCCTGGTCGATTGAGACCGCGCGCGGGGAGTGCGGCCAGAGGATCATTCCCACCGCCCAGGCGCCGAGCGAGACCGCCAGTTCGGCATCCTGCTCGCGGGTGATCCCGCAAAACTTGATCTTCGGTGCGATCACTTTGGAGATCCTAGACGCCGGCTAGCTCACGAGCCGCTGCCTCTATATCAGCCGAGCGCATCAGCGCCTCACCGATCAGCACCGCGTCAAGACCGGCGCTCGCGAGCCGCTCGAGCTCGGCGCGCGTGCGGAAGCCCGACTCAGCGACTTTGACGACGCCGGCCGGGATCTCCGGCAGCAGCTGGTAGGTCGTTTCGATGTCCACGACCAGGGTCGAGAGGTTGCGGTTGTTGATGCCGATCGTCTCGGCGCCGATCTCCACGGCGACTCGAAACTCGTCGGCGTTGTGGACCTCGACCAGCGTTGCGAGGCCGAGCCGGTGGGCGAGGGCGTGGAGGTTGGCCAGCGGGCCAACCTCCATAGCGGCAACTATCAGCAGGATCGCGTCGGCGCCGGAAGCCGCCGCCTCGTAGATCTGGTAGTCGTCGACGATGAAGTCCTTGCGCAGGATCGGCAGGCTTGAGGCGCTGCGGGCGTCGGCGAGGTCAGCGAGCGAGCCGCTGAAGCGGGTCGGCTCGGTCAGCACCGAGAGCGCCGCCGCGCCGCCGCGCTCGTAGGCGCTGACGACCTCAGCGAGCTCAAGGCCAGCGCGAATCACCCCGGCGGACGGGGAGCTGCGCTTGTGCTCGGCGATCACCGACAGCCCGGGAGCCGCGAGCGCCTCGCGGAACGGCCGGTAATCGGTTCGGGTCTGCGCAGCCGCGGCCAGCTGCTCAAGCGGCAACACGGCGCGCCGGGCCGCCACCGTGTCGCGCGTATTGGCGACGATCTCGATCAGCACGTCCGAGCTCATGTGGTCGCTGTCAGCTGTGAGGAGAGCTTCTGGGTCAGCTCGACGAAGGCAGCGAGCTTGGCTGTGGCCGCGCCGCTGTCGATCGCCTCCTGCGCCCTCAAAACCCCGTGTGCGAGCGAATCCGCGCCGCCGCCGGTGTAGATCGCGGCGCCGGCGTTCAGCACGGCTAGATCTCGGGCTGCACCGGCCTCGCCGGCGAAGATCCGCCGCGCCGTCTCGGCGTTCTCAACCGGGTCGCCGCCGGGCACGTCCTCGGCGCCGTAACGCGGCAGGCCGAGCTCCTCAGGCGTCACCGAATACTCCTTGAGCGAGCCGTTTTCGATCTCGATGACCCTGGTCGCGGCCGAGATTGAGAGCTCGTCCAGGCTGTCCTCGCCGCAGACCAGCATCGCGTGGCGGGTGCCGAGCAGTGCCAACGCCCCCGCCATCTTCGGCAGCGTCGCCGGGTCGGAGACACCCAGCAGCTGGCGGTTGGCGCCGGCCGGGTTGGTCAGCGGTCCGAGGAAGTTGAAGGTCGTACGCACCTTGAGCTGCTTGCGCACCTGCACCACGTGGCGCGTGGCGGGGTGGTGATACGGCGCGAACATGAAGCCGAAGCCGATCTCCTCGATGCAGCGCCCGACGCCGGCCGCGTCAAGGTCGATCTTGGCGCCGAGCGCCTCGAGCACGTCGGCAGAGCCGGACAGCCCGGTCGAGGAGCGACTGCCGTGCTTGGCGACCATGCAGCCGGCGCCCGCGGCGATCAGCGCGGCGGTGGTCGAAACGTTGAAGGTGCGTCGCCCACCACCGGTGCCGGCGGTGTCGAGCAGATCCTCACCGGCGGTCGGCACGAACGCGGCGAAGGCTCGCATCGTGCGCGCCAGCCCGGCCAGCTCCTCGACCGTCTCCCCCTTAACGCGCAGCGCGACCAGGAAACCGGAGATCTCAATGTCGCTGACCTCTCCGGCCATGATCTCCGCGAGTACCGCGGCGGCGTCCTTCTCGCTGAGGTCCTGCCGCTCGGCCAGCGCGTCGATTGAACGCGTGATCAGATCGCTCACCGGGTGCGCTCCATGAAGTTCGCCAGCATCGCCTTGCCGTGCTGGGTGAGCACCGACTCGGGGTGAAACTGCACTCCCTCAGCCGGCAGTTCGCGGTGGCGCACGGCCATCACGACACCGCCGCCGGTGGCGCTGCGCTCGAGCACGTCCGGCAGGTCATCGGCCGCAATCAGCGAGTGGTAGCGGCCGACCTCAAGGTTCTGCGGCAGCCCCGCGAAGATCGTGCGCTGGTCGTGCACGATCGTCGAGGTCTTGCCGTGCACCGGCTCGTGGCGGATCACGCGCCCACCCCACGCCTGCACCAGCGCCTGGTGGCCGAGGCAGACGCCGAGCGTCGGGATCTTCGCGATCGGGAAGCGCCGCACCGCCTCGAGCGTGATCCCGGCCTCATTGGGGGTGCACGGCCCCGGCGAGACGATCACGCGGTCATACCCGCGCAGCATCAGGTCGTCGACGCTCATGTGGTCGTTGCGCACGACCTCTATCTCATGCGCCGGGTCTGACAACTCGCCGAGGTACTGGACGAGGTTGTAGGTGAAGCTGTCGTAGTTGTCTATGACGAGGATTCGCATCTAGCTGTACCCGTGTTGCTTCAGCACGCGCTGGAGCGAGGCGACGAAGTTCGCCTTGAGATGGTGGTCGGCAACCTGCAGATGGAGAACGGTGCTCACCGTCGACTCCAGACCGAGGTTGTCCTCGTCCGCAGCCCACGCGGCGATCAGACCGCTGCCGTTGCTGGGGTACTTGTAATACAGCTTGATCCAGCGGCTGGCGTCGGCCGCGACCAGCTTGGGATGCAGTTTGGTCACGTCGATGAAGCGCTCGCCGCTGAACTCGAGGATCTGCAACGGCAGCCCGGAAGCGGCGCACGCGGTGAAGGTGCAGTAGAAGGCGTTGTTGGCGGAGACGAACTCAGGACGGCCGTCCGGCCCGATGTTCGCCAGCGTCGCTCCCGCCTCACCGAAGTTGCGCGTGTCCAGAACGTAGGAGTTGACCGCTGCCGAGGGCACGTAGACGTCCTCTATCGTGCAGCAATCGGCGCCGCCGCTGAAGAGGTCCAGGACCACGTCCTCACTGCCGTCGCCGTAGAGATCGCTGATGTGAACCGGATGCTTGTCGTTGGGCACGCAGGCCTTGAAGCAGCCCGTCGCGGGCACCGCCTCGTTGTAGACGACCTTGCCGTTCTGCTCGATCGTCAGCCGCTCATTCTTGATGGTGATGCCGGCGCCGTTGTAGCTGAGCGTCGCCTCGACGCCGCCTGCGGAGGCGCTGGTGGAGGTCGCGAAGGCCGATGCCGGCGCGAGCAGCACCAGGGCCAAGATCGCCGTCAGGATTACGCGTCTCATCGCCTCACTCCCACCCCGGCTGCTCGCAAGCAGTCGCGATCGCAGCCAGCACCGCGCGGGATTTGGCAACGGATTCCTCGTACTCGTACTCCGGCT
The DNA here is from genome assembly GCA_003137075.1 of Solirubrobacterales bacterium. Lineage (GTDB taxonomy): Bacteria > Actinomycetota > Thermoleophilia > Solirubrobacterales > Solirubrobacteraceae > Palsa-465. The sequence continues at coordinate 35,985 of PLES01000125.1, forward strand.
TGGCGTCGGCGACGGTACCGCCGCCGGCCTGCACATGCGCGACCCCGTCCTTGACGACAACGGTGCGGATGTGGATGCAGGTGTCGAGGTCACCGGTGTAGCTCGCGTACCCGATCGCGCCGCCATAACCGCCGCGCTTGACCGTCTCGAGCTCATCGATGATCTGCATCGCGCGAACCTTCGGCGCGCCGGAGAGCGTGCCGGCGGGCAGCACCGAGCGCAGCGCCCCGAGCGCGCTGACGCCCTGACGCAGCAGCCCGCTGACATTAGAGACGATGTGCATCACGTGGCTGTAGTTCTCAACCACCATGAAGTCGTCGACCGTGACGCTGCCGTACTCGCAGACGCGCCCGAGATCGTTGCGCCCGAGGTCGACGAGCATCACGTGCTCCGCGCGCTCCTTCGGGTCGGCCATCAGGCTCTCCGCGTTGCGCGCGTCCTCCTCCTGCGTGGCGCCGCGCGGGCGCGTGCCGGCGACCGGCCGCGTCGAGACCTTGCGTCCGCTGACCGTGACCAGCGGCTCGGGGCTCGCACCCGCGATCTGGAAGTCGCCGAAGTCGAGGAAGTACATGTACGGGCTGGGATTCACGGCCCGCAGCCCGCGGTAGATGCTGAAGGCCGAGACCGGCACCTCGGCTGACCAGCGCTGCGAGGGCACGACCTGGAAGGCGTCTCCGGCATGCACGTATTCGATGATCCGCGCAACGTTCGCCTCGAACTGTTCGCGGGTCATGTTCGATTTGAACTCGGGCGCCGCGGCGGCGGGGCGGTTGGGGGTGGGTGCGTGGGAACCGATCCCGACGCCGCTGCTCGAAGTGGGCAGCGGGCCGGCCAGGATCTCGCGTACAACAGCGATCTTGCGGCTCGCGACCTGCGCATCGTCGGCCGGATGTGCGACCACTGTGACGGTGCGCTTGAGGTGATCGAACGCGACCACCGTGTCGGTCAGCATCAGCGCCAGATCAGGCACGCCGATGGGGTCGGGGTTGGGCTCGCCGAGCGGCTCGACCGTGCGCACCAGGTCGTAAGCGAACGCGCCCACGGCACCGCCGGCGAACGGCGGCAGCTCGGGGCCCGCGGCGGCGGGCGCCTTGGCCAGTTCCGCTTCAGCCAGCGCGTATGGATCACCCTCGTCACCGAGCGACCAACGCAGCACCGTGCGCGGCCGGAAGCCGATGAACGAGTAACGCCCGACCTTGCCGTAGTCGGCGGACTCGAGCAGGAAGCAGGGCTCGCCGCCACCGGCGGCGCGCAGCTTCAGAAACGCGCCGACCGGCGTCTCGGTGTCGTCGATCCAGGTCTCGCAGACCGGCACATGTGCTTCAGCGACTGCGCTCATCAAGCACCCGCTTGGCGTCGATCAAAGAGAGGTCACGGCTCGCGAGCAGCACCGAGAGGTGGTACAGGACGTCGGCGGCCTCGTTGGCGACGCGCTCATCCGACTCCTCGCGAGCGGCCCGCGTCACCTCCTCAGCCTCCTCCTGCACCTTCTCCCCGATCCAACTTGGCTTTGCCAAAAGCGCTGCGGTGTAGGAACCGTCGGGCAGAGCAGACTTGCGGTCGGCGATCGTTCGCTCGAGCGCGGGCAGCACCTCGTAGGGCGCCTGCGGCACGAAGTCACCGCGGTAGAAACAGGTTCGCTCACCGGTATGGCAGGCCGGGCCGGTCGCCTCGACCAGCGCCAGCAGTGCGTCGGCATCGCAGTCGTAGCGCAGCGCCTTCAAGCTCTGGGTGTTGCCAGAGGTCGCACCCTTGTGCCACAGCTCCTGACGCGAACGGCTCCAGAAATGCATCTCCCGGGTCTGCTGTGTGAGCGCCAGCGCCTCCGCGTTCATGTACGCGAGCGTCAGCACCTCACCGCTGCCCCAGTCCTGCACGATGCACGGGACCAGACCGTTTTGGTCGAAGTTGACCTCTAGTAACTCCACACGCCTGAGTCTAAGGACACGAGGCGCTCGCCGATTACTCGATGCCCAGACGGTCGAGCAGGCGCTCATCCGCGCGCCAGTTGCGACGCACCGCAACTGAGAGCGCCAGGTGCACGCGGGTGCCGAGCTCGCGCTCGAGTGTGCGGCGCGCACCGGTGCCGATCGCCTTGATCATGCGCCCGCCGGCACCGATCAGGATGCCCTTCTGGGAGTCGGTCTCAACCAGCAGCAGCGCCTCGATCCGGACCAGGCCGTCGGCCTGGTCGGTGATCGCCAGGATCTCCACCTCCACCGCGTGCGGGACCTCTTCACGCGTACGGATCAGAACCTGCTCGCGTACCAGCTCAGCCAGCAGCACGGAGTCGGATTGGTCGGAGCGCTGGGCCGCGTCGAAGTAATACGGCCCGACCGGCAGCAGCGAGACCAGATGCTCGATCAACGCCTCGACGCCGGTTCCACGTCGCGCTGAGATCGGGAAGATCGCATCGGCGATGCCGAGCTCTTCGGCGGCCTGCAGGATCTCAACCGTCTTGGGCTCGGAGGATTTGTCGACCTTGTTGACGGCGATCACGATCGGCACCTTCGCGCTCTTCAGCAGCTGCGCAATGAAGCGGTCGCCAGGGCCGATGCCCTGCTCGGCGTTCAGCACCATCAGGCAGCCGTCAGCGTCGTCCAGCTCGTGTTCGACGCGTCGCTGCATGCGTTCTGTGAGCGCGTCCTTGGGACGCTGAACCCCTGGCAGGTCGATCAGCACAAGCTGGTAGTCCTCGCCGTTGGCGATCGCGCGGATCGCGCGCCGGGTGGTCTGCGGCTTGTCGGAGACGATCGCGACCTTGCTGCCGACGATCGCGTTGGTGAGCGTCGACTTGCCGACGTTCGGGCGCCCGGCAAGCGCGATGAACCCGGAGCGCGTCTTGATGTCGGTGAGCCCGGTCATCGGACCCAACGCATCAGCTCGGCCTGCAGTGCAAGCATCTCGCCGTCGTCGACCTCATGGTCCATGCCTGTCAGGTGAAGGGTCCCGTGCACGATCGCCTCCCTCAGATCCTCAGTGTGTTCTGGACAGATCACGATGTCGCCAAGCTCGCGCGGCCCCAGGGGATCGTTGTCCTCGTCGACTCCGAACGAGAGCACGTCCGTGGGCTTGTCGAGCTGGCGGTACTCGCGGTTGAGCGTCTGGATGCGCTCAGCATCCACAAACTCAACCGCAAGGTGTCCCTCGTCGATACCGGCTGACGCAAGCGCAAGGACGCACAGCTCTCGGGCTTCCAGCGCGGTCGGCGCGCTGTTGCCCAGCAACTCAATCCCGAGGACCTCGATATCGAGTTCGCCGTCGTCGCTCATTAAGCACTCTTGGCCGTGCGCAGCTCAGGCGCTTGGCGCTGCGAGTGCTCGTTGTAGGCGGCCACGATCCGGCGCACCAGCTTGTGACGGACCACGTCCTCCTCACCGAACCGCACGAAGCCGATGTCCTGGACGCCATCGAGGATCTCGCTGACGGCTGAGAGGCCCGAGGCCTGGTCACGCGGCAGGTCGACCTGCGTGACGTCGCCGGTGACTACCACCTTCGAGTTGAAGCCCAACCGCGTCAGGAACATCTTCATCTGCTCTGGCGTGGTGTTCTGCGCCTCGTCGAGGATGATGAAGCTGTCGTTGAGTGTGCGTCCACGCATGAACGCCAGCGGTGCGATCTCGATCACGCCACGCTCGAGGTTCTGGGTCACCTTCTCGGCTTCCATCATGTCGTGCAGAGCGTCGAACAGCGGGCGCAGATAGGGGTCGACTTTGGCCATCAGGTCGCCCGGCAGGAAGCCCAGGCGCTCACCGGCCTCAACCGCGGGGCGAGTGAGGATGATGCGATTGACCTCACGACGGTGCAGGGCCGAGACGGCCAGCGCCACGGCCAGGAAGGTCTTGCCGGTGCCAGCCGGGCCGATCCCGAAAGTGATCGTGTTTTCACGGATCGAGTCGACGTAACGCTTCTGTTGAACCGTCTTGGGCGCGACCTTGGTCGAGCGGTGACGCCAGATCACATCCTCGAGGATCGCTGCGGGGTCTTGATGTTGGTCGATTGCACCAGTCACAGCCTCGATCGTAGACGGCACGATCTCGTGCCCCTGGACGGCCAGGGTCGAGAGTTCGCGCACGACGACAACCGCCGCGTCGACGGCATCCTGCTCGCCGTCGATGGTGAGCAGATTGCCACGCAGGATCAGGTCGCAGTCAAGCTGCGCCGAGAGTGCGTTTAGCGTCGAGTCACCGGTGCCGGCCAGCTCAGCGGCGGCAGCGTTATCGAGTTCAATCTGGGTCCGCATTCGTCTCCTCTAGTGAGCCTTCTATGCGCTGAGCGCGGTCCTGACCGCACTCGACGCCCGTTTACCGTCTACCAACCCTCCGGCTTGCTCCATCACAACCTTCATCACCGCACCCATGTCCTTGGGGGTGCTGGCTCCCGTCTGCGAAATCGCGTTGCTCACGATCTCTGAAAGCTGCTCATCGCTCAGATCTGGCGGCAGATACTGGGCGATCATGTGGGCCTCGGCAGTCTCCTTGTCCGCGAGATCCGGCCGGTTCGCGTTCTGGAACTGCGTCGCGGCCTCGAGGCGGCGCTTGTGCTCGCGCCGCAGCACGGCGAGCTCGTCACCGTCGCCGTCCTTGACGTCCTTCTGCAGCTCGGAGACAACAAGCCGCAGCGCTCCAGCGAGATCACGCTCGCCGGCCTTCAACGCCCTCATGGCGTCTTCGCGGAGCTGCTCAAGAACGCTCAACCTAATTAGAGGATACGACTCGTGGCCGACGGGACGTGACGGTTGCCGCTGCCGCTGTCCGCGGCCCGGCCGCGCATGCTGGGTGTCAACTCGCAAACCGTCGGCCGGCCCGAGAGGGGTTGGCGTCTTGATACCCGTATCGGTTGTCAACTCGCCAACCGGGTCGCTGCCTGTTGGGGTGTGGCGAGTTGTCACCGTCGAGGGCCGAGCCGCGGCGCTTTGGTTGACTCCGGGCTGACCGCAGTGGCCGGCAGCGCAAAGCTGTCGTTGTGGCCCGGGGCGGGTCGAGCAGCGAGACGCCACCCGATCCGCCCCCGACCACACCGCGCGTGAAAGACCCTTCTTGCTCTTAAAGAGTCTGGGGGAGAAACCGCCCCCCACGGACGGTTTCTCCCCCAGTTGGACCCGGCTCAAACGCCGATGAGGGCAGCGCCGAGGCCGATTAACTTCCGCTCGCGACCGGGGTCCCCACGAACTCCTGAACAGAACTGGCTCCACGGCCCGTCCTCGTGTCGATCCGAGCAGCGAGGAGAGAGAACTCTGCCGAATCTCCGACCCGAAGCTTTGGACGAGGAGCAACTATGTTCAGGAATTGGCCACCGAGGGTGACACCGATCGCAAGCGGGTTCAGCAACTTCGGGACCCACCTTCTTCTGCGTTTCCCTGTTCGCTGTACATACGAAGAGAATGCCTTGCCAAGCCGCCCATGGCTTCGGCCATGTGGACAGAATTAGTCTGTCGGCGATTGGCCAGCGGGTGGCTGCAAGGCCGCGACAGGCCGTGCTTCCGGCAGCGGCGCAGCCGGGCCGGTATCTCCGAGCGCCGGCGGGTGGCCGAGCTGGCCCATCTCCGCAAGGTCACGCGGGAAGAGGATCTCAACCGACCAGTCGGCGATCAGGCGTGACTTGCTGTCGGCGCCCGGCAGCCAGGCCAGGTGGTAGAAGCGACAGATCGCCCAGGCGATGAAGCCCTTGACGCGCAGTCCCATCAGATTGGCGACCGCCGTGTGACGGCCGAGATCCGCGAAGGCCCCGAGCGTCTTGAAGGTGAACGGCTTCGGCGCCTTGCCCTCCATCACGGCGACGATGTTCTTGCCGAGCAGCTTGCCCTGACGGATCGCGTGCTGAGCCGTCGGCGGGCACGGGAACCCGGGCCGTGCGGCGTCGGGCACGGCAGCGATGTCGCCCAGCGCCCAGACGTTGTCGTACCCCTCGACCCGCATCGTCGAGTCGCAGATGATGCGACCGTTGTCCAGCGCCAGCCCAAGCCGCTCGGCGACCGGGCTGGCACGCACGCCAGCGGTCCAGACGACCGTTCGCGCGATCAGCGTGTCGCCGTCGGAGAGCACCACAGCGTCGTCGCGAACCTCTTTGACGGTCGTGTTGAGCCGGAACTCAACCCCGCGTTTGCCCAGCACGGTCTTGGTGAAGTCGGCAAGCTGCGGCTGGATCTCGGGCATGATCCGGTCGGCGGCGTCGATCAGCGTGAAGCGCGTCCCCGTCTCGCGGCAGCGTGGGTAGCGCTTGAGCGCGTCACGGGCGAAGTCAGCGAGTTCAGCGATGCCCTCGAGTCCTGCGTAGCCGCCGCCGACAAAGACGAAGCTGAGATAGGCGGCACGCTGGTCCTTGTCGTCGAGCCCCTCGGCCAGCTCGAAGTGGCGCACGATGCGGTTGCGCAGGGCCGTCGCCTCGGCGATCGTCTTGAAGCCGATCGCGTGCTCGGTGAGGCCAGGAATCGGCAGTACCCGGGAGACCGATCCGAGCGCTACTACCAGGTGGTCGTAGCGGTACTCCTTGATGTTGCCCGAGATCATCTCGACGCGCAGCGTGTTCGCGGTCGGGTCGCCACCGGTGACGTAGCCGACACGCAGCATCGTGCGCTTCAGCCGCTCGCGCAGCGGCACGACGATGTGCCGCGGGTCGACCGTGCCTGCCGCCGCAGCCGGCAGTAGCGGCGCGTACGTGAGGAAGTTGGTGTCGTTGATGAGGGTGATGCGGGCGCCGGCCGGGACCAGGCGCTCGAGCTGCTTGGCCGTGTAGTAACCGCCGAAGCCCCCACCAGCGATGACGATGTGCTGACTGATGGGCGCCAGGCTACCGGGGATTACCGGTCACGGTCCACTCAACCGGGCGGTAACCACCAAGACGGGGGGTCAGCTTTCGCGGCTCAGCAGCAGCGCGGCCCATTCGCCGCGGATCGCCCGCTTGGTCTCGAGCAATGCGACCGCCGCGAAGGCTGCCGAGACGGTGTCCGCCTCGGTTGCCAGCAGGCCACTGGCGATCACCAGAGCCGGCAGCTCCGCGATGCCGTCGGCGAGCTGCTCGCACCACGCCAACAGCAGCGGCGCCAGCAGGTTGCCGAGCACCAGCGGTGCCGCCGGCACCGGCTGCTCCCGCAGATCGAAGCGCTGGACCTCAAGCGTGACCTCGTTGACAACCGCGTTGTCAAGCGTCGCCTCGACGCTCAGTGGGTCGTAGTCGAGCGCGAGCACCGGCTGCCAGCCGAGCTTTGCGGCGGCTATCGCGAGCACGCCCGAGCCGCAGCCCAAGTCGACGGCCGCCGGCCGGCTCGCCACCGTAGGCCGCCGGTCGAGCGCGACCGGCGGCGGCTCAAGGTCAAGCAGCAGTTCGAGGCAGAGGCGGGTAGTCGCGTGCGCGCCGGTGCCGAAAGCGCGGGCCGGGTCGATGATCAGGTCGAGCGCGGTCGCCTGCGCCGCTTCCCAGGGCGGGCGCACGCTGAGGCGGTCGCCGAGCACCAGCGGCTTGTGGAATTCGCGCCAGCGATCGGCCCAGTCGTCGGCGATCTCGGTGGTCGTGACCTTGACCAGGGCGCCGCCGGCGGCCGCCTTGAGCTCAGGCAGCTCGGGCAGCTCTCCAGGCGGCCCGTAAACCGCGTACTCGACCGTGTGTGCGTCGATGTCGACCTCCTCTACGCCGCTCGGCGCGAGCTCGATCAGCTCAGCCAGGACCAGCTCCGCGTCGGCGCGGCGGACCTGGATCGCGAGACGCAGCATCAGCCGCGGAAGGCGCGGCGGAGCTTGCCGAAGACGGTCTCGTCGCCGGTGCTCAGGTTCTCCGGCGTCAGCGTCTCCGCGAAGCGTTCCAGCAGTTCGCGCTGCTCAGGCTTGAGGTGGCGCGGCGTGACGACGTTGATGACGACCCGCAGGTCGCCGTGGCGGCGGCCGCGCAGGGAGGGCATGCCACGTCCGCGCAGGGTCAGCGTCTCGTGCGGCTGGGTACCGACCGGGATCTCAAGGTCGTCGGGTCCTTCGATCGTCGGGACCTCGACGGTCGCGCCGAGCGCCGCCTGAGCCGAGGAGATGTCGACGGCTGTGATCAGGTCGTCGCCGTCTCTGACGAAGCGCTTGTCCTCCTTGACCCGCACCAGCACGTAGAGGTCGCCTGCCGGGCCGCCGCGCTCACCGGCATGGCCGCGGCCGCTGACGCGGATCCGCTGGCCGTCTGAGATGCCGGCGGGAACGTCGACTGAGACCTGCTGCTGCTCAACGACGCGCCCACGCCCGTGACAGGTGTGGCAGGGCTCCTTGGGGATCTTGCCATCGCCGCCGCACTGGTCGCAGGTGGTGGTGCTCATCACCTGACCGAACGGGGTGCGGCTGACGGTGCGCAGTTGGCCCTGGCCCTGGCAGCGCGGGCAGGTTTCGATCGGCGTGCCCGGTTCGGCGCCGTTGCCGTGGCAGGTCTCGCAGAGGATCACGGCCTCGAACTTGAGCTCGACCGGGATCCCGTGCGCGGCCTCCTCGAGCGTGACCTCGGCGCCGGCTTGGATGTCGGCGCCCTGGCTGGGGCCGCTGGAGCGGCCCCCACCACCGAACATGTCGCCGATGCCGCCGCCGCTGAAGAGCGCCTCGAAGATGTCCGACATCGAGCCGAAGCCCTCGAAGTTCGAGGCGTAGCCGCTGCTGCGCAGGCCGTCATGGCCGTAACGGTCGTAGGTCGCGCGGCGATCTGAGTCGGACAGGACCTCGTAGGCCTCGGCCGCCTCTTTGAACTTCTCCTCGGCCGCCGGGTCGTCGCGGTTGACGTCCGGGTGCAGCTCCCGCGCCAGTTTGCGGAAGGCCTTCTTGATTTCCGACTCGTCGGCGCCTCGGGCTATCCCGAGGACGTCGTAGTAGTCGCGTTTGGGCGTGGAAGCACTCATCGTTCGTCGTAGACGTCGGCCACAAAGCTCGAAAGCTGAGCCGCTGCCTCACGAACCGCCCGGATCACGAGCGGATAGTCCATCCGCAGCGGGCCGATCACGGATACCGCACCAAGGTTACGCTGCGGCAGCCCGTACCCGGATGCGACCAGCGCCAGCGAGTGCAGCGCGGGCTGCTCGTTCTCGGTGCCGATCCGCACCTGGACGCCGCGATCGCCCAGTGCCGCCCGCAGCATGCCGAGCATCGTCCCCCGCCGCTCGAGCATGACCATCAGCGAGTTGAGCTCGTTGACGTCGCCCGCGCGGCCGACCGAGAGCAGGCGCGCGGCACCGTCGAAGTAGACGCTCTCCTGGCCCTCCTCGACCGCCGCGGTGAAGACCGGGCTGAGCGCGTTGAGGAACTGCAGCTCGACCCTCGAAAGCGTCGGATCGAGCAGCCGCTGCATCAGGCTGCGGGCTCCGAGCCGCGTGCCGACCAGCCGCTCGTTTAGGTAGCTGGCGGCCCAGTCGGCGAGCCCCGGGTCGACCGGCGAACTGAACGTGAACATGCGCTTGGTGACGCCGCCGGTCGAGGTGATCACCACGACCATCAGCACCTGCGGCTGCAACGCGAGCACCTCGACGTGGCGGATCGTCGTGGTCTCGAGCGGCGGCGCGGTGACGATCGCCAGCAGGTTCGTTACCTGGGAGAGCGTCTCAGTCGTGACCCGCATCGCCTCGTCGACTTCGCGGCGGACCAGTGAGATCGAGAGCGGTGGCACCGTCTGGTCGTCCTCCGGCAGTAGCCGATCGACGAAGTACCTGTATCCCGCTTCGGTCGGCACCCGGCCGGCGGAGGTGTGCGGGTGGGCGAGCAAGCCGACTTCCTCAAGCGACGCGAGCTCGTGGCGGATCGTTGAAGGGCCCCACTCAAAGGCAGCCGATAGCGCCTTGGAGCCGACCGGCGCCCCGACGTCGAGGTACTCCTCGACGACCCGTCTTAGAACCATCTCCTGGCGCTCACTGAGCATGGACTGAGTTTAGGAGAGGCGGCCGCTGTCCTTCGGGCTGCGACCGGTGACGCTCGATTCACGAAGTGAATGCGCCTCCGGATTCCGGAGGTGGATTCACATCGTTCGTCAAACGGGCCCGAGGCTCAGCCGACGCGGACTTCGGCCACGGCGCCCTTGATCACCTTGGTCGTGCCCTGGGTGGCTTCGAGCTTCACGCTCGCGACGCCGCCCTCGACACCGCTGACGCTGCCGGAGACGGTCATCTCCTGCTCCATCACGCCCATGCCGCGGAACTGCACGCTGAGTGACTTCAGCGCCGCCGGGTCGTCGCCGGCGGCGGCGCCGACGGCCCGCGCCACCTGTGCCATCGACCAGAGGCCGTGCAGGATGCGGCCGGGCAGGCCGACCTCAAGCGCGAACTGCTCGTCGATGTGGATCGGGTTGAAATCGCCCGAGGCGCCCGCGTAGCGAACCGTGACGTAGCGGTCAGGGGTGACCGACAGGGCGATGCTGTCCCCTGCGGCCAAAGCGCCGGGGGTCGCAGACTCGGACATATCAGGCCTCCCTTCTGATGATGTTCTTCCAGGTGCCGACGCTGACGGTCTGCCCGCGCTGATTCAGCGAGACCGACTCAAAGACGTCAAACCGCAGCCCGGAGCGCTCCGAGGTCTCCTTGAACTCAAGCGTGGTGGTGATCTCGTCACCGGCGACGACCAACTCGTCCCAATGGAACTCCTGCGCCCCGTGCACCAGATGCGCGAAGTCGATCTCAAGTTCGGGATCGAACAGCGCCGGAAAGAAGGCGCGGCTCGCGTAGACGACAACGAACATCGGCGGTGCCACCAGATCGGCGTAGCCGGCGGCGCGCGCGGCCTCGAGGTCGAGGTAGAGCGCGTTGGTCTCGCCTACCGCCTCAGCGTATTCGCGGATCTTTTCACGTCCCACGGCATAGAGCAGCGGCGGGTAGCGCTTGCCGATCTTGTCGATGGGAAGTGCCACGGCGCGGCAGTCTCGCACACCCGCCCGGCAAAGTGCGAAGCTACGCCCGCGCCGGCCCCCAACCGTCGCGAATCCAGCACGAAGCTAAACTCCACTTAGCCACTGAACAAAGGAGACCCATGAGCCTTTCACTGGGCGATACCGCGCCCGATTTCGAAGCTGAAACCACAGAGGGACCGATCAAGTTCCACGAGTGGATCGGCGATTCGTGGGCCGTGCTGTTCTCGCACCCCAAGAGCTTCACCCCGATCTGCACGACAGAGCTCGGATACATGGCCCGCATCAAGCCGGAGTTCGATCGGCGCGGCGTCAAGGTCATCGGCCTCTCGGTCGACGCGCTTGACAAGAACGAGGGTTGGGCCAAGGACATCGAGAAGACCCAGGGCTTCGCGCCCAACTATCCGATCATCGCCGACGACGACTTCGAGGTCGCCAA
>PLES01000003.1 GCA_003137075.1 Solirubrobacterales bacterium
ATCGAGTTGCCGTAGTCGAAGACCTCGGCCCCCTCGTCCATGAAGCCCACCATCGCCTCGACCTGCTTGGCCATCGACTGGCGGGCGCGGTCGGTGAACTCTTCGGGCTTCTTGTCGGCGTAGTCGTGCCAGTCGGCCAGGTCGATGCCCTCAGGCAGGTAGCTGAGCGGGTCGTGCGCCGAGGTCTGATCGGTCACGATGTCGACTTCTACTCCGCGACGAAGAAGTTCGGCGAAGATGGTCGCCGCGTTGCCGAGCAGTCCCACGGAAACCGCTTCGCGCCGCGCGCAGGCCGTCCGGATGATCTCCAGGGCTTCGTCGAGACTCGCGGCGCGACGGTCGAGGTAACGCGTCTGCAGGCGCCGTTCGATGCGCTGCGGGTCGCATTCGATGCACAGGATCGAGGCGCCGGCCATCGTCGCGGCCAGCGGNNTGGAGCCGCGACGGATCGACGTCCACGCACAGGCACACCCCGTCGTTCATCGTGACGGCGAGCGGCTGCGCGCCGCCCATGCCCCCCGCCCCCCCGGTCAGGGTCAACGTCCCGGCGAGGGTGCCGCCAAAGCGCTTCTTCGCCACCGCGGCGAAGGTCTCGTAGGTTCCTTGGAGTATCCCCTGGGTGCCAATGTAGATCCACGACCCCGCAGTCATCTGTCCGTACATCGTGAGCCCCAGCGCCTCGAGGCGGCGGAACTCGGGCCAGTTGGCCCAGTCGGGAACGAGGTTCGAGTTCGCGATCAGCACGCGCGGTGCCCACTCGTGGGTCGAGAAGACGCCCACCGGACGGCCCGATTGCACGAGCATCGTCTCGTCGCCCTTCAGGGTCTTGAGCGTGCGCACCAACGCGTCGAAGCTGCGCCAGTCGCGTGCGGCACGGCCGGTGCCGCCGTAGACGACCAGGTCGTCGGGCCGCTCGGCCACCTCGGGGTCGAGATTGTTCATGAGCATGCGNNTCGGCCACCTCGGGGTCGAGGTTGTTCTGCAGCATCCGAAGGGCGCCCTCCTGGGGCCACCCGAGCGTCGTTAATGCGGTTCCGCGTGTTGCTCGAACCGGACGGGCGCCTTCCATGGTTACTCCTTCTTCGACCTAGGTCAACGTGACAAAGCGGTCCACGACATCGAGCAGCGCGCCGCTGCGCACCAGCTCGCCGACTGCGGCAATCTCGGGCGAGAGCCAGCGGTCGTGACCCGGACCGCCACTGGCGGCGTTGATGCGGTCGCGCAACGCAGCGGTCACCGGCGACGGTTCGAGGGGGGCCCGTAACGCCAGCGCACGCGCACTGGCCAGCAACTCGATGGCGAGGACGTCGGCGAACGCCGCCAGCGCTAGGCGCAACTTTCGCGCGGCGTGCCAGCCCATCGAGACGTGGTCCTCCTGCATCGCCGAGCTGGGGATCGAATCGACGCTCGCCGGAACCGCGAGGCGCTTCATCTCAGACACCATCGCCGCCTGCGTGTACTGGGCGATCATCAGCCCAGAATCGACCCCGGGGCTGTCCGCCAGAAACGGTGGCAAGCCGTGGCTGCGGCTCGGGTCAAGGAAGCGGTCGGTACGGCGCTCGGCCATCGAGGCGACGTCGGCCGCGACGATCGCCAGAAAGTCGAGCACGTAGGCGACCGGCGCGCCGTGGAAATTGCCGTTCGACTCAAGACGTCCGTCGTTTGTCACGACCGGGTTGTCGATCGCCGCGGCGAGCTCGCGTCCGGCGACCGTGGCGGCGTGCTCAACCGTGTCACGCGCCGCGCCGCAGACCTGGGGCGCGCAGCGCAGCGAGTAGGCGTCCTGGACGCGTGTGTCCTGCGGCCCGCGATGGCTCGCGACGATCGGACTGGCGTCGAGCACGTTGCGGATCGTCGCCGCCGAGATCCCCTGGCCGGTCTGGGGGCGCAGAGCATGCAGGTCGGCGGCGAACACGCGGTCCGTGCCAAGCAGTCCCTCGACGCTCATCGCGGCGGTGATATCGGCGGCGGTCAGCAGGCTTCGCAGGTCGGTGATCGCGAGCGCCAGCATGCCGAGCATCCCATCGGTGCCGTTGATCAGGGCAAGGCCCTCCTTCTCACGCAGCACGACCGGGGTGATGCCAGCCTGCGCCAGCACTTCGGCGGCATCCCGACGCTGGCCGTTGGCGTCACGGACCGGGCCTTCCCCGATCAGCGCCAGCGCGCAGTGTGCGAGCGGCGCCAGGTCCCCTGAGCATCCGAGCGAGCCGTATTCGTGCACGACCGGCGTGACCCCGTGGTTCAGCATCGCGGCGTAGGTGGTGGCGACGACCGGCCGTACACCGGTGCGCCCAGTCGCGAGCGTCGACAGGCGCAGCAGCATCAGTGCGCGGACCACCTCGCGCTCGACCTCAGGGCCGGAGCCGGCTGCGTGGCTGCGAATCAGGCTGCGCTGAAGCGTCAGTCGCGGTTCGCCGGCAGGAATCTGGTGCGTGGCGAGCGCGCCGAAGCCGGTCGAGACCCCGTAATGGGGCACGACGTCGCCTGCCAGCCCCTCGATGATCGCCGAACTGCGCTCGATCTCCGCTAGCGCGTCATCTGCGAGCACGACGGCGGCGTCGTGGCGGGCAACAGCCACGATCTGCTCGATCGTCAGCGGACCGCGACCAACCGTGACAGCGGCGGTTTCAGACATTCGCCGCATTAGATCGCAGGGCCGAGAGCCGGGCAAGCAGCCGGTGTGACTTGTGTCTGGTATCTGAGACACTGGTCTGGTGACGAACGTGCCGGCTGTAAGTCAGGCGATGGCGGTGCTGAAGTTGCTGGCGCGCCAGGCGACGCCGATGCCCGCGGCAGCTATCGCGCGCGAGCTTGGTCTGCCCCGATCGACCGTCTACCACCTGCTCACGGCGCTGCGGGATGACGGCTTCGTGGTCCATCTCGCAGATGCTCGTCGCTTCGGCCTCGGGGTCGCGGCCTTTGAGCTCGGCTCGGCCTACGCGCGGCAGGAGCCACTGAGGCGAATCGCCGCGCCGGCGCTGGCGCGGCTGGTCGCGGCGACCGGACACAACGCCCACTTCGCGGTGCTGCACGGCCAGGACGTGCTCTATGTGATCGAGGAACGGGCTCCGGGGGAGCCGAGCCTGGTCACGGACGTCGGTGTGCGTCTGCCGGCACCGATCACGGCCAGTGGGATCGCGATGCTCGCGGCGCTGCCAGACGCTCAGCTTGCGGCGCTCTTCCCGTCGCGCCGGGCACTCGTGTTGCGCGACGGCCGCGGCCCGTCGACGCTGACGCAGTTGCGGCGCCTGCTCGAGGAGTGCCGGCGCGACGGCTACGCCGCGGAGCACGGTTCGGTGACCCCGGGCTTGGCATCGGTGGCCGCCGCCGTGCTCGACCATCGCGGCTACCCGATCGCCGCGGTGGCGCTGACCTTTCGCGAGACCGCTGAGCACCAGCAGCCGCCCGCCGAAGAACTCGCGAACCACGTCAGCAGGGCGGTCGCGGCGATCTCACTGGGCATTCGCGGCAGAGCGCGCGATGACCAGCGGCACGCGGGCTGAGCGTCGCCAACTACTCTTCGTCAGATGAGCGACGCCTATATCTATGAAGCCGTCAGAACTCCGTTCGGCCGCTACGGTGGCGCGCTCTCCGCAGTGCGCCCCGATGATCTCGCAGCCGAGGTTCTGAAGTCACTTTTGGCCCGTGTTCCCGAGCTTGCGCCTGAGCAGGTCGATGACGTGATCTACGGCGTCGCCAACGGCTCCGGGGAAGACAACCGTGACGTCGCCAGGATGGCCGTGCTGCTCGCGGGTCTGCCGACCTCAGTCCCAGGGGCGACCGTCAACCGCCTCTGCGGGTCGAGCCTTGAGGCCTCGATTCAGGCCGCGCGCGCGATTGAGACCGGCGACGCCCAAATCGTTGTGGCCGGCGGGGTCGAGTCGATGAGCCGTGCGCCTTGGATCCTGCCGAAGCCGTCAAAGGCGTTCCCGGCGACCAACGAGACGCTCTACTCCTCAGCGCTCGGCTGGCGCATGGTCAACCCGCGGATGCCTTCGCAGTGGACGATCTCCCTCGGGGAGAGCGTCGATCGGCTCTGCGAGGCGCAGGGGATCGGCCGCGACGCCCAGGATCAGTTCGCGCTGCGCAGCCATCAACTCGCCGCCAAGGCCTACGCCGACGGAGTCTTCGCTGAGGTGGTGCCGGTCCCGAATGTCGAGCTCACGCAGGACGAGGGCATCCGCCCTGACAGCTCGCTGGAGAAGCTCGCAAAGCTCAAGCCCGCGTTTGTCGAAGGTGGCACAGTCACCGCCGGCAACTCGTCGCCGCTCAACGACGGGGCCTCGGCGATCCTCTTTGGAGCGCAGGCGAGCGCGGCCCCGCTGGGCCGCGCACCGCTGGCTCGGGTGGTCTCGCGTGCAGCCCACGGCGTAGACCCCGATGTCTTCGGCATCGGCCCGGTTGAAGCGGCTAACAAAGCCCTGCGCAAGGCCGGCCTGAGCTGGGATCAGATCGACGTGGTTGAGCTGAACGAGGCCTTCGCGGGGCAATCGCTGGCATGCCTAAAGGGCTGGCCGGAGCTCGACCCGGAGAAGGTCAACCAGTACGGCGGTGCGATCGCGATCGGTCACCCGCTCGGTGCCTCGGGCGCGCGGATCCTCGGGCGGGTCGCGCACGAACTGCACAAGCGCGGCGGCGGCTACGGGCTCGCAGCGATCTGCATCGGCGTCGGCCAGGGCCTCGCCGTGATCCTTGAGGCCTGCTGAGCGCAGCTGCGCTCGCCCTCAACCGAGCGGGGTTGAGGTCGTGGTCGTGGTGGTCGTGGTCGGCGCGGCGCAACGCGGCATCGAAGACGCGGTCGTCGCCGCGCAGCGCGCCGCTATGGCCGACCGCGCCGACCGCGCCGTCCGCGCCACGTTCGTGGTTNNGTCACATTGGTGGGGGCGCTCCGACGACGGCTCAAGCCGACCGGGGCGGACGGCGGTGGCGTCGTACTCGTCGTGGTGTTCTGGCCGGTCGCCGTCGACACGATCGTCTGGACTGTGGTGTTGACGGTGCCCGTGATCGAGGTCACGGGTGACTGCGCTGCGGTTGTGGTGGTGCTCGTGACCGGGGTGGTGGTGCCGGCGGTCGGGGTACCGCTGGTGCCAGTGGTACCACTGGTGCCGCCGGTTCCGCTCGTGCCAGTGGTGCCGCTGCTGCCACTGGTGCCGGTGCCAGGGGAGCTGTTGACCGCGCTCCGCCCGCCCCAGCTCGAGCCGGTCACGGGCGCGGTGCTGGTCGCAGTGGCGTTGGTGCCGGCGCCGGAGGTGGTGCCAGCCGGCGGGCTGCCGCTCGTCTTAGTCACCTGGGGCGTGGTGCTCACCGGCGTTGGATTGGCGCTCGGCTGCACCGCCGTGCTCGGACTACCGGATTGATGAGTCAGGCTGGAGCCCGTGGGGTGAGTCGTGCTGGCGTGATGGCGATGCTTGTGCTCATGGCGCGCCGGCGCCGCGGCGTGCTTCTCGCGCGGGATCGACGCCGACCTCTCTGGAGCTACGTAGGTCGAGACCGGAGTGATCGCGGCCTGATGCACAACAGCAGCCGCGATGTGAGAGTGGTGAGGATGATGCGGCTTCGCGACCACGGCGGCGACCGGGCCTCTGAAGTGGTCGCTGAGGATGTGGTGAACCGGTGCGATCAGGACCATGCCGCCGACCGTGCCCACGGCACAGACGGACGCCGCGCAGGTCACGGCAACCTGACTCATCCCGGCGCCGAGCAGCGCTGCCTTGCTGGCGCTCAGCGCACCACCTGCCAGGCCGGTGGTGGCGGTGCCGAACGCGCCGGCCTGGAAGGGAAGCGCAGCGCGCAGCGCTTTGGCGTCACCCCGCAGCGCGGTGCGGTAGGAACGGCACGAGGCGCAGCCGCGCAGGTGGCGGCGAATCGTCTTGTCGTAACGGCGGCCATCGGGCTCCGTCTCGATGCATGCGCGCGCGGTTGCACATGGCAGCTCAGTGGCCTCGCGATAGCTGCGAAGCCCGACCCGTGCCCGCGCGATCAGACCACGCACGGCATCTTCGTCAAGTTCCATGAAGTCGCTGATCTCGGCGTACGAGTGGCCGCCGAGCTCGCGCATCAGCAACGCCGTCCGCTGCTGCTCGGGCAGCTCACGGATGCCGTCCATCACCACCGCAAACTCGGCCTTGCCCGCGGCCGGGCGGGCCGGGATGTCCGGCAGCTCGCCGTCGAGCGTCAGCAGACGGTGCTTGCGGCGGCGGGTGGTGTCGATCGACGCGTTGCGGGCAACCCGGATAAGCCAGGGACGAAGCTCCGCCGGGATGTTGTTGCGAAGTGCGATTGAGAGCGCGGTAAAGGTTTCCTGGGTGGCGTCCTCCGCGTCGTGGGCGGTACCGAGCACGCCCATGCAGACGGCGAGCACCACCGGTCGGTGGCGCTCGTAGAGCACGTCAAATGCCGTCTCATCGCCGACGGCTACCCGCTCGGCGAGCGCGGCGTCGGACCGCATCCGCAAGAGGCGGCGAGGCACGGCGATCGGCTGCCGCGCACCTGGCGCCAGGGCACGGGGCTCGCCTCCTGTTACCGCGCTCATCTAGTCAATTCTCCCAGGCCCGCTGTCTCGTCCAGTGTTTTTGTCACGTGCGCCGCCGGCTCGCACGCGGTGCTCTTGCGTGCGTGCTACCCCGATTTGCTCTTTTCGAATCAGTCGCATCGCCTTCCCATCGTCAACCGTCCCCTGCGTTGTTTTGCCGTGGGCGGCAACTCAGCTTTAGAGGGTTCAACGCACAGGCTGACGCAAAGTACGTCGCCGACCTCCAAGACTGGACGTTCGTCCTGCTAGGTCTTGCGTGGCTCTCACCTGCAAATGGTAGGTTGCGCAGTGAGGAGAATGGCTATCGAGTCGGCGCAGGCTGGGGCAGAACTGATCGAGACGGTGTGCAACCGCCTGCGGGAACGGTTGCCCGCCGACGAGGCGCAAGCCTGCGAGGAGTTCGCCCGCCAGTACTTCCGCTGGATTCCAGTGGACGACCTGGCCGACCGCGATCCCGCTGATCTCTGCGGCGCCGTGCTGGCCCACTGGAAGCTCGCCCGGCACCGCGCTGCGGGTGAGACGCGGCTCGCCGTCGGCACGCCAAGCCTTGAGGAAAACGGCTGGCGCTCAGCCCACAGCGTGCTGGAGATCGTCAGCGACGACATGCCGTTCCTGGTTGATTCGGTGGTGATGGAGCTGACCCGCCAGGGCTACGGCACGCATCTGGTCATCCATCCCGTAATCCGCGTCCAGCGGGACGCGGATGGAGCGTTGTTGACGGTCGCGCATCCTGGCGCCGACACGCAGGGCACCGAGGCCGAGTCCGTGATCCACGTCGAGTTTGACCGCGAGCCGGATCCGATCCGCGCCAACGAGCTCAGCCGGGATATCGAGCGGGTTCTGAATGACGTGCGAGCGGCGGTTGAGGATTGGCACGCGATGCAGACGCTCGCGCTGGGGTTTGTCGATCACGCCGGTGAGGGCAGCACCCGCATCGGCCCGCACGACCTCAGGGAGGCGAGGGCGTTCCTGCGCTGGCTGACCGATGATCGCTTCGTGTTCCTCGGCTATCGCCGGTACGACCTCACGGTCGACGGTGACGCGGGACAGCTGCAGGCCGTCCCCGGCAGCGGTCTCGGGATTCTGCGCGCCGAGCCGGACTCCGGGCCGAGGCAGCTGGGTGAGCGGGCGCTGGCACTGGCACTCGAGCCGGCACCGCTGATCATCAGTCACGCAAACTCGCGCTCGACCGTGCACCGGCCGGCCTATCTCGACTACGTCGGTGTGCGCCGGTTCGGCCCCGACGGCGAGACGATCGGCGAAGACCGCTTCCTCGGGCTCTACACGACCACCGCGCACCGAGACTCTCCGCTGGAGATCCCGCTGGTCCGAGACAAGGTCAACTACGTCCTTGACCGGGCGGGATTCCCGACGCACAGCCATGACGCCAAGGCCCTGATCGCGATCTGTGAGAGCTATCCGCGCGATTCGCTGCTCCAGCTCGACGCCGACGAGTTGTTGCGTTCGACGACCGGCATCCTGGCGCTGGGCGAACGTCAGCGGGTCCGCCTGTTCACGCATGTGGATGCGCTCGGTAGGTTCGTGAACTGCCTTGTGTGCCTGCCGCGTGACCGCGTCACAACCGAGTCTCGAGACCGGATCTCCCAGATCCTGCTGGAGGCGTTTGACGGCTCTCAATTCGATTGGGATGTGCAGCGGACCGAATCAACCGTCTCGCGTATGCGGTTCGTGATTCACACCGGCGGTGATGTACCCGTCGTCGACGAAGGTGAGCTTGAACAGATGGTCTCTGCAGTGATCCGGTCTTGGAACGACGATCTTCGCGAGGCGCTGGTTGAAGCGCACCGTGAGCGCGTCGGACTGGCGCTCTATCGCCGCTTCGAGAGTGCGTTCCCGCCCGCGTACCGCGCCGATCTGCAGGCCGATGGCGCGGTCCATGACGTAGCCCTGGTCGAACGGCTGCGCGAGGAGGAAGGGCCGATCCTGCGGCTTTACCGCGAGCCGGGAAGGTCGTCCGGCGGAGTTCGCTGCCGGCTGTTCAGCCGCGAGCCGATCTCCCTGTCCGACGTTCTGCCCAAGTTCGAGCGCATGGGGGCTCCGGTCAGCGACGAGCGCGCCTACGAGATCAAGCCGATCGGCGACGAGCCGGTCTGGCTCTACGACTTTGGCCTGGCCCGTGAGGTCACAGAGCTCGACGCCGTACATGAGCTCTTCGAGCAGGCGTTCCTCGGTGTCTGGCACGGCGCCCTTGAGAACGACCAGCTGGGAGCGTTGGTGCTGGGGGCCGGTCTCTCTGGTGAGCGGATCGTGATCCTGCGCGCGATCACGCGCTACCTACACCAGGCCTGGGGCGCGTTCACCCATCGCTTTATGGAGGCGGCGCTTGTGCAGAGCCCCGAGGTCGCGACGCTGCTGGTGGAGCTGTTCGTCGCACGCCTCGACCCGGATGCCCGTGACGACGCGCGTGCCGCCAGCCTGCACGAGCAGATTGAACTCGCCATCGACTCGGTTGAGAGCCTCAACCAGGACCGGATCCTGCGGACCTATCTGGCGGTGGTCTCGGCGATCCTGCGCACCAACTACTTCACTCACCCGCGCACGAGCACGGTTCAGGGAGCCGCGCAACCGAGACCGGGAGCACGGACTGAGGAACCGGTCGACCGCAGCTACCTCAGCTTCAAGCTCGACCCGGCGCTTGTCGGCGTGCTGCCGCTGCCGCTGCCCCGCTTCGAGATCTTCGTCTACTCACCGCGGGTCGAGGGCGTGCATCTGCGTGGCGGCAAGGTCGCCCGCGGCGGACTGCGCTGGTCGGACCGCCGCGAGGACTTCCGCACCGAGGTGCTCGGCCTGATGAAGGCACAGATGGTCAAGAACGCGCTGATCGTTCCGGTCGGCTCGAAGGGCGGCTTCGTGCTCAAGCAGCCGCCCGCCGGCGGTGGTCGCGAGGCGCTTCAGACCGAGGCGATCACGTGTTACAAGACCTTCCTGCGAGGGCTGTTGGATCTGACCGACAACATCGTCGCGGGTGAGATCGTGCCGCCCCTGCGAGTCGTGCGCTACGACGAGGATGATCCTTATCTCGTCGTCGCCGCGGACAAGGGAACCGCGACCTTCTCAGACATCGCCAACAGCGTCTCGACCGAGTACGGCTTCTGGCTCGGCGACGCGTTCGCGTCGGGCGGCTCCCAGGGCTACGACCACAAGGAGATGGCGATCACCGCGCGCGGCGCCTGGGAGTCGGTCAAACGTCACTTCCGCGATCTCGGCACCGACATCCAGACGACTCCGTTCACCGTCGTCGGGGTCGGCGACATGGCCGGCGACGTATTTGGCAACGGCATGTTGCTCTCGCCGCAGATCCGCTTGCTGGCGGCGTTCAATCACATGCATGTGTTCATCGATCCGGATCCCGACCCGGCCGTCAGCCTGGCGGAGCGCCGGCGACTCTTCGTGCTGCCGCGTTCAGCCTGGAGTGACTACGACCACTCGCTGATCTCCGCGGGTGGGGGTGTGTTCGAACGCAGCGCCAAATCGATCCCGATCTCACCGCAGGCGCGCGCCGCGCTCGGGATTGAGGAGCTTGAGTTGCCGCCCGATCAGCTGATCTCGCGGATCCTGAAGGCGCCCGTGGATCTGCTCTGGAACGGCGGCATCGGGACCTACGTGAAGTCTGCCGACGAGACTCACCTCGCAGTCGGCGACAGGGCCAACGATGGGCTGCGGATCGACGGGCGCGATCTGCGCTGCAAGGTCGTGGGGGAGGGCGGGAACCTCGGTTTCACGCAGCTCGGCCGGATTGAGTACGCGCTCGCCGGCGGCCACATCAACACCGACGCGATCGACAACGTCGGCGGCGTCAACTGCTCCGACCACGAGGTCAACATCAAGATCCTGCTCGACACGCTGGTCGCCGACGGGGACATGACCATCGAAGCTCGCAATCAGCTGCTGTTCGAGATGACCGACGCGGTGGCCGCACAGGTCTTGCGCGGCAGCTACGTGCAGACCCAGGCGCTGAGCCTCTCCTGCCTACACGCCTCGGCGCTCACCGAGCAACACGCACGGCTGATCCGCTCGCTTGAGCGCAACGCAGGGCTCAACCGTGAGGTCGAGTTCCTTCCAGGTGAGCAGGAGATCGCCGACCGGCGTGCCGTCGGACGTGGGCTAACCGCACCGGAGCTCGCGGTCGTGATGGCCTACTGCAAGATCGACCTGAAATCCCAGCTGCTCGACTCCGACATGCCTGAGGACCGTTACCTGGGACATGACCTCGAGCGTTACTTCCCGGCACAGCTGTCCGATCGCTACCTCGTGCGCATGCACCACCACCGCCTGCGCCGCGAGATCATCGCCACGGTCGTCGCGAATCAGCTTGTTGACCGCGCCGGCATCACCTTCGTGCAGCGTCTGCAGGAGCAGACAGGCGCGCCAGCCTCGCTGCTCGCGCGCGGGTACGCGGTCGCCCGTGAGGTCTACGGGATGCTCGGCTTCTGGGCCGACGTCGAGGCTCTGGACAACGAGGTCAGCGCTCGCGTACAGCTGACGATGCTGGCTGACGCGCGAGTGTTGGTCGAGCACGCGACGGCATGGCTGGTGCGCGCCCACGTCGATGACCCTGATGTCGACATAGCCGAGCTGGTGCGCCGTTACGCGCCCGGCGCCGACCTGCTGGCCAAGGACCTGCTGGAGCTGCTCGAGGGAGATGACGCCGAGACCGTGCGGGCGCGCGAAGCCGCGCTGACCGACGCGGGCGTTCCGGTTGAGCTGGCGCGACGGGCGGCGGCGCTGCCGTTCCTGCTGCCGGTCTTCGACATCGTCGAGGTCGCCGTCCAGACCGGCCAGGAACTCGAGGTGGTGCTGGCGGCGAGCTTCCGGATCGAGGCGGCGATGCGCCAGATGCGCACCCTGGTTCCGGCGCCTGCGATCGCGGCGACTTCGAGCTAGAGGGCGCCTGTTGGCGGCTAGACGCTGCCCGTGCGCTGCCTGCGAACCGCCCTGATCAGGATCGCCAAGTCGATCGTCCAGGAGACGAAGAAGGCGAACGGGCTTGTCACGAGCCTCGCGGCGAATCGCTTGAACACGCCCGACCAAGCTATCGTCTTGCGCACATGTCAGCCACAGTAAGCACCACCGTCACTGAACTGCCCGAATCGCGTGTTCGCGTCGAGGCAGAGGTCGCTCCCGCCGAGGTAGAGCGCCGTTTGCAGGAAGCCGCACGCAAGTTGGGCGGCACTTTGAAGATCCCGGGTTTCCGCAAGGGCAAGGTTCCGCCGCCCGTCGTGATCCGCCGCCTTGGTCGCGAGTACGTCTTGGACGAGGCGATGCGCGAGTCACTCGGCACCTGGTACGTGGACGCCGTTGACGTCGCCGGGATCGCCCCGGTCGGCGAGCCGGACATCAACTTTGGTGAACTGCCCGCGCTGGGCGCGCCGGTCACCTTCACGATCGAGATCGGGGTCCGTCCGGACGCCAAGCTCGGGGCCTACAAGGGCATTGAGGTCGAGCGTCGCCAACCGGTCGCCGATGAGGCAGCGATCGACGCTGAGATCGAGCGCATGCGTGACCGCCTTGCAACGCTTGAAACCGTGGAGCGCGCCGCTCAGCTCGGTGACCACGTGGTCATGGACTACCTCGGCAAGCTCAACGGCGTGCCGTTCGATGGCGGCGAGGGTCGCGACCAGCTTTTGGAGCTCGGCTCCGGCCGCCTGATCCCTGGCTTTGAGGAGCAGCTCGTCGGTGCTTCCGCCGGCGATGAGCGCCTTGTCGAAGTGACCTTTCCCGAGGAGTACGGCGCCGAGCAGCTCTCAGGCCAGCCAGCGACCTTCGAGGTCACGGTCAGCGAGGTCAAGGTCAAGAAGCTGCCGGAGGTCGATGACGAGTTCGCGTCTGACGCCGCAGGCTTCGACACGCTTGCCGAGCTACGCGAGGACATCGCCAAGCGCGCTGAGGAGCAGGAGGCTCACAACATCGAGCACGAGTATGAGCGCGATGTTTTGGACGCCGTGGTTGCCGCGTCGACCATCGAGGTCCCGCATCAGCTGATCCACGCGCGCGCCCATGAGCTCGTTGAGGACACGATCCGCAACCTCACGCGCCAGGGGATCTCCAAGGAGATGTACCTCCAGATCTCAGGTAAGAACGAGGAGGAGATGGCCCACGAGGCTGAGGAGGAGGCCGCGCAGACGCTGCGTCGCGAGGCCGTGATCGCCGCCGTCGTCACCGCTGAGAAGATCGAGGCGAGCGACGAGGACATCCTCGAGGCTCTGGAGCCGACCGCGGAACGTGGCAAGACCACCACCCAGAAGTTGTTCGACGACCTCTCAAAGAGCGGCCGTCTGAACCGTCTGCGCGCCGACCTGTCGGAGCGGCAGGCGGTCGAGTGGCTGGTTGAGCACGCCAAGCCTGTGACCACGGGTGCTGCGAAGCCCGCGGCTGCGAAGAAGGCTGCTGGTGCCAAGAAGGCTGCTGCCGGGTCTACCGGGGCCGCCGGGTCTACCGGGGCCGCTGAGAAGCCGGCNNGCCAAACCGGCCGAGTAGCGATTTCTAGGCAACAACCCGCCAACCGTCGGCCGCTCGGTAGGCGGTTGGCGGGTTGTGGCCCAATACCGCTAAGAACCCGCCAAACCACCTTCGCGGCGCACCGCGGTTGGCGGGTTGTGGCCCTCCCGGACCCCGGAGCCCGGAGCCCGGACCCCGGACCCCGGACCTCGGAGCCCCTACTTGCAGATGTTCGTGGGCGGCTTGGTCACCAAGTCCCTCGGCATGGCCTTTGGATAGCTGAACGCCAAGGTCGTGCGCACCTTGAGGGTCGGCATCGGTGTGCTCTTGATCACCTCGTAGGTGGCCAGATCGTCGCTGTTGAAGCGGAAGTAGCCGTCTCCCGGCGCTCTGGCGACATCGCTCAGCTTTTTGCCCTTCGCAGCGGCGGCGCTCTTGAAGTAGGCCGTGTTCCCGGCCACGCGGTAGATCTCGGCGCCCGCCGGCAGCACGTCCAGTGAGAGCGTTGGCCACACCGTGCCGATCGCGGCGTAGCACTGCTTGTCGGTCATCAGCTCGGCGTCTCCCTTGGTCTTGTGCAGCTGCACAGCGGACCTGAGGTATGCGTGCTTGCCGATCTGCATCATCTCGGGCGTGCCGCCGGGTCCAAGACTCTCGCGGAGCTTGAGGTTCATCACCGTCACAAACAGCGACGAGCGCGGCGCGCCGGTAACCGTCTGCTTGACCTCGGTGATGTTCCGAGATTCGGAGACCTTGAGTACTTGCCGAGCGAGCGCCATCCCAGAAGTCGTGCGGCTCCCTGAGGTCTTGACGGCAGTTGAGCCGCACCCGGCCAGCAGCGCAGCGAGCACCGCGCAAATCACGCTGCCTATGAGGATTCGCTGGTTCATGGGCTCGGACTTATGGTTCGGCAATTGGAGTAATAAGCCTCCCGCGCGAGACCCTAACCCCTCCAGGCGAGACAAAGCCGATTGCTAGAGTCGGCAGGAATCTGGCTCCAGAAGCGAAAAAGGCGAAACCATGAGTCCATTAGTACCGATGGTCGTTGAGCAGACTTCCCGCGGGGAGCGCGCTTTTGACATCTATAGCCGCCTCCTCAACGAGCGGATCGTCTTCCTCGGGACTCCGGTTGATGATCAGATCGCGAACTTGATCGTGGCGCAGTTGCTGCACCTTGAGTCCGAGGATCCTGACAAGGACATCTCGCTCTACATCAACTCCCCGGGCGGCTCCGTGTACGCCGGCCTGGCTATCTACGACACGATGCAGTTCATCAAGCCTGACGTGTCGACGATCTGCGTCGGCATCGCGATGTCAATGGGGGCGCTGTTGCTCGCAGCTGGCGCTCCAGGTAAGCGCATGGCGCTACCTAACGCGAAGGTCCTGATCCATCAGGTCTCGGCCGGCTTCTCCGGCCAGGCCACAGACATCGAGATCCACGCACGCGAGATCATCGACCTGCGCAGTCGCCTCGACGAGATCATTGCCGAGCATTCCGGCAAGCCAGTTGAGGAAGTCAAGAAAGACACCGAGCGGGACTACTTCATGAGTTCCGAGGAGGCCAAGGACTACGGGATCATTGACCGAGTGATTTCGCAGCACTAGGTCAGCTCACAAGGCTGACGGTTGCCGCTTGGCCTGAGGCCAAGCGGCGGCTACTCTAGGTGCCGCAGCGTCGCCGGTTCATTGTTGCCGTAGCTCCCCGAGGAAACGCATGGCACGTCCGACTGATTCGAACGAGCAACTTCTCTGCAGTTTCTGCGGCAAATCGCAGCGGCAGGTTAAGAAGCTCATCGCCGGCCCCGGCGTCTACATCTGTGACGAGTGCATCGATCTCTGCAACGAGATCATCGATGAGGAGTTCACCGCTCCGCCCAACTTCGACATGGACAACCTCCCCAAGCCGCGGGAGATCTATGACGTGCTCAATGAGTACGTGGTCGGCCAGGAGCAGGCCAAGCGCACCTTGTCTGTGGCGGTCTACAACCACTACAAGCGCGTGCAGATGCTGCAGTCCGATGAGCAGGACATCGAGCTCCAGAAGTCCAACATCCTGCTGCTCGGGCCGACCGGCTGCGGCAAGACGCTGCTCGCTCAGACCCTGGCGAAGATCCTCAACGTCCCGTTCGCCATCGCCGACGCGACGGCGCTGACCGAGGCCGGCTACGTCGGTGAGGACGTCGAGAACATCCTTCTGAAGCTGATCCAGGCCGCCGACTATGACGTCAAGAAGGCGGAGACCGGGATCATCTACATCGACGAGGTGGACAAGATCGCCCGCAAGGCGGACAACCCCTCGATCACGCGTGACGTCAGCGGCGAGGGCGTGCANNACCACCAACATCCTCTTCATCTGTGGTGGCGCCTTCGCGAACCTGGATCGCGTGGTCGAGCGTCGCATCGGACACCAGGGCGTCGGCTTCGGGGCGACGATCCAAACCAAGGATCAGCGGGACCTTGGAGAGATCTTCGAGCATTGCCTGCCTGAGGATCTGATCCAGTACGGCCTGATCCCCGAATTCATCGGCCGCCTGCCGGTCGTATCGGCGATCCACCAGCTCTCACGCGGTGAGCTGATGAAGATCCTGACCGAGCCGCGCAACGCGCTGGCCAAGCAGTTCCAACGCTTCTTCCAGTTCGACGGGATCGAACTCGTCTTCTCTGAAGACGCGCTCAACTCGATCGCCGACAAGGCGCTTGAGCGCGAGACCGGCGCCCGCGGCCTGCGCTCGATCATCGAGGAGGCGCTGCTCGATGTTCAGTTCGAGTTGCCCTCACGCCGTGACGTGCAGAAGTGCGTGGTCACCCGCGACACGATCGAGAAGGGCGCGACGCCCACGCTCGTCACCGTCGCCGTCGAAGACGACTCCGCGGCCGCGGCCTGACGACGCCGGATCAGGCGTGGGTCGGACGCAGGGAGCGAAGCGTACGAACGTACGTGAGCGACTGAGGACGACGCTCCGCGCTGATCCGCCGCCGGTCAGCGCCTAAACTCGGCGGCCGGATGGCCGACCTAGAGCCCAAAACTCGCTACGACCCGACCGAGGTTGAGCCGCGGATCGCTCAGCGCTGGCTTGACTCGGGGCTGTACCACCCCGAGCCGCTCGGAGGCTCCGAGGAGAACTACTCGATCGCGATCCCGCCGCCGAATGTCACCGGTGTGCTGCACATGGGTCACGCGCTCAACAACGCGATCCAGGACACGCTGATCCGTCACGCCCGCCAGCAGGGTAAGCGGGCGAAGTGGATCCTCGGTACCGACCACGCCGGTATCGCCACCCAGACCCAGGTTGAGAAGGCGGTCGTCAGCGAGGGCCTGACCCGCGAAGGGCTCGGACGCGAAGCCTTTATCGAACGTGTCTGGCAGTGGCGCGGCCAATATGGCGGCGAGATCGTCAGCCAGATCAAGCGGCTCGGCTCCAGCGCGGACTACGAAGACGAGCGGTTCACGCTCGACGAGGACTACGCCGCAGCGGTCGCCAAGGTCTTTGTCGCGCTCTATGAGAAGGGCTACATCTACCGCGACCGGTACCTGGTCAACTGGGACCCGGGCAGCCGCAGCGCGATCTCAGATCTCGAAGTTGAGTCGCGCGAGGTCACCGACACGCTCTTCTACATCGACTATCCGCTCGCCTCCGGCGGCGGCTCGATCACCGTCGCCACCGTGCGGCCGGAGACGATGCTCGCCGACGTCGCAGTTGCCGTGAACCCGCACGACGAGCGCTACAGCCGCCTGATCGGCGAGCACGTCGTGTTGCCGATCGTCGGACGCAGGCTGCCGATCATCGCCGACGACTACGTCAAGACGGAGTTCGGGACAGGAGCGCTGAAGATCACGCCGGGCCACGACCCGAACGACTTTGAGATCGGCCACCGCCATCACCTCCCGCACCCGAGCGTGATCGGCGAGGACGGGCGCATGCAGGGGGAGGACGTCCCCGAGCGCTTCCTTGGCCTCACTACCAAAGAGGCGCAAGTCGCGGTCGTCACCGAACTTGAGGACCTGGGCCTGCTCAATCGCCGCGAGCCGTACACCCACACGGTCCCGTTCAGCCAGCGCTCAGGCAGCCGCATCGAGCCGCTGATCTCGCTGCAGTGGTTCATGAACATGCAGGAGCTTGCCAAGCCGGCGATTGACGTCGTCAAGAACGGCCAGATCAAGTTCCACCCCGAGAACCAGGCCGGCGTCTACCTGAACTGGATGGAGAACATCCGCCCTTGGTGCATCTCGCGCCAGCT
>PLES01000099.1 GCA_003137075.1 Solirubrobacterales bacterium
GACGACCGGCGAGAGTTCGCGGACGACAAAGCCGCTGGCCTTCGGCACCGCGGCCTCGGCGTCCTCCGCGTTGACGCCGTAGTTGCCGATCTGCGGGTAGGTGAAGGCGATCATCTGACCGGCGTAGCTGGGGTCGGTCATCGCCTCCTGGTAGCCGGACATCGAGGTGGTGAAGACGATCTCCCCCACCGCATGCACGTCAGCGCCGCAGGCGAGCCCGTCAAAGCGGGTGCCGTCCTCCAGCAGTACGTAGGCGCTCGCGTCGCTCATCTGTCCAGCTCCTTGCCGTGTTCATATACGACCGACCCGGCCGCGATCGTCGTCAAAACCACACCGGCGAACGTACGCCCGTGAAAGCAACAGTTCTCTGAGCGGCTGACGTAGCCGTGCTCGCCGACGGTCCAGCTCGCCTCGAGATCGACGAGCACGAGGTTAGCCTCGGCGTCGACCGCGATCGTGGGGATTTGCAGGCCGTACAGAGCGCCACCCGTGGTCATCCGCTCGACCACCAGCCCGAGTGGCAGCACCCCTGGTTTGACCAGCTCGTTGTAGACCGCCGCAAAGGCGGTCTCGAGCCCGGTCGTTCCCATCGGCGCCTGCTCGAACGGCATCTCCTTCTCGTAGCGCGCGTGCGGCGCGTGGTCGGTGGCGATGCACTCGATCACGCCGCTGCGCAGCCCTTCGATCAGCGCCTGGCGGTCGCTCTCGGTGCGTAGCGGCGGGTTCATCTTCATGCGGGTGTCAAGTGAGCGCACATCCTCGTGCGTCAGCGTCAGGTGGTGCGGCGTCGCCTCACCGCTGACCCGGGCCCCGGCCTCGCGCCAGTAGGCGAGCGCCTGCACCGACTCGACGCAGCTGAGGTGCTGGAAGTGCATGCGCGCGTCCTCGAACTTCGCGAGCGCGCTGTCACGGGCGACCATCGTCGACTCGGAGATCGACGGGATGCCGGTGACGCCGAGCCGTGCCGAGACGGCTCCTTCGTGCATGACGCCCGCGCCTGAGAGCGCCGGGTCCTCCTCGTGCAGGGCGATCACGCCACCGGCGAGCCGCTGGTATTGCAGTGCCTTACGCAGCATGCCCGCGGAGGTGACCGGCTTGCCGTCATCGGTGAAGCCGAGCGCACCCGCGTCGGCGAGCGCCGCCATCGGGCTGAGGTCGCTGCCCTGCAAGCCGACGGTGATCGAGGCGAGGAACCCGGTCGGCACGTGCGCCTGCTGGCTCGCGACCGTGGTCAGCGATCTCAGCACCGTGACCGCGTCGATCACCGGCGAGGTGTTGGGCATCGCGATCACCTGGCAGAAACCGCCCGCGGCCGCCGAGGAGGTGCCGGTCTCGAGGTTCTCCTTGTACTCCTGTCCGGGGCTGCGCAGATGCACGTGCGGGTCGACGAATGCCGGGAAGAGGTGCTTGCCGGTTGCATCCATGGTCGGCGCGGTGGGTGGGAGCGATTCTGCCGACACGCTCCCGGGCGCCCCAAGCTCGGCGATCTTTCCTCCGCGCACCAACACGTCGTGCTGCCCGTCGATCCCGGCGCGCGGGTCGAGCACATGGGCGTTCTTGATCAATAGGTCGGCGGCCGGCGCCGGCCTGCGGAAAAGCTTCTGAGGCATGACTAGGCGACCGCCGCGAGCGTTGTCGTTCCAACCAGTAGTTCGTAGAGCACCGCCATGCGCACGGCGACGCCGGCCTTGACCTGCTCACCGATCAGAGAGATCTCGGAGTCGATCACGTCGGCGGAGATCTCGACGCCGCGGTTGACCGGCCCCGGGTGCATCACGAGCTGGCCGGGACGCAGCCGCTCATGGTTGATCTGGTAGCGGGCCGCGTACTCGCCGAGTGAGGGCACGAACGCCTCCTGCATGCGCTCGTGCTGCATCCGCAGTACGTAGATCACGTCGGCTTCGGTGAGCCCGTCGAGCGTCGGCGAGGCGCTGCAGCCGAGCGCTTCGATCTCGCGCGGCAACAGCGTCGGCGGGCCGGCGACCGTGACCTTGGCGCCCATCTTCTGGAAGGCGCTGATGTCCGAGCGTGCGACTCGCGAGTGCAAAACGTCGCCGACGATCCAGATCTTGAGCCCGTCGAGCCGCCCGACCCGGCTCTGCAACGCGAAGACATCGAGCAGCGCCTGGGTGGGGTGCTCGTGCTTGCCGTCGCCGGCGTTGACCACGGCGGCGTCGGTCCACTGCGCGACCTGCGCGGCGGCGCCGGCGTAGGGCGACCGGATCACGATCGCGGCGGGCTCATACGCGGTCAGCGTCTGGACGGTGTCGCGCAGCGACTCGCCCTTCTCGATGCTCGAGCCGCTTGCGCGAATGTTGATCACGTCGGCGCTCAGCCGCGTCGCGGCGAGCTCGAACGATGAGCTCGTGCGGGTCGAGGCCTCGTAGAAGAGGTTCACGACCGTGCGACCGCGCAGCGCCGGCACCTTCTTGATCTCGCGGCCTGACACTTCGGCGAACGACTGTGCGCGCAACAGGATCCGCTCGATCGCGGCGCGATCAAGATCCTCGATGCTGATCAGGTGGCTGGTCACGCCGCCACGCTGCTCTGGTTCGGTTGCGGTCCGCGCGGTCCGATCAGCACCTGGTCGACGCCGTCGATCTCGTCGACGTGCACGTTCACGCGCTGATCCTGTGCGGTCGGCAGGTTCTTGCCGACGTAGTCCGGGCGGATCGGCAGCTCGCGGTGGCCACGGTCAATCAGCGTCGCCAGCTGGACCCTGGCGGGCCGCCCATAGTCGAAGATCACGTCGATCGCCGAGCGCACCGTGCGACCCGTGTAGAGCACGTCGTCGACGATCACGATCGTGCGCCCGTCAAGCGGGAAGTCGAGCTGGGTCGAGAGCACCACCGGCGCTGTCGGCCGGGTCGCGAGGTCGTCTCGGTAGAAGCTGATGTCGACCGAGCCGAGCGGCACCTCGGTATGGGTCAGCTCGCTGAGCAGCGCCTGGATCCGCTCGGCGAGGATCGCCCCGCGGCGATGAATACCCACGATCGCGAGAGCCCCGCTGGCGGGCGGATTCTTCTCGACAATCTCGTGCGCGATCCGCACAAGCGTGCGGCGCATGTCATCGCGGTCGAGAGCGACCGTTACCTCTGACACCTGGCATCCTTCCTGGCCTCACAGGACCGGGTTAAAGGGTGGTTTCAGATAACCCTATCAGCGGTTTCGGAGCCTAAGGCTGCTCTGAGACCGCCGGCTCCGTCTCCGCCTGCATTTTGGAGAGATCGATCCAACGCAGTAGCTCCGGCTCGCCGCGTTCGACAAACGGGATCTCGATCGTGTCGAAGTCGCGTGGCAGAACGGTGTTGGCGAAGATCGCCCTTGCCTCGTCGCGCAGCACCTTCGCGGGGTAGCGGATCGAGAGGTGGTTGATCGCGAGCAGCTTGACCTCGGCGTCGCGTGCGACACCGGCTGCCTGAGCCGCTGTCGAGTGCCCGGTCTGGTGGGCGCGCTCGGCCTCCTCGATCGCGAAGGTCGCCTCATGGATCAGCACGTCGCTGCGCCACGCCGCCTCGCAGAGCGCCGTGTACGGGCGCGTGTCGCCGGATATCGTCAGCTTGCGTCCGGCGCGGGCCGGGCCCATCACCTGCTCGGGTGAGACCCCGTTGACCGTCTCGCCGCGCTGCACGCGGCCGAACTCCGGCCCCGAGGTGAGGCCGGCGGCGGTCGCGGCCTCGGGATCGAAGACCCCGGGCCGGTCGAACTCGTCAAAGACATAGCCGAGTGCCTGACCGCGATGCGAGACCTGCACCGGGATGATCTCGTAGCCGTCGCGTTCAAGGACGTGCCCGTGCTCGAGCTCGATCACGAAGAGGTCGTACTCGGTGCGGCCGGCGTACTTGAGCACACCGTCCACGAGGTCCTTGGTTCCGCGCGGACCGTAGACCCGCAGCGGCGTCTCGCGCCCGCGCATGTCGAACGTCTTCAGCATCCCGGGCAGTCCGAGCCAGTGGTCGGCGTGCAGGTGCGTGAGGAAGATCTCGTCGAGCTCGGTCAGACCGATTGAGCGCAGCAGCTGGCGCTGGGTACCTTCACCGCAGTCGACCAGGATGCGGTCTCCCCCGCGCCGAACCAGGATCGCCGGAAGCCCACGCCGCTGGGTTGGCAAGGAGCCGCCGGTGCCGGCGAAGAACACTGAGAACTCCATTCCCGGCAGTGTGACACCAGAGCTCGTCCGCGGAGGTTCGCTTTAGCCTGCGGCGGTACCCTGGCGGTGATGCCCGCCGCATCCCAGCGACGCCCAAAGCGCTTCAACTACCGCTCGCTGCCCGTATGGCTGCAGTGGGGGCTGCCGTTCGGGGTCGCGCTCATCGCCGTGGTCGCACTGGTCGCCTTCGTCGAGCATCAGACCAACGACGTGCCGAGCGAGGCGTCGGTCAACAGCCCGAGCGCGATAGTCGCGCAGAACAAAGAGGCTGACGCGCTGATGGCGCAGGAGCAGGCACCGAAGCTCGCCAAGCTCGCCGCCGGTGTGAAGCCTGCGAAGGGTCTTGAGCTAGCGATCGCCGCCTGGCTCAACCAGCAGATCAAGACCGGCCAGTACAACGGCCCGCTGACGAAGCAGAGCTGCACGCCGACGGCCGGCAGCACGTCGGCGCGTGTCGCCTTCAAGTGCGAGATGGTCACCGCCAACGTGACCTATCCGTTCTACGGCGTGGTGATCCCCGCGCTCGGTTCGGTCACCTACTGCCAGAAGGTCACCCCCCCGGTTTACGGGATGCCCGGACTGAAGCTCAGCAGCGCCTGCTTGGCAACTGCCAGCGCTACTTGAGACCGAGCGCCGCGGCGAGCGCCGTCCACGCGGCCGTTGGCACACCCTCGACGCCGACGGTCTGAACACAGACATGGTCGGCGCCGGCATCGAGGTGGGCCTGGACCGCAGCGACCAGTTCAGCCGCGGAGCCCTGCGGCACGACCGCATCGATCAGCCTGTCTGAGCCGCCGTTGGCGATGTCTTCGTCAGTCCAGCCGAAGCGTTTGAGGTTGCTCGTGTAGTTGATGCGCTGCAGATACATGTCCGCGTAGGCACGCGCAGCCGCAACAGCGCGCTCCGAGTCGTCATCGACCGCGACAGCGATCTCGGGGGCGATTAGCGCCTGCGCACCAAGCCGCTCACGCGCGAACCGCGTGTGCTCGACCGGCACGAAATACGGATGCGCGCCGAGTGCGCGCTCAAAGCTCAGGTCGAGCATCTTCGGGCCAAGCGCCGCCAGAACCATGCGCTCGCGCGGAACCGGATTTGCAGCAGCCGCGATCCCGTCCAGGAACTCGCGGGACTTGGTCAGGGGCTTCTGGTACTCGCTGGTCGCCTCGGGATGGCCGATACCGATGCCGAGCAGCAACCTGCCCGGGAAGTCGGCGTCGAGTTCGGCGAACTCCTGGGCCAGCACCGCCGGCTCGTATTGCCAGATGTTCACGATCCCGGTCGCGATCACCAGGTTCTCGGTCGCTTCGAGCATCGGACGCAGCGTCAGCAGCCGCGGCGACCCGCCGAGCCAAAGCGTGCCGAAACCGAGATCCTGCGCGAGGCGCGCCGCCTCGCCGTATTCAGCCTCCGTGATGGAGCGCCCGATCCACACTCCGTGCTTGGTCAAGTTCATAGGCGAAGCGTCGCATACCCGCGTGCTCGGCTTTCCTGCTCACGCCAGCATCGCTAAGCTCGCTCACGGCATCCCCGCCACTCGCGCCCGTAGCTCAGGGGATAGAGCGTCCGCCTCCGGAGCGGAAGGCCGGTGGTTCGAATCCACTCGGGCGCATATTTTCGACGATCTCGGCGGCTGCGGTGAGCGGGTCGATGTTTGCTGCGTCCGCGACACCAGCGCGGTACTCATCGGTGTTGGCGAGCGCTGGGGTCAGGGCCTGCTCATAGCGGACTCGTTCGGCACCGACCAGCCGGAAGCCGATCTCGTGCTCGAGCCGCTGGGCGAGGGTCCAGAGGCGACCGGCCGCGGCTGCGTCCCCGTTGCCGGCCGCGACGCAGGCGAGACCCGCAAGGCAGTAAGCCCCCAACCGCACGTCTCCCTCTTGCAGACCGAGGGCTAGCGCCTCACGGTAGTAGCGCTCGGCAGTGGGCATATCGCCCTTGTCGAGGTAGAGGTCGCCGAGGCTGTGCACCCCGGACGAACCACTGTCGAACCCGTTCGCGCGCTGAATCTCGATCGAACGGGCGAACCGCTCGACAGACCGCTCGAAATCGCCGAGGTCGCGGAGCGCCTCAGCGACGTGGTGCAAGGTCCCCGCGATAGCGCGCGAGTCGTCGAGGCGCTCGTAGATCGCAAGCGCCTGCTCCGCCCATGTGAGGGCCATCTCCGGCGCGCCGGCCACCAACTCGGCAACGCCGAGGCGATGCAGCACGAGACCCTCGCCGCGTTCGTCTCCAGCTTCCCGATAGAGCGTGAGCGCCCTTATCAGCGCTGCGCGCGCCTGATCGATGCGCTCGAGGAACACCAGCGCCTGACCGAGCCCGGCGAGGGCCTTGGCGCGGTCAGCCAAAGACAATGTCGTTTGACCGGCCAGCGCCCGCTCGTACCACTGCGTGAGTTCATGAATGCGTCCGGCCTCTAGCCAAGGGCTGAACAGGGCATCGGCGAGTGGGAGTGCTGCGGCGATGTCGTGGTCGAGCGCCCAGGCGAGTGCAAGACCGACATCAGTGGCTTCCTGGCGCAGCCGAACCAGATCGTCGGCGCGCTCCCGGGGACGGTCACCATCAGCGACGCCGAGCGCGAGGTACCAGCGTGCGTGGCGGGCGCGAATCTCGTCGTGCTCATCGCTTGAATCGAACCGCTCGAGCGCATATTCCCGCGTGGTTCCCAGTAGGAAGAATCGTCCGTTCTCGTCAGGACGCAGGAGACTCTTGTCGATCAGTGACCGCATGGCGTCGAGATCGGCATCGCAGATCTGTTCGGCTGCCTCGAGTTCGAAGCTGCCGACGAACACCGCGAGCCGGGTGAACAACCGCTGCTCGGGCGCGGTGAGCAGGTCGTAGCTCCAGGCGATCGTTGCCCGCATCGTGCTGTGGCGCTTGGGGAGGTCGCGGCGCCCCCCGGCGAGCAGCGGTAGCCGCTGGTCCAGCCGGTTGAGGAGCTGCTGTCCGGAGAGCAGCTTGACCCGCGTCGCCGCAAGCTCGAGCGCGAGCGGAAGTCGATCGAGTCGCTCGCAGATCGCGTCGATCTCAGCGCCCGGCTCGTAACCCGGGTCCACCTGCCGCGCCCGCGCGGCGAACAGTTCGACCGCGGCGTCGGACGATAGCGGCGCCACCGGGTATTCCTGCTCGGCGGCCACGCCGAGTCGCTCCCGGCTCGTCACGATCACCCCACAACCCGGCGCGCCGGACAGCAGCTCGGAGACCGCACGAGCTGCATCGATCACCTGCTCGAAGTTGTCAAGCACGAGCAGCAGGGCGCGCCGGCGCAGATACATCGGCAGATCCGCGATGTCGCCGAGCGCCGCAGCGATCGCCGCCGGTACCAGCCGCGCCTCGCTGACCATGGCGAGCGGAACCCACCACACGCCGTCCGGATAGCGGTCGGCGAGACCCGCCGCAAGCGCCATCCCGAGCCGGGTCTTTCCCGTTCCACCGGTTCCGGTCAGGGTTATCAGCCGGCACGAATCAGCGAGCGTGACCAGCTCGCCAAGTTCGCGTTCGCGGCCGATGAGGGGTGTCGCCTGCGCGGGCAGGTGGACATCGCCCGGCGCTCGCGCGTCCGTCGTGGCGCGGGGGCCGGTGCCCGCGGCTGAATCGCCCGGGTCGGTTTGGAGCAGCGACCCGTCCTGAGCAAGGATCGCTTCGTGCAGCTGCCGCAGCTCGACCGAAGGCTCAATCCCCAGTTCTTCGACCAGCACCGACCGCGCGGCACGGTACGCGGCGAGCGCTTCGGCCTGCCGTCCAGTCCGGTACAGAGCCAACATCAGCTGTCCACGCAGACGTTCGCGGAAGGGGTACGCGCGCACGAGACGCTCGAGCTCGCCCAGCACCTGCGCCTCTCTGCCCAGCAGCATTTCGACCGCGACCCGCTCCTCCAGCGCGGTGGCGCGAAGCTCGCCGAGCCGCGCGATCTCCGCCTGTGCGAACACGTCGTACTCAAAATCGCACAACGCCTCGCCGCGCCAAAGCTCTAGCGCCGCGTTGAGCGCCGCCAACGCCCCGTCCGGGTCTCCGGCGGCGAGCAGCGATCGGCCCTCACCGATCAGCCCCTGGCACCGCAGCAAATCCAGCTCGTCGGGCGCGATCCTCAACAGATAGCCCCCAGCGGCCGTGACCAGTCGCTCCTCGCCAGGCTCCGGTTGGCTGGCGGCAAGCGCCCGGCGCAGCCGCGACACGTGCACGTGCAACCCCTTCGCGGCGCTCGCCGGCGGCGCCCCCTCCCACAGCTCCTCAACCAGGCGATCACTCGAGACGACCTCGTTCGGCCGCAGCAGCAGGATCGCAAGCACGGTGCGTGGCATGCGGCCACCCAGCGCGAGCTCACGCCCATCATCACCGATCACCTGTAGCGGTCCCAGGATGCCGAAACGCATAAGCCCTGGTGACCGTAGCGGTCTCTACCGCCAACCGCCCAGGACACGCCGCCGAGACCGCCCGCGGTTGTGATGGCCGGCCGGGGCGTTTACCGGACTGAAAGCCCGCTGCAACCCACGCAGATCACAGTGGCCGGACCAATACCAACACGAGGTGCAGCCATGCATTCCGAATTCACCGCCATCGCCGCCCGACAGCACATCGCCGACCTCCGCCGAGCAGCGGACCAAGAACGCCTCGTGCAGGCCGCCACCGCCGGCCCCGCCGCCGCCCGCACCGCGGCGGCGCCCGCCTCGGTACGGGTGATGAGCACAACACGGGCGACTTTTCCAACGTCGATGAACGAGGTGGCGGCCTGAGCGAGATGCGACGTCAGATGCTCGCCGATCAGCCAAATGGTACGGCCCTCAAGGGCTTCGATGCGCTCCTGCCGCGTGCCGCCAAAAAGCTCCCGCTCGGTGCTGGAGCGTTCCACCGATAGCCCGCCGGAGGGCTGGAAGCTTTCGCCCGAAACCGCGCGGTCGGCGAGGTAGAACACGGTGGCCTGGGCGACTTCGAGTTCGGTGGGCATGCGCTGCAGATGCAGCAGGGAAATCACGCTGCCGCGTATGCGCTCGGCCTCCTTCGTGACCGCCGTGGGCGGCATGAAGGGTTCTGGCGGCGGGGTGATGGCGTTGGCCCAGGCGGTGGCGAAGCGGGCACCTTTGTCCGGCTCGGCCCGGAACAGGCCGGCGCGCGCGAGGCGCGAAATCAGCTTGCCGGCGATGACGGGTGTCAGCAGGTATTCGCCGCAGCTCGCCCCCTCCNNTCGGCCGCCAGGCGGCGCAGGGCCTCGCGCACCGAAGCTGGCGCCGTTTGGTCTTCGGCGAGGCCGGCTATGCGATTATCGGCGAGGCGGTCGAGCAGGGCGCCCACTTCGTGCCCCTCGCGCGAGGCCTTCACGAGCAAGGCGTGGACGGCGCTCAGGCGGCGGCGCTCCTGACTTGCGGGC
>PLES01000155.1 GCA_003137075.1 Solirubrobacterales bacterium
GTGCAAGCCCGCCCGCCAGACGTGCTTCCGGGCGACCCTGCGGCCGCAGGGGGGTCGCCACAGATCAGAGCGGGGTCGTGTAAGCGCCGTTGATGCCGCCATCGATCAGCAGTGATGACGCGGTCATGAACGAGGAGTCNNCAGCCTCACCGAAACGGCCCATAGGTACGTGGACGAGCCGACGGGCGGCCCGCTCGGGGTCTTTGGCGAACAGCTCCATCAACAGCGGCGTGGCGACCGGGCCGGGGCAGAGCGCGTTGACGCGGANNTTGGAGGCCGTGTAGGAGATCTGGGAGGTCGCGGCACCCATGATCGCCACGAATGAGGCCGTGTTGATCACGGAGCCGCCGCCAGTCTCCAGCAGGTGGGGGATTCCGTACTTGCAGCAGAAGAAGACGCTCTTGAGGTTCGCGTCCTGGACCCGCTGCCAGGCGTCGTACTCGGTGATCAGGACCGAGTCGTCGTCGGTCGGTGAGATCCCGGCGTTGTTGAAGAGCACATCGATCTTCCCGAACTTGTCCCGCGTCTGCTGGTACATGTCCTTGACTGCCTGCTCGTCCGTGAGGTCGACCTGGAGTGCAAGCTCACCGACCGAATGCTGCTTGAGGTCGACGCCGACAACGTGGGCGCCCTCTGCCTCAAACAGCTCGGCGGTGGCCAGTCCGATGCCGCCGGCGGCACCGGTGATTACTGCGACTTTGTCTTGAAGGCGATTCATGTGGTTGCGTAATAGATGGTTTTGATTTCGGTATATGCATCGGTCGCGTGAGGACCGAGCTCGCGGCCGTAGCCGGACTGCTTGAAACCTCCGAACGGCGTGCTCACGCGCACAGATGAGTTGGAGTTGATCGAAAGTACACCGGTCTCCATCGCATGGGCGACACGCAACGCGCGGCCGCCGTCACGCGTCCAGATCGAGCCGGAGAGACCGTAGATGGTGTCGTTGGCGATGCGGACCGCCTCGTCCTCGTCCTTGAACGGGATCACCGTCACCACCGGCCCGAAGATCTCCTCGCGCACCGCCGGGGAGTTCGGGTCAACCGGTGAGAGCACGGTCGGCGGGAACCAGAAGCCGGGCCCGTCGGGCGCGGTGCCTTGGAAGGCAACCGGCGCGTCGGCGCCGACGAATGAGGCCACCCGATCCCTCTGCTTGGCGGAGATCAGCGGCCCCATCATCGCCTCCGGGTCGAGCGGCCCGCCGACCTTGAAATTCTCGACGTGGGGCTGCAGCAGGCTGAGAAATTTGTCAACCGCTGAGTACTCGACGAGAATCCGCGAACGCGCGCAACAGTCCTGGCCGGCGTTGTCGAAGACCGCCCAAGGGGCCATCTCTGCAGCCTTCTCAAGGTCGGCGTCGGCAAAGATGACGTTGGCCGACTTGCCGCCCAGCTCGAGCGTCACACGCTTGATCGTGGCGGCCGCCGAGGCGGCGATCTGTCGGCCGACGACAGTCGATCCGGTGAACGCGACCTTCGCGACATCCGGGTGCTCCACAAGGCGCGCGCCGGCCACCGGTCCGAGGCCGGCGACGACGTTGACCACGCCCGGGGCGATACCGGCCTCGAGTACCAGCTGTTCGAAGCGCAACGCCGTCAACGGCGTCAACTCGGCCGGCTTCAGCACGACGGTGTTTCCGGCCGCCAGCGCCGGGCCGAGCTTCCAGGCGGCGATCAGCAACGGGAAGTTCCAGGGCACGATCAGTCCGACGACGCCGAGTGGTTCGCGGATCGTGAACGCCTGCCCACCGGCGACCGGGATCGTGTCGCCCATCAGCCGCTCCGGCGACCCGGCGTAATACCGGAAGACGTCGACCACGGCGCCGATCTCGCCGCGGGCGCCGCCGATCGGCTTGCCGGCGTTGCGGGCCTCGAGCAGCGCCAGCTCCTCAAGATGCTCCTCAACCTTGTCCGCGAGTGCGCGTAGCGCACTCGCGCGCACCCCAGGTGCCAGACCGCGCCACGCTGGAAGCGCGGCGCGGGCCTTGGCTACGGCTTCATCTACGGCTTCAACACCAGCCGCTGGGACCAGCTCGAGCACCGCCGCGGTGGCGGGCTCGAGCACTTCCAGAACATCACTCATGGGGACGATGGTCCCGGTGCTACCTCTGCGAGCCCGTCGAGCTCGTTGAAGGTGTTGACCGGACCGGTGAACGTCTTGCGAGCCCATCCGAAGTACCAGATGCCAACGATCACGATCAGCCCGATCGTCACGATTGGCGCGTAGTTCACCGCGCTCAGGGTGAAGCTGCTGCCGAACCATCCGGCCGGCGAGGTCGGCAGGCAGAAGATGATCACGCAGAGCCCGACCCAGCTGAACGCGATCACGTTGATCCACTTGTACTTCTTGCCGAGCGTCCACGGCCCCGGCTGGAAGCGGTCACCCATGCGCCAGCGCAGGAAGACCGGAATCGTGTACGCGATGTACAGGCCGATGACCGTGATCGACGTGACCGCAAAGAACGCAACCGGATAGCCGGCCTTGTCCGGGAAGTACGCCGGAATCGTGATCACAGCCGCGAAGCAGACCGCGAACAGCACGGCCCACGTGGGGGTCTGGCGGGCGCTCAGACGACGCCAGAGGTTGTGGCCGGGAACGGCGCCGTCCCGGGAGAAGGCGAAGGTCATCCGCGAGCAGCTGGTCACGCAGGCCATGCCGCAGAAGAGCTGACCCATCAGCGAGATGAAGATCACGAACTTGGCCGTGCCCGTGCCGAGCGCGGTGGTGATGATCCCGAGCGCCGGGAAGCCGGACGAGTCAATCGTGTTCAGGTGTGACGGCGTCGCTGCGAACGTCAACGCCATCAGCACGATCCAGCCGACGATCGCCGAGTAGAACACCGAGCGCCAGATGCCCTTGGCCGCTGCCTGTGAGGCGCCGTGGGTCTCTTCGGAGACGTGTGCCGAGGCGTCGTAACCGGTGATCGTGTACATCGTCAGCAGGAAGCCGAGCGGCAGCGTGTAGTACCAGTACATGTGGTGACCGAAGGCGCCAAACGCACGGTGTCCGAACACAAACGAGAGGCTCGCGTGGTGGCTCGGCACGGCGAACAGGATGATCGCGATCACGGCCACGCCGAGCACGTGCCACCACACCGAGACGCCGTTGAAGATCGACACCAGGTGGCTGGAGAAGACGTTGATCAGCCCGTGAATCACGAGGATGATCAGGAACAGCGCGAAGACCACATGGGCGTTGTAATGGATGCTGGTCGACGCGAAGTTGAAGATGAAGTCGGTCCCGTAGAGGCTCAGCAGGTACTGCAGGAAGCTGGCCGCGGCGTAGTCCACCGAGGCCACGCAGGCGACCAGGCCGATCAGGTTGAACCAACCCGTGAACCAACCCCAGGTCGGGTTGCCGAGTTTGGACGCCCAGTAATAGATCCCGCCTGCCGTCGGCATCGCGGAAGCCAGCTCAGACATCGAGACTGCGACGCACATCACCAGACAGGCAATGACCGGCCAGCCGATTGAGATCGCAACCGGCCCGCCGTTGAGGAACGCCTGGCCGTAGCTGGTGAAACAGCCGGCCAGCACCGAGATGATCGAGAACGAGATGGCGAAGTTGGAGAACGAGCTCCAACCGCGTTTCAGCTCCTGCTTGTAGCCCAGCTCAGCTAGTCGCTGTTCGTCTGCGGAGAGGGTCTCCGTAGTCATGCGTTGTTCCCCCTGTTGATCAGCATTGCTCTCCTCCACCTACCGCGTCGGTTGCCGCGAAGCGTGCGACTAAAGGTCCAGTCGCCCTTCCTTAAGCGCGGCATGCTCGCGTGTGCTCCGCTCCAAGTCAAGAGCGTTTGTGCAACTTCATACATCTGGCGCATCGATGTGGGCCGCCGGGCCGGGCTTTATCCGCCGATAAGGCGTAAGTCGGCCACTCAGATGTGCCGCCGTGGCCCTTGTCTCAGTCGCCCGGCAGCAGCCAGCCGAGGATGTGCTCGGTGCCACGCAGGTGCTCGAGCATCGCCGCCGCGGCGGCCGCCTCGTCACCTCGGGCTATCGCGCCAAGCACACGCCGATGGCCCTGGTTCGAGGAGGTCAACACCTCGGCCGGGTGAGCGATCAGCCTGATCAGGTCGGTCATCACGCCCTGGATCTCGGTCATCGCGGCAAGCAGGCGCGGGTTGCCGGTGGCCTCGGCCAACTCGACGTGCAGCCGGACATCGAGCTGGCGGTAGGCCTCAAAGTCGTTGACGGTCTCGTCGAGCGCATCGACCAGGCGCCGCAGCGACGCGATCGTCTCAGGAGGGGCGCGCCGCGCCGCCAGCACAGCCACACCGATCTCAATCGTGATGCGCTGGTCGCAGCTGTCGCGCCAGGAGCGCAGAACCTCTTCGGATGGCGGCTTTGATGGCGGCAGCACCTCGACCACGAAGGTGCCGCCGCCGCGACCCCGGACCGCGTGCAGGTGGCCGCTCTGGGTCAGCGCCGTCAGCGCCTGGCGCAGGGTCGAGCGCGCGATCCCGAGCTTGGTGCAGAGCTCGCGCTCGGCCGGCAGCCTGGTGCCGGGTGGCAGCAGCCCGAGGCGGATCGCCGTACCCAGCCGATCGACGGTCTCCTCGAACGCGGTCATCGACCGCACTGGCGCGAACACGGCTTCGAGCGAAACTCCACTGTCGAGTGTTGAAGACACTCGGGTCGTTTCGCTCGCGGTGCTCACAGGCGCTCGAACCCTCGGACCCGTTCCCAGTCGGTGACGGCCGCTTCAAAGGCCGCCAACTCGACGTCGGCGGCATTCAGATAGTGACTGACCACCTCGTCCCCGAAGGCCGTGCGCGCCATCACGCTGCCGTCGAACAGGGTGCGCGCCTCCCGCAGCGTGCCGGGCAGCTTCGGCCGATCGGTGCTCGCGTAGGCGTTGCCCTCAAAAGCAGCTTCCAGGCTCAGCCCGCGGTCGACGCCTTCAAGCCCGGCCGCGATCAGTGCGCTCAGCGCCATGTACGGGTTGAGGTCGGCGCCGCCGGAGCGGTTCTCAAAGCGCAGGCCCGGCCCGTGGCCGACGACGCGGAAGGCGCAGGTGCGGTTGTCGTGGCCCCAGGCCACGGTCGTGGGCGCGAACGAGCCGACCGCGAAGCGCTTGTAGGAGTTGATGTTCGGCGCCAGCAGCAGTGTCAGCTCGCGGGCGAACGTGAGCTGCCCGGCCAGGAATGAATCGAACATCGCCTGGTCACGGTGGAACAGCGAGCCGTCTTGGTCGGCGATCGAGAAATGGATGTGGCACGAGTTGCCCTCGCGCTCGTTGTACTTGGCCATGAAGCTGATCGACATGCCCTCCTGGGCTGCGATCTCCTTGGCGGCGCTCTTGTAGATCGCGTGATCGTCGGCGCAGCGCAGCGCGTCGGAGTAGCGGAAGTTGATCTCGTGCTGGCCGTAGTTGCACTCGCCCTTGGAGTTCTCCACGTAGAGCCCGGCGGCGCTCATCGAGTTGCGGATCCGTCGCATCAACGGCTCAACCCGAGCGGTTCCGATCACCGAGTAGTCGACGTTGTAGTCATTGGCCGGCCGCAGGTCGCGGTAGCCGCTCGCCCAAGCGTCCTCGTAGCTGTCTTTGAAGACCATGAACTCGAGCTCGGTTGAGGCGTTGGCGGTCCACCCGCGCTCGGTCAGCCGCGCCAGCTGCTTGCGCAGGACCTGACGCGGTGAGGCGACCACATCGCTGCCGTCGGTCCAGGCCAGGTCCACCAGGCAGAGTGCCGTCGCTTCCTGCCAGGGCAGGATCCGCAGGCTCGAGAGATCGGGCTTCATCACGAAGTCCCCGTAGCCGGTCTCCCAGGAGGACATCGCGTAGCCGTCGACGGTGTTCATCTCGACGTCCACAGCCAACAGGTAGTTACAGCCCTCGGCACCGTGCGTGGCGACCTCGTCAAGGAAGTACTGCGCCGTAAGGCGCTTGCCCTGAAGCCGACCCTGCATGTCCGTAAGGGCAAGCAGGACGGTGTCAATCTCACCCGCGTCGACCTTTGCCTTCAGCTCATCAAGCTTCACCGGCACGTCCTCCCCGTGAGCGTCCGCGCTCCGCTGCGCATGACCGCAAGTGAGGAAAGGTATCTCAGCGAGTCCATACCTGCACCCCCGGTCCCTTCTGCGCCGGCTCATCTGATCGCATTCGGACCCTGCACAGCTGCTCCGATGCTCTTGCACTACCCTCCCGGCCCATGTCACTAACCGTTGTCGGATCGATCGCCTTTGACGCGGTCAAGACCCCTTTCGGTGAGCGCCCCAAGATGCTCGGCGGCTCAGCGGTCCACTTTGCCTTGGCGGCCTCCTTCTTCGACACCGTGCGCGTCGTCGGTCCGGTTGGCGATGACTTCGGGGACCCCGAAATCGCAGTGCTCGAAGCGCGCGGAGTGCAAACCGCCGACATCGAGCGGGTGGCGGGCGGTAAGACCTTCTTCTGGAGCGGCGTCTACGGCTGGGACCTGAATGACCGTGAGACGCTCGCGACCGATCTCAACGTCTTTGCCGAGTTCGAGCCCAAGCTCTCCGCGCAGTCGCGTGACTGCGACGTGCTGTTCCTCGCCAACATCCAGCCGGACCTCCAGCGGCAGGTCCGGGCGCAGTGCGCGGACGCACGCTTCGTCGCGCTCGACTCGATGAACCTCTGGATTGACATCGCCAAGGAGTCGCTGCTCGCTGCGATCTCCGAGGTCGATTGCGTGATCCTCAACGACGCCGAGCTGCGTCAGCTGACCGAGCAGCCGAACCTCGTGCGCGCCG
This sequence comes from Solirubrobacterales bacterium, assembly GCA_003137075.1. Lineage (GTDB taxonomy): Bacteria > Actinomycetota > Thermoleophilia > Solirubrobacterales > Solirubrobacteraceae > Palsa-465. The sequence continues at coordinate 6,711 of PLES01000155.1, forward strand.
CCGCCAAGGTCTTGGAGCTCGGCCCCAAGGTCGTCGTCGCCAAGCAGGGCGAGTACGGCGCCGCGCTGATCACGCAGGATGGCTTCTTCTCGCTGCCGGCCTTCCCGATGGCTGATGTTCACGATCCGACCGGCGCCGGCGACACCTTCGCCGGCGGTTTCGTCGGCTACATCGCCGCGCACCCGGATGCGCCGCTAAGCCAGGAGCTGCTGCGCCGGGCGATGGCCTATGGCACCGCACTTGCCTCGTACAACGTGCAGGAGTTCGGGACCGAGCGCGTGGCACGTCTAACGTCGGCGGAGATCGCTGACCGCGTGGCGCAGCTCGCTGAGATCACGCGATTCACAGCCGAACCGCTGGCCCTGAGGGACTGACCCGCGCCGACGCTGCCGGCGGCCCTCGCCAGGCGGTGTGGGACCGTCCTTACAGAACTGTTAGGCGGTTCACGCGACTGACTCAAAGCGGGACTGACAAACTGTCTGTGATGACTTCGCCACCAACTTCGGTTCTCTCTGACGGCACCATCCTCGAACTGATCGCCGCCGGTCGCATCGAGGTCGATCCGTGGGATCCGAACATGGTCCAGCCGGCCAGCATCGATCTTCGCCTTGGCGACTCGTTCCGGGTCTTCCACAACCATCGCGTTGCGGCGATCGATCTGCGCAATCCACCCGAGAATCTCACCGAGGCCGTTGTCGTCCCCGAGGGCGAACCGTTCGTTATTCACCCCGGCGAGTTCTGTCTCGGGCGCACGCTCGAGTGGGTGCGTATCCCGGACGACATCGTCGCCCGCATCGAGGGCAAGTCCAGTCTCGGACGGCTCGGCCTGATAGTCCACGCCACGGCCGGCTTCTGCGACCCCGGCTTCCAGGGCACGCTCACGCTCGAGCTCAACAACCTCACGCGCGTGCCGATCATGCTGTACCCGAATCTTCCAATTGCCCAGTTGTCATTCATGACGCTCGACCGTGCGGCTCAAAAGCCCTACGGAAGTCCCGGATTGGGTAGCCATTACCAAGGACAGAGGGCGGCTACGGAAAGCCGCTACGAGGGTGGACCGGCCACCAGCGATGAAAAGGAAGGGCTTCCCGCATGACTCGTACGCCCGGCTGCGGCCGTGGACACTGCGCTGGATCGTCACCCGTCCCCTTTGCCGATACCTCCAGTATCGGCCTTGGGAACGTGCAAGGCCCAGCTTGGTCCACGACCACCCCGGACGCATGCTCATACGGAAAGACCTTCCATTTAGTCCCAAGAGTCTGAGAGGAATTTGATGACCACGGAAACCCCGCAGGCCAGTGGCGTGAGCGACGTCGCCGGCGCCGAGACGCTCACGATCACCGATAACCGCACCGGCAAGACCTACGAAGTTCCGATCGAGGACGAGACGATCCGCGCCACGGAGCTGCGCAAGATCAAGGTCAACGAGGACGACTTTGGCCTGATGACCTACGACCCGGCGTTTATGAACACGGCGTCGTGTCGCTCGGCGATCACCTACATCGACGGTGACAAGGGCATCCTCGAGTACCGCGGCTACCCGATCGAGCAGCTTGCCGAGAACTCGTCGTATCTCGAGGTCGCATATCTGTTGGTTCACGGCGAGCTTCCCAGCCAGCCGAAGCTCGACAAGTGGACCGAAGAGATCACGATGCACACCTTCGTGCACGAGAACATCAAGGAGTTCATGCAGGGGTTCCGCTACGACGCGCACCCGATGGGCATGCTCCTGGCATCGACCGGCGCGCTCTCGACCTTCTACCCGGAAGCCAACCAGATCAAGGACCAAGAGCTGCGCTACATGCAGGTCATCCGCCTGATCGCGAAGATGCCGACACTGGCGGCGTTCTCGTACCGGCACAACAAGGGCATGCCCTACGTCTATCCGGACAACGACCTCAGTTATGCCGGCAACTTCCTGGGCATGATCTACAAGATGTCCGAGCTCAAGTACGAGCCGGACCCGCGCCTCGAGCGCGCGCTCGACGTGCTCTTCATCCTGCACGCCGACCATGAGCAGAACTGCTCAACGAGCGCCGTACGCAGCGTCGGCTCCTCCCAGGTCGACCCCTACTCAGCCGTCGCCGCCGGTGTCGCAGCGCTCTACGGTCCGCTTCACGGCGGCGCCAACGAGGCGGTGCTGCGGATGCTGCGCCGGATCGGCAGCGTTGAGAACATCCCCGGATTTATTGAGGGCGTGAAGTCAGGGAACGAGCGCCTGATGGGCTTCGGTCACCGCGTCTACAAGAACTTCGACCCGCGCGCGAAGATCATCAAGAAGGCCGTGGAGGACGTATTCGAGGTCACGGGTAAGAACCCGCTGCTGCACATCGCCACCGAGCTCGAGAAGATCGCGCTCGAGGACGAGTACTTCGTGCAGCGCAAGCTCTACCCGAACGTCGACTTCTACTCGGGCCTGATCTACGAGGCGCTGGGAATGCCGGTCGAGATGTTCCCGGTGCTGTTCGCGATCGGCCGCACCTCCGGCTGGATCGCTCAGTGGCTCGAGATGATCGACGACTCCGAGCAGAAGATCGCTCGCCCGCGCCAGATCTACACGGGCGGCCGCGGGATCGATTACGTCCCGATGTCCGAGCGCAAGTAGCGCTTCGCGACTCGCAGAGCGGTTTCCGCGCCCCTGGCTTGCCTGGCCAGGGGCGCGGCCCTTTCTGGACGGCGGGCCGGTCTCCAGCAGCTAGGCGTTCTGCACCGCTGGTTCACCCGCCGGAGCGCCGTGCGGTACGAAGTCCTTCGGGCGTAGCAATGCCATCGACAGGGTTCCGGTGACGATGCTGATCAGTGCCGCGATCAGCAGCAGTTCGTTCATCGTCGAGGCGAAGTGAGTCGCGACCGTTGGGCCGGTTGCTCCGTTGAGCCCGCTCGCGAAGATCGAGCCGAACGTTGCCACCGCGGTCGCGATCCCGATCTGACGGAAGGTGCTGCTGATCCCTGAGGCCATGCCGGCGTTGCGCGGCTCGACCACGCCGATCGCGGCGTTGGCCAGAGTCGGGTTGACCATGCCTGCGCCGGCGCCGGCGATGATGAAGCCGGGGATCAGGTGCGTCCAGGAGGAGTCGTGCGTGATCCCGCGCATCAGCAGCAGACCGATGCCGACGATGATCAGCCCCGGTCCCATCATCCAGCGCGCCGGGATTCGCTGGGAGAAACGCCCGGATGGGATCGCGACGCACATCATCACCAGCGTGATCAACGCGATCCGCAGCCCAGTGGCCAGCGCTGAGTAGTGCAGCGAATCCTGGAGGTAGAGGGTCAGGTAGAGGAACATGGCGAAGATCGANNTAGAGGGTCAGGTAGAGGAACATCGCGAACAGCCCACCGTTCATGCCGAAGGCCGCCAGCAGACCGCCGTCAAAGGCCGGTTTGCGGAACAGCTGAAGGTCGAACATCGGCTGCTTGATGCGGCTCTCTATCACCGGGAAGGAGAGGATCAGCAGCACCGCGAGCACCAGCGAGCCAACGACGACGGTGCTGCCCCAGCCGCGATGGCTCGATTCGATCAGCCCGTAGATGAGGAAGAACAGTCCGCCGGTGAAGACCAGGAAGCCGGGCACGTCGATCCTGCGGGCTGTATCCGGCTTGAACTCGGCGACGTTCCTGAAGGT
>PLES01000129.1 GCA_003137075.1 Solirubrobacterales bacterium
GCGAGACCTGGGCGGTCGCGCAGGCCGAACCGATCGGTGGTCCCGGAGCGCCGCAGGTCAGCGTCGACAAGGATCACGTTCAGGCCTGCGCGCGCGGCGGCTATCGCCAGTCGGGCGGCGACGGTGCTCTTGCCCTCCTTCTCCCCAGGGCTCGTGACCATCACGCTGTGCAGTGGTTGGTCGACGGTGAAATATGTCAACGAGGTTCGCAGCATTTGGAAGGACTCGTCGTCCACGGGGGTGGTCTGGAGTCGATCCGAGAATGCGCTTGGCGCGATCGCGGCGAGCAAAGGGAGATCGGTGAGCGATTCCAGGTCGTCGGGTGAACGCATCCGACGGTCAAAGCCCTCGAGCAGCATGATCGCCCCGACCGCGAGCAGGACCCCGATCACAAGTCCGAGCAACACAGCACGTTTGACGTGAGGCCCGGCGGGGGTGTAATCCGGGACGGCGGCCTGAAGGATCGTGGCACCACTCGTGGTGGTTTTGAGCTGGGCGCGAGCCTGCTCAAGCTGCTGCTGGAGCGATGAGTACTCGGAGTTCGAGGGCGAAATCTGATCGAGTTCCGCCTTCAGCGAAGCGATATCACCCTTCAGGGCGGAAACGAGCTGTTCTTTCTGGCTGATGCCGAGAGCCTGCGCAAACGCGTTCGCGAGCGCCGCGGCGCGGGTCGGGCTCTGATCGGTGGCAGTGATCGAGATGTATCCGGTTTCTGCGTTCGGATCGGCGGAGACCTCCCCGACGATCGAGCCGCCAGAGACCTTCGGCGTCATCAGATTGCCGGCGATGTCTGCGACCGGCGTGGTGGTCAGCAGCTGCGCCAAGGCCGTGATGTTGTTGGTCGAGTACGAGGTTCCGGTGGGTCCGGTGATCGTCACCTGATTGACCGCCAGCAGCACGTTGGACTGGTAGATCTTGGGTTTGCCGTGTTCGATCCCGAAGGTCGCCGCCGGTGCGGCGATGATCAGCAGGACGAAGACGAATTTCCATCGCCAGACCATTCGCAGATATGAGCGCAGGTCTCTATGGCCCGTGAATTCAGGCATCCGTCGCCTCGGTGTGTGGCTCGTGCATGTCGGCAGTCATCGGTTCGGTCAGGAGAAGCTTAAAGCGGTGACCGGGTGCACCACCAGCTGGGAGGAATGTTGCTGCGTGGACGCTGAAGCGGCGGTGCCCGTGCGCTTCTCCAGAAAGTCCGCTCGTAGGACCGCCAGCGCACAGATTCCGAGCGTCACCAGGTGTGAGCGGTAGCGAAAGCCTGTTCCGGCATTGCCGACAGTGATGGAGTAGGCGAGTAGGGAGAGCAACAACGGGTACAACAGCGGTCCCGCGCGCCCGAAGATGGTGCCTCGCGAGAGCCATGCGTAGCGGATCAAGAGGATCATCACGGCGTAGGCGACGAGCGTTCCCAGGGCACCGAACATCTGGCTCGCGTCGTGAAGCTGCCACGGATACGGTTCGAGCAGCANNGCCAGGTTGGCCTGGTTGGCGGCGCCCACCCCACCCTCAGTGACCCCTGACGCATTCGCCGCGTCGGAGGCTTGCAGACGGCTGAGGTTGGTGCCGCCGGTTGAGGCGTAGAGCGTCGGTCCCAGAACCATGGCCGCGATCACGATGGCGTAGATGAATGGCAACCCCCGCTGTGTATGCCGCATGTGTCGTAGCGACGCGTGCAGAATCATCAGGGCGACGCCGCAGGCGAGGAACCATCCCTCGTAGCTACGGGTTTCGACCGCGATCAGACAGCCGAGGGAACAGATCAGGATTCCGCGGACGTCGAGCCGCTTCCACATCCAGACGCCACCGAAGGCGATCAACCCGGCCGAGAGCTCCAGCAGCGACTCCTTGTGGATCTCGCTGTTGAAGAACATGCTGGCTGGCTCAAACGCAAGGCACCAGGCGGCAAGCCGCGCGGCCCTCGCTCCCGCGAGGTCGTATACGGCCGCGCACATGAACATCGTTCCGAGCAGCGCGATCCCGATCTGCGTCACTCGAATCGCCGTGACGTCCATGAACCCGAGCTTGATCTGGAGCGCGAACAGCACCGTTTGGAGTTGATAGATCCCGTGGGGGAGGTAGCCGTGCCCGAGCGGGGTGGCCGCGAGCGTCTTCGCCCAGTCGAGGAAGGTGACCTCGTCGCCTCCGCGCAGCGAGGCACCGAGTCCGGTTGCGTCGATCGCGACGACGGCGAGCAACCGCAGTCCAAGCGCTACGGCAAAGGCACCGCCAATCAGCAGCCCTGGTCTGCGGCTCTGGAAGCGCCGCAGCGACCACATCAGGACCAGCGCGATGAGCAGGATCGCGATGATGACGCCCTCGGCCTGATCTGAGGTGGGGATGTTCAGCACCGGGTCAGTATCGGCGCAAACCGCCTTGCGAGCTAGCCCAGCCGCTCCGCTTGCACAACTCAAGCAGGCGGGCTGGAAAGCCTGGCCAGCAGCTCGGCGGCGATAGTCGCCGCTTCGCCACGGTCGCCTTTGATTCCGGTCGTCGTGGTGATGGCCTGCCTGAGGGTGCCGATCGTCTGGGCGGGACGATCAGCGCTGCCGTAGCTATGACCGAACAGCTCGAGCAGCGTCTGCGCCGGGGTCAGCTGGGTAGGCCGCCAAACGCCATCGCGGCGGTACTGGCTACAGACCACGAGACCCAACCTCGCCGGTTCGGTGCCGGACGTCCCACCGAGCTGATCGGCGCTGCGTTGGGTCTGGACGGGGGAGCCCTCGTCGAGCCTGATCGCGAGCGGCTTCGCATACGGATAAACGAGGCCGGTGGCGTCGAACACCGCGTACTCATCCGAGTAGTACGCCGCGCCGGCACTCACAAGCGCCGCAACCAGGCTCGTTTTACCGCTGAAACTCGGTCCGGGCAACACCAGGGCGCGGCCGTCATAGGCCACGGTTCCGGCGTGAACGAAAACGTGTTGGGGGGCGTTGAAAGCCACATATCGGCGCAGTTGGCGTTCGAACTGTTCGAGGACGTGCTCATAGTCGCCCTCCGAGAGCACGCCGCCGCCGCTCTCGAGCTTGTAAGCGTTGCGGCCGGTTTGCGCGACCCGGAAGAACGTCTGCTCGGATCCGGTCTCGATGTCGAGGCCGAGATGCGTCGCGTAGCGCATGTCTTCTAGCGTTGCCTCGGAGTCTGCCTCGAGCCTGAGCGCAACCCCGAAGATCTGGCCTGAGGCGCTGAACAGCCGCGCTTTCTTTACCCGGGAGAGCAATCGCCGGTCAGGTTAGCCGCGGGCACGGCAGCTTGTTTGCTCTGCGTCCGTCATCCGACGCTCGGCGCGAGCGGTGGAGCGGCTCGCAACAAATCGCGTACCAGCGCCTCGATCGCGCCGCCGCCGCCCGCGGGCGCCGTTGCGATCCTGCCGTCGGGAGCGACCACGACGGCCGTAGGGGTCGCGCCGACCGCATACGCGAGCGCGAGCTCACGCTCCGGCTCGAACAGCGTCGTGATCCCCGTCGACTCGCCGTGGACGGCGAACTCACTCACGTCGGGCACGCCGCTCTCAACCACGGCGAAGGTGATGCTGTCTGCCATCGCGCCCTGCCAGCGCACCAGCTCAGGGATCAGCGCACGGCAGGGAAGGCAGGCTGGGCTGGCAAAGACCAACACAAGCGGCAGGCCGCGGCCTCGCAGCGAGTCGAGCGTTATCTCCGCGCCGGTTTGATCGGGGAGCGCGAACACGGGTGCCGGAGCCCCGGGCGCCAGCCCTGTCGGCGCCGAACCGGCGTCGATTACGTCAGCCTTGATTCCGGACTGCGCAGCGCGGCGGAGATGCAGAGNNGCGGCGCCCAGGTCAGATGTCCACGCTGTTAGCGAGGAACCCGGAGCTTTCCAGATCACCAGAAGCGAAACCGCCAGCAGCAACGCGTTGCGCGCCAGCGTCGGGGGCCCAATTTCTGCTTCCGACAGCTGACCGAAGCAGTTGCACTCCGGGGTGCGACCCTGCTTGAGCGCCTGGCCGATGCCGGCGATGAAGACGGCAAGAAGTGCCGCCGCCAGCACCGCGCCCCAGCGTGCGCTCTGTTGCACCAGCAGTCCGAGCGCGGCAAGCAGCTCAGCGACCGGCAGCAGCGCCGCCGACCGACGAGCGACGCGGGTCGGTACTCCGAAGGCGATGATCGTCTCGCGCGTCGCGGTTCGGTTTGCAAGCTTGCCTGCGCCCGCAACCGTGAATACGAGCGCCAGGGCCAAGCGTGCAACCAGAGTTACTGAGGCCACGGACAAATCCTAAACGCGGCCGCCGGTGCAACCGCTCCAAGTCCGCGGCGCGCTAACGACTGGACCAGCGAGCTCAGGCCGAGCAGTGCGGCGCGCAGGAGCCGTTCTTGGTCGTGCAGTACTTGCCCGAGTACTGCGAGTAGTACTCAGGCCCGACCGAATATGTCCCCGTACCCCAAGCCGAGCCCGCGCCCGCCGGCGCGCAGACAACCTGGCAGCACTGGTAGCCGTCGCACTGGTCGCACGGCACGCACTGCCAGAAGCCCTGAGTTGCGACCCCGCTCTTGGTGTAGGTGCAAGTGGCGTTGTAGCTGACGTTCGGAGCGCCTCCGGACTTCCAGGAGGTCGGCTGCGGATACTTGGTGTTGGTCGTCCCGTAGGGCGTGATTGAACCGTTGGTCGGGTCGTTACCCGTGTTGCACTGCGTGCAGTCGTACGCGGCGAGCGCTGCCGGTGCCGCGACCGAGCTGACGAGTGCGACGCCAACGCCAGTGGCTGCGAAGAGCTTCAGCGCGTCGCGACGGGAGAATCCACCGTCCGCGCTCGCTTCGTCGCGCGCAGAGTTGTCGAGCAGGCCGAGGACGTCGAGCTCTGAGACAGCCGCGGCGGCTTCAGCCGTAGTGACTGCCGTGGCAAGCCGGTAGCCGGCGAGTTCGGCGATCTCCTCGGTGGTGTTGTTGCCGTCTGCATACATGAAGACTGCTGCCGCAAGCGGCATGAGCGCGTGCGCGACACTCGTCTCCTGGTCGTAGATGACCGACTCGTGGCCGACTGCTTCGATTAGTAGCCGTTCGCTACGGGCGAGCGGGCGAGTGATGAGTGGATCGCTTCGATTGGGCATTAGCGTGGTTTCGGCCTTGCGGCGTCTCGTGCAACATCCGTGTGCCGAAATTGGCCGGAAATAGCTGGTCTAAAGATACAGGCGTCTCTTGGCGGTGTCGAACCGATCCGTAAAGTGGCGTTATGACCAGCGAGGAGTCGCGCCGGCGCGCTCGTGTTGACGCCGTGGTCTGGAACCTGCGAATCGACGCGGCGACTGCCGAGGTCGTTGCCGCGCTGCGCGAGCGGGGTGTCGACAGCCTCCTACTGAAGGGCCCTGCGCTCGCTGATTGGTACCCCGCCGACTCGCCGCGGACCTATGTGGACGGCGACATTTGGGTTTCTCCGGCGCTCGTCGGCGTAGCCGAGGCCGTCCTGCGTGAGCTCGACTTCGATCCGATGCAGGACGAACGTGGGATGCCGGGGTGGTGGGTCGAGCACGCCAGCGGCTGGCGGCGCGCGCGTGACGGCGGCGTGGTCGATCTGCACAGAAGGTTGCAGGGCGTGGCGCTCGAACCGGCTGCGACCTGGGAGATGCTGTGGTCGCAGCGCGACTCGATCACAGTCGCAGGCGTTGGTGTCGACCGCCTCGGTGAGGCCGCACGTGCGCTCTACGTGACGCTTCACGCTGCCCACCACGGCGCCAAGGACCCGCGTGGACTTCCACACCTTCAGGCGGCGCTGGCAGCGGCCGATCGGGGCACCTGGGAGCGCGCGCTGGAGCTCGCCACTGCGCTCGATGCGCTCGCGTCGTTCAGCACCGGTCTGCGGCTCGTCCCCGTCGGGGCGGAGCTGGCGGCGCGGATCGGCGTTCCGGATGCCAGATCTGTCACCGCCGCGCTTCATGCCGCCTCGCCGCCGCCGGTGGCGCTGGGCTTCGAGCAACTGGCCGGCACAAGCTGGTCGCGACGGCTCGCGATCATCGCCCGCAAGCTGTTTCCGCCACCTGGCTTCGTGCGGCATTGGTGGCCACCGGCAGCAAGAAACCGCCGTCTGCTGCTGGTCGGTTACCTCTACCGGCCGCTATGGCTATTGCTGCGAGCGCCCGCCGGCCACCGCGCCTGGCGCGAGGCGCGGCGCGAGGTCAACAGCTCGCGGTAGAGCTCGGCGTGATCGCGAGTCAGACGCGCGAGCGTGAAGCGTCTCGTGCTATGGGCACGGCCGGCGATGCCGGCGTCAGCCCGCAACGCTGCATCATCCAGGAACCTGCCCGCTGCATCGGCAAGCCCGGCCACGTCGTCGGCAGCAGCGAGCAAACCGCTGACACCGTGCAACACGACCGAGCGCACGCCGCCGACATCAGTGGCGACGACCGGAACGGCCGCGGCCTGCGCCTCGATCAGACTGACGGGCGTGCCCTCGTTGTCAGATGTGAGCATCACCACGTCACTCGCGAAACAGACGTCGGGGATGTCGCGCCGGAAGCCGGCCCAGATCAGGCGATGCCCAAGTTGCAGCGCCGCGTCGGACGCTTGAAGCTGCTCACGGAGTTCACCGTCGCCGACGATCACAAAGCGTACGTTCGGCCGGCTCGCCAAGATCGCGGCCGTATCGAGGAAGCGATCCGCGCGCTTGATCGGAACCAGCCTTGCGATCAGCGTTACGACCAGCTCATGCTCAGCGACCCCCCAAGCCCGGCGCAGGGCCTCGCGGCGCTCGGCCCGGTCAGCATCGCTGCTGAACGGCTCGAGCTCGAAGCCGAGCGGCAGCACCGTGAACTTGGAAACGGGCGCAACCCGCAGCTCGATCAAATCGTCCTGGACCTCCTGCGAAACCGCGATCAGCCGGTCGGTGGCGGGCGCAAGCAACCGTTCAACCAGCCTGTAAAACGCGGCTGTGCGGCCGGAGAAGTAGCCGGTAAGCGAGTGGCCGTGGTAGGTGTGGACCAGCATCGGGCGCGTCTGTCGCCGCGGGAACGCGATCAGCGTCGCCAGCCGGCCGAGTGTGCCGCCCTTCGCCGCGTGGGTGTGGACCAGCGCCGGGCGGTCGGCCCGGATCAGCCGCACGAGCGCGAGCAGCGCACGTAGATCACCGAGTCCGGGATCGCGGCGCAACGTGCGCACCAGCGTTGGCTTGACGCCGGCCGCGGCCGCCAGGTAGTCCATGTTGCCCTCAGAGGGATCCTCGGAACCACGGATCAGACGCGTCGAAAATCCGTAATCGCGCAGCTCCGCCGTCAGCGTGATGGCCTGGATTGCCGGACCGCCGATGTTCAGGCGAGCGATGATGCGGATGATGCGCTCTGTGCTCGGTCCGGTCATCATCGGCGTCGGTGATACTGCCAGGCCGTGAGCGGCGACGACACGCCTAGAACCACGGTGGTCATCCCGGTTTGGGGTCGATACGTGAATAGCCGCTTTGTGGCTGCGCTGGAGAGCGTGACCTCACAGGCGCAGGGCGGGCCGGTCCTGATCGTCGACAACGCTTCGCCGGAGCCGCCGGAGCCGCGTGGCGGTGCCCGCGTGATTCGCAGTCAGCGGCGGGTAACGCTCGGCGCGGCACGTGACCTCGGTCTGGCGCAGGTTCAGACTGCGAACGTGGTCTTCTGGGATGCCGACGACCTGATGCCGCCCGGAACACTCGCGTTCATGCAAACGCAGCTGGAGGCGGATCCGGGCCTGGTGGCGTTCGGGATGGCGCTGACAGAGGATCCCTCCGGCGTACGTCACCGNNTCTGGTCGGTCTACCCGGCCAACGGCGCGGTGATCATGCGCACATCAGCGGTTCGCGCCTGCGGCGCCCATGCGGACACGCCGACCGGCGACGAGCGCTCACTCGGCGCCTCGCTGCTGTTTCGCGGGCGGGTCGGCTGGAGCGAGCGCACCGGCTGCATCTATCTGCGCCACCCGGGGTCGAACAGTGATGCCCGCATGAACATCCGGATCAAGCTGGCGAATGCCGCGCAGGTTCGGGCGCGGCTTCGCGCTGACCCAGCGGTGCCCGGCTGGGTCGGGCGCTCGCTGCCGCTGATAGCCGTTGCCCAGTGGGCTGCGGTGGCCGCGCACCTGGTTGTAGCGGCCGCGCGCCGGCTGACAGCGTCAAAGCGCTAACTTGCGGCGGGCTTAGCCCGGCGCCCGATCAGATATCCGATTGAGCCGGCGAGACCGAGCCCGAGCAGCAGCGGCAGTGCCAGGCCGATACCACCGGAGTCGGAGCCGCTCAGGAGGTTGAGCAAGCCGGTTGAGACGGAGCCACGGTTGAGCCCAGCGGCACTGGTGAGCGCGCCCGTTGCGCTCGCTCCGTGCCTCGTCGCCCTGGTTACGGCCGGTGCCGTCGCGCGAGCCCAGTCGGCCGCGTCGATTCCGGTCGCGCCGAGCTTCTCAAGCTCGGGCGCTGTGCGCTTGCCGGCGCCCAGTGCGTCGAGGTTTCGGGTGGGCGCGCCGCCGAGCGTCGTCGGCGGCTTGGTGCCGCCCCCGGAAGTTGGCACAACCTCGGCGTACTCAGAGGCCCCGGCCGCGCCTGGAGGCTCGTACACCTTGTAGCCCTGGTGTCCGGACGCCAACGCCGACCCGGGGATCGCGCAGAGAATCACAATTGCCAAGACCGGTGTCAGACGGCGCGAACTCATCCGCCGAAGATCGTATTCGTGGGGTCAAGCTGCTTCGCGCGGCGGTAGTCGGCCAGCGCCCGTCGTGCGGCGCCGTCCTCGGTCGCGATCCGTGACGCCACGAGCCAGAGCTGCGCGTTGTCCGGTTCACGCGCCAGCGCCGCCGCAATCGCGGTGCGGGCGTTGGCGACATAGCCCATCTGCTCGAGCAGCAACGCCTGCTGAAGGCGCGGGGAGGCCGCGCCCGGCTCGATCTTGGCGGCGATGTTGGCGTCCGCCAGCGCCGCGGTCGTGTGGCCCGTACGTGCCGCGGCCTCACTTTTGCGCACGGCGATCGTGCTCGCCAGCGGGATCACGATCACGACGATCGCGGGTAGGCAGGCAGCTGCGAGCGACAGACGGCGTATCGGCGCAGAGCGAGCCTGCGGCCCACTGGCCGCGGGCAGAGCAGGCTCGCGCAGCCCGGCAACGGTCACGGCCACCAGCAGCATCGCGACGATCGGCACCACGCCGATCTGCCACACCCAGTCGAAGCCCGCAGCCCCGCAGAACGCGGCGACCCCGGCCACGGCGGCGGCGACCAGTGCACGGCGCTCGGCATCGGCGTCACGCAAGAGGCGGCGGATCCCGCCGAACACCACCGAGCCGAAGAAGCCCGCGACCAGCAGGAAGCCGACGAGGCCCGTCTCGGCGAGCGTCTCGAACCAGAGCGAGTGAGCGTTCTGGACGTACTCACCGATCGTCTGGTGCTGAGCCCAGTAGAAGCGAAACATGCCGGGTCCGATGCCAAGCAGCGGAGCGCTCTCAAAGGCCTTGAACGCAACCTGCCAGTACTGGTAGCGGTGGCTGCCAGCCAGGGAGAGCAGACGGAAGTACTGGTTGCTGTGGCTTGACGGGTTGAGCTGCTTGAAGTCATGCCACATCTGACCGACGCTGCCGCCCGCGATCACCACCACGACCACGACCGCCACCGCACCGCAGATCCCGAGGCTGATCCCTCGACCCTGCTTGCGCGACACCTGTAGCCAGCGCGGGCGTTGCAGCCGCCGTCCAAGCAGCGCGACCACCGCCTGGGCAGCGGCGGTAGCGACAAGCACGACGACCAGGAACTCCAGCATCGAATGCCGTTCGGCCGCCGGTGCCACGCTGATCGCGTCCCGCAGTCCTGCACGGTGTAGCAACGCGGCCATCAGGACGGCGATGCCGAGCGCCGTTATCGCCAGCGTCGACAGCCGCGGAATCCGGTCGGGCATCAGCACGACGAATGCGATCACGCCGATCACCGCCGCCAGCATGCCGCCGCGCGAGACCGTCAGGGCCAGGCAGAGCAGCACCAACGGAAGCCCAGCCGCGGCGAGCGCGCGCGCGGCGATTGTGCGGCAGCTCGTCGCCGCGTAGAGCAGCAGCGGGATCCCCAGCGCCGCGAACTCGCCGACACCGTCGGCGTAGTCGAACGGGTAGCTCAACCTCGGCGTCGCGTAGAAGCTCGCCGCACCGTCGGCCGGGAACAGCGACGGTTCAAGCTTTGAGAGCACGGCGAGGCCGCAGACCAGCGTGATCCCGAACGCGAGACCGCCGAGTAGCGGGCGTGCCGTCTGGCGCGTGACGGTGCAGAGGCCGAGTATCAGCGTCCCCAGGTAGGTCGAGATCTGGCAGACCGAAGCGAGCGTCAGTTCGTGGCTCTTGGACCAGGAGAGCCCGATCCAGTTCCACAAGAGGAACGCGGTGAGCAGTCCCAAAGCCAGCCATCCGGGCCGCTCGATGCGCGCGCGAGGCAGGATCCCGATCAAGATCCCGAGCAGCACCAGCCACCAGATAACAAGCCCAAGCTCGCTGCGCACGACGATGTCGTAACCGCCCCCGGAGAGGCCGAGATAGATCGTCAGGGCGGCTGCGACAAACCACGCCGTGGCCTGGCGTGCGAGCTCGGCAACGCCGCTCTGAATGGCCCTCGGCGCGGCGGCGGTCTCGATAGTTAGGGGTTGGCCCGCGATCATCAAATGCCCTGCTGGCCGGCGGCGCGGATGGTATAGCGCGCCGCCCCCTCGTGCCATTGGCGGGGCACGACGCGGCCCAAGAGATCGCCATCACAGAGTTTGAAGGCTTGCGGACCAGCGCCAGAACGGTTTGGACGATCCCCCAGAACGAAGTTTGGCCCCATGGCCAATGAGAAAGCCGCTGGAGATGGGCATTATTTCACTCATGACGACCCCTCGCCCTAATCCATATAAGGTGATGCTCCTCACGAGTACCCGTCCAGCGTCGACGGGCGGCCAGTCTCCATTGATCCGGCGCTACCGACTCGCACGCCTGCGGCCTGACAGCCGTCCGTTGGCTCTCAGCAAGCGAGTTGAGCAGGCAAAGCGCATCATCAACTGACCCCTTCCGGGGTCAAGTGGTCCATGTCTATCTGTTACAGCGCTACGCTGTAACAGATGGCTCGCCAGATCGAACCCGCCCGGGAGAACAAACCGTCGCTTGCGAAGCGCGGTCTCGCGGTGGTGGTGATCGTCGTAGTGCTTGCGCTGGTGGTGCACCTCGTGATCGGCATCATCACCACGATCCTCGTGTTCGCCGCGATCATCGCTGTAATCGTCGCGGCGCTCTGGGCCGCGAAGACGCTCTTCTAGCGGAGCCGCTGATGTCCGATCAAGGGCTCGGCCTGATCGTCATCCTCTTCTTCTTCGGGTTGGCGGGCGGGACCGTCGGCCGCATCAAGGGCAATGGCTTCACCGTCTGGTTCCTGATCTCGTTCTGCGCGCCGTTCATCGGCCTGCTGACGGCGGTGCTGTGGCGCCGAGACAACCAGGAGCTGCGACGCGAATGTCCGCGCTGTTTCCGGATCGTGATGCTGCACGACGCCGTGTGCATGCACTGCGGCACCGAGCTGGAGTTCCCGGACGTGGCAATCGCGCCGCGCGCCCGAGTGATACCGAGCATCAGGGCAGGCGAGGGCGAGTCGCCCGCCTGACAACTCCTCAGGGCGGTGGTAAAGTGAAACCACAGCTTCTGTAATGCCGGGGCGAACCCGGCGGCAGTACCGGAAGTGGGCGCTCGCCCACTTTTTTTATGACCTCGTACGGAGAACACCCTTGAACGCACCTACATCTGAGATCGAAGAGCGGCTTGCTGCCGGCGCTCCTGATGTCGAGGTGCTGCTGGTTGAGGTGGTCTCCGGCGACACGCTGCGGCTCTTCATCGATCACCCGGAAGGCATCACCTTCGAGCACTGTGCGCAGGTCACAGCGCTGCTGTCGGAATACAGCGCCACGTACTCGATCGAGGTCTCGTCGCCCGGTGAGGACCGTCCGTTGACCAAGCCGCAGCATTTCAGCCGTTTCCTCGGGCATCGCGCCAAGCTGCGCCTGCGTGAAGCCCGGGATGGCCACAAGAGTTTGACCGGTGAGTTGGTCGGAGCCTCCGAGCAGGAGGTAACGATCGCCGCTGGTGAAGGGGTAGTTTCGATCCCCTACGAGTTGATCGACCGCTCCAACCTCGTACCCGGAGACTGAGAGAACCGATGTCAAGAGAGATCGTTGAAGCCGTTCGCGGCCTCGCCGCAGAAAAGAACATCTCGGCTGAGAAGCTGATGGAAGCGCTGGAGGACGCGCTCCTGTCCGCGTACAAGAAGACTCCGGGCTCCGCTCCGTATGCCAAGGTCGAAATGGACCGTGACACGGGTGACTTCAAGGTCTGGGAGCTGAAGATTCCGGCTGAGCTCGAAGAGAAGCTGCTGATCGAGGCGACCACGGAGCAGGTTGCGACGGTCGACCCCGAGACCGGCGAGATGCGTGAGCCGGCCGAGCCGGAGATCGACCTCGAGAAGCTCAAGGAGTACGAGGATCAGATCGAGACCGAGGACGTCACGCCGCACGACTTCGGCCGGATCGCCGCCCAGACCGCCAAGCAGGTCATCCTGCAGCGCATCCGCGAGGCCGAGCGGGACATGATGTACGAGGAGTACCGCGATCGCGTCGGTGAGCTGATCACCGGCATCGTCCAGCAGTCCGACTCGCGTTACACGCTGGTCCAGTTGCGTGAGCGTGTCGAGGCGCTGCTGCCGAAGTCCGAACAGGTCGACGGCGAGCGTTACGACCATTCGCAGCGCATCAAAGCCGTGATCAAGGACGTCTCCAACTCCACCAAGGGACCCTCGATCATCGTTTCGCGGCGCGACCCTGAGCTGATCAAGTCGCTCTTCGAGCTCGAGGTACCGGAGATCGCTGACGGCCTGGTTGAGATCACCGGCGTCGCGCGTGAGCCCGGCTATCGCTCGAAGATCGCAGTCGTGTCACACGTCGACGGCGTCGATCCGGTCGGCGCCTGCGTCGGCCCGCGCGGCTCGCGCGTTCGCATGGTCGTCTCCGAGCTTCGCGGCGAGAAGATCGACATCATTCCTTACAACGAAGAACCGGCCCGGTTTGTCGCCAAGGCGCTCTCACCGGCGCGTGTCCGCGAGGTGCTCGTCGACGACGAGGCCAAGCAGGCGACCGTGATCGTGCCGGACGACCAGCTTTCGCTGGCGATCGGCNNNNGCGCTGCCCGGATCCCGTTACTGCGGGATTGACGCCCATCAGGCACTTGAGGGCACTGGCAGCGACCAGGTCCAGGCCTGAGCCCTAACTAACACCCTCTCTAGACTGAGTTACTGAATGCCGAAATCCGCTGACGACACCGCCAAAGCGCCTGTAACCGCGACACCTGCGAATGGTGCGCGCAACGGCGCGTCCGCGGGCAAGTCGGCAGCGAGCAAGCCGAAGCCCGCGGGCTCGACCGCTNNCCGGTCGAGAAGACCGCTCCGCTCGGGAAGACCGCTCCGGTCGAGAAGCTCGCCCCGGTTGAAAAGTCCGCTAAGGCCGCTCCTGCTGAGACCTCCGCGGCTGCCGCTGCCGAGGCAGCGCCCGCAGCCGCAGGTGCTCCTGCAACGCCAGGCGCCGACGGCGAGCACAAGCAGCGCCCGACCCGTGACTCGCTGCAGGGTGAGCGCAGTCCCGGCAACGTCGGTGGCCGCCGCCGCGTCGTGATCGACGCCCAGGCAGCACGTCGCAACCCTGCCGCTCCCGGCGCGCCGGGTGGCGGCGCCGCGCAGCCCGCACGCCGTCAGCGTCGTGGGCGCCGTCGCCGCGGTG
>PLES01000033.1 GCA_003137075.1 Solirubrobacterales bacterium
ACCGTATCGAGCGGCCACGCGTCGCTGATCATCCGAATGGCCCAGGCGCGAACGTGCTCATTGGGATGCTGGAGTTGGGCCTTGAGGAAGGCGGTGTCCGCGCCGCCGATATCAAAGAGCGTCCAGAGCGCGCGGAGCTTCACCGCGTGCCTGAGCGAGATGTTGCTCGGGCAGATCGCCGCTGCCCCCAGAATGGCGCTCAAGCGGCGGGCTAGGCCGCGCGAGGTCTCAAACCGCCACACCAGATAGTCGGCCTGCGCCTGGCGCCAGTCCGAGCCCCGGAGCAGTGGATACCGGTTCCAACGCCGCAGCGTCGCGGCCAGCGCAGGGAGTTGCGCGGGGGGGAGGTTCTCGCACCGATAAGGCGCCAACGTCTGTACCGGAAAGAAACTGAGCTCCTGCTCCATTAGTTTGCGCTCCGGCAGACTGATCTGCGCCGCGTCGGTCGCGGGCAGATCAACGCGTGCGGTCACCGAAGTGGGGCGGTGCCTTATGCACTTGTCGGCCAATCCGACCGCGACGTTGAATGCGCCGGGAGCGAGTCCGTTGCGTGGGAAGCGATGGCTGTGTTCGGTGTGCCCCCAGCGGCGGTATTCCGCGAACAGCGGATGCCAGCCTCCGACGCGCTCCAGTCCGGTTCGCGTGAACACGTTGAACTCTGCCGATCCGTAACGGTAGTGCACGATCCGCTCACCGAGCACGACCACTTCACCGACCCGCTCGCGTCCTTCGCCGGGACCGAATAGCGCCATATGGTGGATGCCGGCTGCGTTCATCAGAGCTACGTGACGGGCAAACACGCGGCCGTCGAGCAACTCAAGATCATCTTCCAGGAAGAAGTAATAGTCGTAGCAGGGGAAGCGCTCGAGCACTCGATTCTTCGACAGTCCCACACCCTCCTGCTTCTCTGAGTAGAGGAGCGGCACCCGCCACTCGTTGCAGAGCGCACGGGTGGCCAGGTCGCTCCCGTCGAGCGCGACCAGCACGTCCAAACTGGCTTCAGCGGCACAGGCTCGCGCAAGCTGTGGCAGGCAGCGCTTGACGTATGAGCCGCGGTTGGACGTCAGGAACACCACGAGCCCGCTCCATCGCTTGCCACTTGGGGTAACGCTCATCGGGCGGGATACCTGAATCTTCGGGCAGCCGCCCTTCGCTGAGCCCGACGCAGCGGCGTTGCGAACATGTATCCCAGAACGCTGGGGTTAGTTAGAAGCGCTCGCACGCCCCAGTAGGTGCAGCCGCCCCAGCGGCCCACGCGAAACATTCCGCCACAGATCATCGTATAGAACCGCGCGTAGATCTCGCCTTCATGTGCTCTGATTTCTGGCGCCAGAGATGGGTCCGAGAACAGGCGACGGAGAATCGTCAGTCCCGGGGCGATGTGCGCATCGATGTCGTGGCTGCGGTTGTTGGCGTGAACCCGGTAAAGCGTAAGCGGTTCGTCGATTAAAAGCGGAACCGTCAGGCGGGCCAGCCGGATGCTGAAGTCCCAATCTTCAATCCTCGTCAGCGAACTGTCGAAGTCGCCGATCCTGTCCAGCAAGGCACGGTTGACGATCCAGGACGACGCGGCATTGGGAAGGTTCTGGAAGCGCAAGAAGGCCAGGAGCGGGTTGTCGACAGGCACACATCGGCGGAGCTTCTGAGGGCGGAGCTGGTCGTCGACAAAGTAGGCGCTCGCGAGCGATGCCGAGCAGCCTGGCACGGCCGACATCAATTGAAGCTGACGCTGGAGCTTGTGGCGCAACCAGACGTCGTCGCAGTCGAGGAATGCGACCCAGTCACCGCGCGCCAGCTCGACCCCGGCGTTGCGGGCCGCCGCAACGCCGCGGTTCTCCTGTGTGACGAGCCTGAGCCTGGGATCGTCAATGTCCGCCACGACCGCGGCCGTACCGTCCTGAGATCCGTCGTCCACGACGATCACTTCGAGGTCGACTTCGATCTGGGCGAGCGCGCTGTTGATCGCGTCAGCGATCGTGCGCTCGCCGTTGAACGCCGGAATCACCACTGACACAAGCGGAGTGGCCCGGGTCATCAGTAGTGGCGGCGCTGCCGGCCGAGTCGGCTCAGCCAGCGTTTCGGCAACCCGAGTGGGCGGCGCGCGCTGCGGGAGTCGGCGCGGATTCCGGCACTGAGGCAACGCAGCGAGTCTCGGTACCGACGGTGATGTAGGTAAGCGCCTGAACAGACCATCCAATGCGCGGCGTACACACGCGCCTGCAGGGATCGGTATGCCGCTGACGTGTCGGCGGCGAAGAACGCCCGAAGCACCGAGAACGTGTCGCGCTCGAGCAGCGTTACGTCGCTACTCATATTTCCCGTTGAGCTCCGGTAGCTAACCAACGGCAGGTCGATTATCTCGAACTGGGTGACCAAGCTGAGACGCAGCCACAGGTCCCAGTCCGCGCACTGGCTGAACGCCGGATTGAATCCACCGATTGCGTCCAGCAGGTGCTTGCGGACCACTCCCGACGAGATGCAGCCGACGATCATCGACTGGAACAGCAACGCTCGGGTCAGATCGTCGGGATGGGCCAGGGGCATTGCTCCGAGTGGGCGCGAGTCGATGCCGACGCGGAGCGCGCCGGTGACGCACACCCCCGCTTCGGGCCTGAGCCTGAGCGCCTCGACTTGGCGCTCGAGCTTTCCCGGCTCCCAGAGGTCGTCCGCATCAAGAAATGCGACGAGACTCCCAGTTGCATGTGACATCGCGTGGTTGCGCGCGGCCGCGACTCCGGCGTTCGCGGTAGTGATAACACGGATCCGCGGATCGGCGTTAGACGACGCGATTGACGCGGTCGCGTCGCAGGAGCCGTCGTCAACGACTAGCGCCTCGAAATCCACAAACGTCTGAGCCGTCAGCGAAGCGAGCGTTTCGGCGATCGTCCCCGCGGCGTTGAAGGCAGGTATCACCACGCTGACCTCCGCCATCTCGTCCTCAGTCGCTCAGGGAGTGCAAAATCGCTGCGAGTTCTGGCGCCCACCGCTGGTAGGAGTAGTGGTCTTCCACGAACCTTCGCGCGGAACCGCCACGCTCTTGGCGTTGCTTAGCGTCGCGGAGCAACTCGATTAGCGCGTGCTCCCACTCGACCTCGGTGGTGGCCCCGATTCCGCGGTCATCGGCCACCAAACCCGCGTTAACCCCAACAGGAGACGCAATCGCCGGCACGCCGGCGGCGAAATATTGCAGCAGCTTGTACCCAGCCTTGCCGCGAGTCCACGCGGTATCGGGCAGTGGCATCACACCTACGTCGAACTTTCCAATCTCGGCTTTCTGGGTCGCCAACGACCAAGGCCGGTGCTCGATCCACTCCGCGCGAACGCCGGTGTCGGCTCCGACCACCACCAGCTTGGCGCGGATACCACGACCATTGAGGCGAGCGACCACCGGTAGCAGTGGCATGAGGTAGGGCGCGGTGGTGCGGGACCCGATCCAACCGATCGTGAGTTCCTCGCAGTCAGCGTGTTGGCGCAGCGTCTGTGCGGTCGGGTCGACGCAACTTGGCACTATCTCCACGCGCGCGGCGTGATCACGTGCCTGGGAAGCCAGCGTGGCGTTGCTGGCGACAACGAGCCGCGCGCGTCGCATGCACGTCGTTGCGCGCCGAGCTTCCTGCTTCAGCCACAGAAGCCGCCGACTTGTGCTGGCCGCCGGGCCGACAGGTAGCGCGTCGTCAAAGTCGTAGACATCGAGGGCTCGCGGGGGGTCGAGCGCCGGGATCGGCGCCAGCAGGATCAGGCGTTGCACGAGTAGCAGGCCGGGGCGCCTCATCGTGGCGGCGCGCGCGGCGCTCTTGGCGAGGACCATGGCCTTCCGCAGCGGATTCGCGCCGCTGGACAGCAGCTCGTACTCCTCGGTCGTGAGCATCGGCATGTGCTGGAGGTCGACACCGTACTCGGCGAGAAACGGAGCGAAGTCAGCCACGCGAACTCGCGCGCTCGCGGCCGACGCCGGATACGCGGTGACGGCGCTGATCGCCAGCGGCAGCGCCCCGGCCGCGCCGGGCTGCGCGCTAAACGCGCTCAGCGGGCTCGGGACGGCCGTCGGCAAGATGGCTCGGATTCGTGGCCTGCGCGAGTTGAACGTCGCCACTGCTCGTCTGGCTCTTGCGCCGTCGCTTCTTCTTCTTGCCAGCAGCCACGTAGTACTCGCGCGAGTACTTCTCGTAGCCCGGACCTGAGGTCACGTCGGTGGCTACAACGCCGAAGATCCGGCCATGCGCAGACTCGATGATCTTGTGGAGCCGATGAATCGTGTCGCGGTTCGAGTGGTTCATCCGCGCGACCATGATCACGCCGCTGACCGCGTGCATCAGCGGCAGCGCGTCGCTGACCGCGAGCGCAGCCGGGGAGTCGACGATCACGAGGTCAGACTGCAACTCCAACGACCCGAGCAGGCGGCGCATGGCGTCCGAGCTGACCAGCGCAGCGGGGTTGGGCGGTGGTGGCCCGGCCGCGAGAATCCGCAGCCGCCCGGCGCCCGAGTCAGGAACCGCCCAATCGGTCAGCGCGGTTTCGACCGGTCGGGAGTCAATCAGCACGGTCGCGAGACCTGGGCGGTCGCGCAGCCCGAAGCGCTCGGTGGTACCGGCGCGCCGCAGATCAGCGTCGACGAGGATCACGTTCATGCCCGCGTGTGCGGCGGCTATCGCCAGTCTGGCGGCGACGGTGCTCTTGCCCTCCTTCTCGCCGGGGCTCGTGACCATCACGCTGTGTAGAGGTTGATCGACGGTGAAGTACGTCAGCGAGGTCCGCAGCATCTGAAACGACTCGTCGTCCACGGGGGTGGTCTGGAGTCGATCCGAGAATGCGCTTGGCGCGATCGCGGCGAGCAAAGGGAGATCGGTGAGCGATTCCAGGTCGTCGGGTGAACGCATCCGACGGTCAAAGCCCTCGAGCAGCATGATCGCCCCGACCGCGAGCAGAACTCCGATCACGAGGCCGAGCAACACGGCACGCTTGACGTGGGGCCCAGCCGGGGCGTAGTCGGGGACCGCGGCCTGAAGGATCGTGGCACCGCTCGTGGTGGTTTTGAGCTGGGC
>PLES01000085.1 GCA_003137075.1 Solirubrobacterales bacterium
CCGGTCGGCACGATCTCGGCGCTGTCAGTCACAAACCAGAACCTGGCTGCGGTCACGCTCTCCATTAACAACCGGGCCTTCACGCCGTTCTACGCCAACGCGACCTGCACAATCCGGCCGCAATCGCTGATCGCCGAGCGCTACGTGGACTGCACGCCGGGCACTGTCGGACACGCCCGCCTGCACCAGATCAAAAGCGGCTACGGAGCCGGCAACTACCTGCTTCCNNATCCTCAACGAGCTCGGCACCGGGCTGGCAGGGCGCGGCGCCGATCTCAACTCGGTGATCCTGCGGGCCGACCCGGCGCTGGCCCAGACCCAGGCCGTCTTCAACATCCTGGGCTCACAGAACAAGCTGCTGGCACAGCTTGCGACGGATTCAAACCGTGTGCTCGCTCCGCTAGCGAAGGCTCGCAACTCGCTNNTCAAGCTGCTGCCGGGCTTCCTCAAGCAGCTCAAACCCTTGATGGCCGATCTCGGGCAGCTGGCTTCCCAGGGCACGCCGGTGATGAGCTCACTCGGTACCAGCGCCGCCGCGGTCGACGCGGAGTTCAAGAGCCTGACGCCGTTTGCGACCCAGGCGCAGAGCGCGCTGAAGAACCTCGGCAACGCCGCTCAGCAGTCGGAAAGCTCGCTGGCCGCCTCGCAGCCGCTTGCCAACCAGCTCGAGCGTCTCGGCAGCGCGGCGGTTCCGTCATCAACCTCGCTCGACTCGCTGCTGACCAGCCTCAACAAGACCGGCGGCATCCAGCAGTTCATGGGATTCCTGTTCTACGGCGCCAGTGCCACCAACGGTTACGACGCCGACGGTCACTACGTACGGATCGCGCCGATCGTAGGCAGCTGCAATGTGTACGCGAAGGTGCCGGTGGCCGGTTGCTCGGCTAAGTTCGCGACGACCGGTGCGGCGGCCTCGGTCGCGACGCAGGCGGCACGCCAGGCGTTGCGCTCGAGCTCAGCATCGACCACCGCGCTCAGCGGGCTGATGCGATACCTGGTCGGCAGTGGCGCCACCAGCAAGAGCGCGAGCGCCAAGTGATGCTGCGCCGGCACTCAAACAATCCGTTCTCGAACCCGGTGCTGATCGGCGCGCTGACCGTGCTGGTGATGGTCGTCGGGGTCGTACTGGCCTTCCAGGCCAACAACGGACTGCCGTTCGTGCCTCGATACACACTGCACATCGAGGTCAGCAACGCCGAGGAACTCACGCACGGCGCAGAGATCCACATGGGTGGCGCGCTGATCGGCTCGGTCTCAAACGTCACCGCGACACGCACCAAGGCCGGACGGCCCGTCGCCGTGATCGATGCCGAACTCAACAAGAACGTTGAGCCGCTGCCGGTGAGCACCCATTTCACGATCCGATTGAAGGGCGCGATCGGGGAGAAGTTCCTCGATGTGACGCTCGGACACAGTAAGCGGACCTGGCCCAACGGAGCCACCGTGCCACTCGGCCATGCCAGCGCGCTGGTCGACCTTGATCAGGTGCTGGATATGTACACGCCGCCTACCCAGGTTGGGGTCCAGAAGACGACTCTCGGCTTCGGGCAGGTGCTGGCCGGACGCGGCAACGACCTTAATCAGGCGATCGGCGAGTTCGTCCCGCTGGTCACGAACCTCGCGCCGGTGATGCGCAACCTGGCATCACCGAAGAGTGATCTGGCCGGGTTCATCAAGGGGCTCAGCTCTTTCACCGCGGCCCTGGCCCCGGTTTCGACGCAGGAGGCTCAGCTCTACGTCAACCTCGACACGACCTTCAAAGCGCTGGCCGGCGTCGCCACGCCGTACCTGCAGGATTGGATCGCACAGACGCCGCCGACCTTCCAGTCGGTGATCGACGACTCGCCGACGATCGAACCGTTCGCGCTGAACACGGCGACGCTCTTCCAGAAACTGGCGCCGGGCTTCGCGAGCCTGAACGAAAGTGCGCCGGAGCTGGCGGCCGCATTCTCAGCCGGCGCCAAGAACCTGCCGGCGACCGCAAACTTCGACCAGCAGACCGTCGACCTCGCGAAGGCACTCGCCGCCTACGGACAGGACAGCACGGTCAAGGCCGGCTTGAACCGCCTGACGCTGACCTCGTCGAGCCTGATCAAGCCGCTTGAGTACCTGGCGCCGGTTCAGACGACCTGTAACTACATAACGCTGTTCCTGCGCAACATCGCCAGCTCGCTCTCCGACAACATCGGCACCGGCACGGTCCTGCGCACGCTGCTGGTGATCATCGACAACGACGTGGTCGGGGGCGAAGGTGCGCCGTCGAGCCTGCCCTACACCTCATACGGCGCCGGTGGCCCGAGCGACGGCGGCGGTGACCACGGGCTGCTGCATGCCGACCTCAGCCCGAACACAGCGTCACCTGGCGAGCCAGCCGAGTGCTCGGCGGGCAACGAACCGTTCAACCCCAACACAGCGGTTATCGGCAACCCGTCTACAAACGTTGGCAAAAACACCGAGACGACCACGGTGAGCGGCGGATGAGCCCCGCCAACGTCCGCCGCCGTACGCCGCGGGTCAGCAGCCTCAAGGCCGCCGCTATCGGCCTGGCGGTACTGCTGGCCATCTGTTACGCGGTCTTCGGCGGCTCGCTGCCGTTCGGTAGCTCACCGTTCCTGCTGAAGGCCGTGTTCACCGCCAACACCGACCTGCACATTCCATCGCCGGTGCGGATCGCGGGCGTGCAGGTGGGCGAGGTCACGGGCGTAGAGCGGATCAAAGGCAGTGCCAACGCCGGCCTCGTGATCATGCAGATCGACAAGAACGGGCTGCCGTTGCACACCAACGCAACCGCCGACATCCGCTCGCGGATCTTCCTCGAGGGCAACTTCTACGTCGACCTCGAGCCCGGCACACCGGAAGCGCCGATTCTCAAATCTGGGGCGACGCTGCCGGCCGCGAACACCGCCGGTCCCGTCCAGCTGGACCGGATCCTCTCCTCGCTCAACTCGAACTCACGCGCCAACCTGCAGAAGCTGGTGCAGGGACTAGGAGCCTCGCTGAACACGCCGCCGACCGCGGCGCAGAAGCGCGGGCAGGATCAATCCGATGCCGGCCTGACCGGTGCGCAGGGGTTGAACTATGCGTTGAACTACTCCGCCAAGGCGTTTGAGACCTCGGCGATCGTCAACCAGGCGCTGCTCGGTGAGCGTCCGAGCGACTTTGCCGGGGTGGTACGGGGCGAAGCCAGGGTCTTCAAGGGGCTGGCGGCGAGCGGCGAGTCGATGCCACAGCTGATCGACAATTTCGAGCGGACGATGGCCNNGATGGCAGGCGTGGTCAAGGGTGAGTCTCAGGTGTTCAAGGGTCTCGCGGCCAGCGGTGAGGCGCTGCCGCAACTGGTCGACAACTTCGAGCAGACGATGGCCGCGCTCGCCGCCAAGCAGGATGACCTCAGCAGCGCAATTGCGCTGCTGCCGGCCGTGCTCAAGGCCACGGACAGCGCCGATGCCGCCCTGAGCGCCTCATTTGCGCCGACCGAACGCTTCGCCAGCGAACTGATCCCCGGCATCAAGCAGCTCGCACCGACGATCACGGTCGCGGTTCCCTGGCTCAAGCAGCTGACGGCACTCTCTTCTCAGAGCGAGCTCGGCGGCTTGCTCAAGTACCTGACCCCGGCGGTCGCCAACACCTCGACGGCGCTGACCTCGACCGCTTCGCTGATCAGCCAGGCAAACGAGCTTTCGCAATGCTTCTCCAAGGTGCTGGTTCCGACCGGCAACGAGACGATCACGCAGGACAGCTCGCCGCCCACCGGGCTGCAGATCTACCAGCAGCTCTTCCAGAGCGCTGTCGGTCTCGACAGCGCTACCCAGAACTTCGACGGCAACGGCCGCTATCTGCGTGCGACGGTCGGTGGTGGCTCAAATCAGGTTAAGAGTGCCGCGCTTTCGAACGGCGGCCCGCTCTACGGCAACGCGGTGCTGCCGCTCTCGGGCACGCTGCCCGCCTTCCCGTCCTCGCAGAAGGCGCCGACGCTCGACAGCAAGGTGCCGTGCTACACGCAGACCGCACCCGACCTCAACACCGCCGCGCAAGGCGGCACGCCGTGAAACACGCGATCAAGACACACAGCCGCGACTTCATCGCGATCGCGGTCCTGCTTGTGCTGGCGTTGGCGACCGTCAGCTACATCCTCGAGCACCAGCCCGCGTTCATGCTGGGGCGCAGCTACTACCCCGTGAAGGCCGTGTTTTCGACGGCATCCGCGGTTGAGCCGGGGCAGGGACAGTCGATCACCATCGCGGGGGTTGAGGTCGGTCTGATCGGCGGCGTTGAGCTCGAGGACGGCCGCGCCGTGGTGACGATGGACATCTTCAAGCGCTACGCGCCGATCTACCGCAACGCCACCGTGCTGCTGCGCCCGCGCACGCCGCTGAAGGACATGTATCTGGCGCTCGATCCCGGTACGCGCAGCGCCGGTGCGATGCCGGCCGGCGGCACGCTCGGGATCGCGAGCACGCAGCCGGACATAGACGTCGACCAGATCCTCGACTCGCTCGACTCCGATACCCGCGCCTACCTGCTCTTACTGCTGTCCGGAGGCGCGCAGGCGTTCAACGGTCACGGCGCGACCGGCAGCCGGCCGAGCGCATCGACCGCCGCCAGCCTCGCCGCGCTCTTCAAGCGGTTCGGCCCGCTGGACCGAAGCACGCTCTCATTCACGAAGTTGTTGGCGACCCGCTCGAGCAGCCTGCGCGGGGCGATCCACAACCTCGATCTGGTCGCCAGCTCACTCGGCAGCGTCGATACCCAACTGGCCTCGCTGGTGCGTCAGTCGAACACCAACTTCGCCGCGATCTCGTCGCAGGACCAAGCCTTGGAGCAGGGCCTCTCGCTGCTGCCGGGCGCGCTCAAGCAGACCAGCTCGACGCTCAACTCGGTGCAGCAGTTCGCCTCAGCCAGCGGCAGCGCGCTGCAGAAGCTGCAGCCGTTCGCGCAGGAGCTGCCGGCGGCCCTCTCAGCCGCGCGCGGCCTCGCGAAGGACACGACCTCGGCGGTCGCCAACCAGCTGCGGCCGTTCGCAAGCAACCCGGCGATCCTGAAACTGGCAAAGACGCTCGCTCCGGCGGCTTCAGAGCTCGCCAAGGCGGCCCCCGCGCTCTCCAGCTCGTTCGGCGTGCTCAACACGCTCTTCAACACGCTCGCCTACCAGCAGCAAGGCGGCGAGCAGAGTTACCTCTTCTGGGGCGCGTGGCTCGCCCACAACGCCGACAGCCTCACGAGCCTGCAGGACGCTGACGGCGACGTTGTTCAGGGCCAGTTCCTGGCGAGCTGTCCGGCACTTGAGACGCTCAACTCGCTTGAGCTCTCGACGCCGGCGCTGACGCCGATCCTGGACCTGCTGAACACGCCCAACTACAAGACCATCACCCCCTGCGGATAGTGACTTCGAGATGAACACCACCGCACCCAGCAAGTCGAGAATCTTCCTGATGGTCGCGTTCGCGGCTTCGTGCGTCGGCCTGTTGCTGTTCCTCTGGATCTCCTTCGGCGGATCGGTGCCGTTGGTGCCACAGGGCTACCGGATCACAGTCGAGTTCAACCAGGCCGTGCAGCTGGGCACGCAGGCAGACGTTGAGATCGCCGGCGTCAGCATCGGCAAGGTCGTGGATGTCGGGCTTGACCGCAAGACCGGTCTGACCAGGGCCGTGCTGCAGATCGATCCGAAGTACGCGCCACGACCGTCCAACACGCGGGCGATCCTCAGAGAGAAGACGCTGCTGGGGGAGACGTACGTGGGCTTGTCGTTCGGCAACCCCAATGGGCCGATGCTGCGCGATGGTGCGCGACTGCCGCAGGCCCAGGTATCGCCGACGGTTCAGCTCGATCAGATCCTCAACACCTTCGATCCCAAGACGCGGCAGGCGTTTGAGACCTGGATGCAGGATGACGGCATGGCCTTCACAAACCGTGGACAGGACTTCAACGACGCGCTGGCCGAACTGGTCCCGTTTGCCGGCAACGTCAACAACGTGCTGGAAGTTCTGCGGCGTGACGGAACCGCCACCAGCACGCTGCTCTCAGACGGCGGTCGCGTGCTTTCGGCGATCAGTCAGAACCCGACTCAACTGCAGGGCCTGATCCGCAACGCGAACTCCGTGTTTGCCGCAACCGCCGCACAGAGTGAGGACCTCGCCGCCTCGATCAAGGCGTTCCCGGCGTTCCTGGCCTCAACGCGGGCGACGCTCGGAAGCGTCAAGCAGTTCGCGACCGACGCGAACCCGCTGGTCACGGAGTTGCAGCCGGCCGCGACGCCGCTGAGTGACGCGCTCGAGCAGAGTGTGAAGCTGGCGCCGTCACTGAAGACGGTGATGGTCGACCTCGCTCCACTGACCAAGGCCGCCGACAGCGGAATCCCGGCGCTAGACGCGTTCCTCAACGTCTCGGCCAACGCCGGCAGCGGCTCTTCCAAGACGCTGTTCGCGACGCTGACGCCGTTCCTGGGGCAGCTGGTGCCCGTGATCGACTACATCAACGCTTACAAGAGTGAGATCGCGAGCTTCTTCGCCAACTCGACCGCGGCAACACAGGCGGCGGGCGAGAGCTTCGACAGCACCACCGAACGGCTCCACTACGTGCGGGTCTCGGCACCGCTCAGCCCCGAGGAGTTGACGGCGCAGTCCAAGCGCCCGTACTCGAACCGCAGCAACGCCTACGCCGATCCCGGCAGCGCCTCGACCTTGAGCGCCAGCTCGGCTGCGAACGTATTCGGGGACTACCTCTGCACCAACAACCCGCTGCCCTCGATCCCTTCCAGCGGCACAACGACCGTCCAGTATCAAAGCGAACTACCCTTGTTCTACGGAGGAGGTACTGATGCAACGAGGGTTCCTACCCCTGCGTGCAACGCCCAGCAGCAGCTGAGTGACGCGTTGAGCGCGGAACTGGGCGCTTCGCTCGGGCCGAGAAGCGGCTTCTACCCGCAACTTCAGCCTCTGCCGTGAGTCTTTAACTTTGTAAATGAGTCTTCCGGGTCTCAAACGTTTAGTGCATGGAGGTTCATGGGAGGATCTCCATGCGGTCACCGGAAATAAGGAGAGAGAAAATGCGAAGGATGGTTATTGCGGTCACAGCGCTGCTGTGTCTCGCACTCACAGGTTCGGCGTACGCGGCGGCCACCGTGGCGCCGACGTCGACCGACATCGGCGGTACTGCCAGCTTCACGGTTTCGGGTGGCGCCAAGGCCGGCTCGCCCGTAACGATGGTTGAGCAACTCGGCACCTCACCGTCGACAGGCTACGGAGCACCTTACCCGCTCGCCAACATCCTCACCAAGGTCCAGGGCGTTGCGTCACCGGATGCCAAGTACTTCCCGAAGTGCACGGTCGCTCAGATCAACGCCGCCGGTAACGCCGACGGCAAATGGAATGCGATCTGTCCAAAGGGGTCAGAGGTCGCCAACGGAACTCTGAACTCGGTGATCGTCCCGAACACGACCAGTAACCCGATGCTGAGCACCGCCAACGCGATCGCCAATCCGTGCACACTCGGATTGCATGTGTACAACGCCGGCGGCAGCAACCTGGCTTACTTCTTCACCGTCGCGAGCAACGCCTGTGGTCCGCTCGACACCGGCGCTGCGCTGCCTTATCCCGGCACCGTCGTGTCAAAGGGTGGCTATGCGGTGAACAACGTTCCTGAGGACGCGAACATCTCCTTCGAAGCCGGCGGTCTGCCGGCTTGGGGCGCGCTGTTGAGCGAGAACCTCAAGTGGAGCGACACCGTCACGGTGCATGGCAAGAAGTACTCGTACCTGGTCTCCACCGGCTGCAAGAAGTCACGTAAGTACTCCGCGGCGTTCACGGCGACGAACTACACCGGTAGCGGCCTGCCTGCCACGGCGAGTGCGCCGGCAAGTTCGGACCTCCCCGCCGTCACGGTCACGGGTAGCTCCAAGTGCTGAACCGCTAGGGCCTCGCGCTGGCGCGGAGCTCAAGCTGACTGAGGGTCCCTGGGGGGCGCGGCCGCAGGCCGCGCCCCCCAGCCGTTCTGCGTCCGCGTCGGTGCTGGCGCCTGGCCACCGCAGCGGGGTAGCGCGTTACCGCCGCAGCTCTCAGTCCGCGTGCGTCGAGCGATGAGCCGCGATCGCGGCACGGTAGTTGGCCATCGCCCTGCCGTACTGGTCCTCCTTGGGACCACGCTTCTCGCCCTCCGAGAGCATCTTCACAACGATGTAAACGAGCGCGACGCCCATGATCATCGACTGCTCAAGGGCCATGAAGACCCCGGCAAGGTTCTGATCGACCCTCGCCGAGAGGCCCCAGTAATGCGGATGGTCCTGGTACCAGGGGTAGAGCGAGTGCGTTGAGAAGGTCAACACGATCCCGAGGATCCCGACGAAGAACTTGGTGATCGACATGTAGACGATCGTCCCCATCCCGGTCATGTGTTTGCGACCCCGGATCGGTGAGAGTAGGTGCCACCAGTACAGGAAGCCGGCGGTGGAGAAGCAGAGATGCTCGAGCACGTGCACATCGGCGTGGGCGAGCGCGTAGTCGTACATCGCGGGGATGTGCCAGAGCCCCATCATGCCGACGTACATGAAGACCGCAAAGGCGGGAGTCGCGAGCAGTCCGGCGCGCTGCTCGATCACCATCACGCGCTTGGTCACCGGTCGCATCAGGCCCTTCGTGAGACTCAGGATCAGCAGCACCGGCATCAGGTCGAGCAGCAGCATGTGCTGGACCATGTGCATGACCATCAGATCACGCGAGAGGTTGTCAACCGGCGAGACCAGCGCGACCAGCACGCAGATCATGCTGCCCGCGAACAGCGCCAGCCGGCCCAGGCCGGGAGGGTGGGGCATGCCGGGGCGGCGGGCCCGACGCCAGGCCCACACGTAGGCGACGGTCAGCGCGCTGACGCCGACGAGCACACTCGGCTCAAATGTCCAGACGATCGGTGGAGACACCGCGTCCCATTCTTCCAGTTGCGCACGGACGTGCGTCGCCGAGCACCTGCCCGGCACGCAATTGGACCGGATTGTGGAAGCGTAAGAATCCCGGAAAAGGGGAGTAAATCAGCCTCGACAACGCCCATTTATGGGACTAAGGTGGATCGACTGCATACACCCTATGCTCCCAAGGAGGTCGATCGATGAAGATCGAGGTCAAGGGCCGCAACCTGCCAGTCTCGGACGATCTGAAGGAACAGGTCGCGCGCAGGTTCCGTGTGGTCGACAAGCAGGTGTCGGAGTTCGCGCAGCTCGAGGTTGAGGTGTTCGAGGAACACAACCCGTCGATCGCCGACTGCCAGGTCGCCGAAGCGACGCTGCACCTGAAGGGCGTGACCCTGCGCGCACACAGTGCGACCAGGGATCTGAACCACTCGATCATCGTCGTCAGCGAGGAGTTGAACCGCCAGGTCAAGCGCCACCGCGACAAGCGCCGCAAGCGGCGTGAGGCGCGAGCGCAGGCCACCAGCGACGTTACCGCCGAGACCGGGGAGCTGGACGTCTTCACTCAGCCAGGTATGGCAGCGACCGTCTCAGGGATGCCGAGCCTCCGCTGAGGCTTGAGCAGCGATTTAGGCGCTGCGCTTAACGGGTTTGTTAGGGGTGCGGTCCAGCGGGACCGCACCCCTGCCCTGAGCTAACCTTCGCTCTATGTCTTTCATCGATCGGGCGCTTCGCATGGGCGAAGCCAAAAAGTTCAAGACCTACGAGCAGCGCGTGGCACGGATCAACGCCTACGAGCCTGAGATGGAGAGCTCCACCGACGCCGAGCTGCGTGAGCTCGCCGACGAGCTGCGCGAGCGCGCTCGTAACGGTGAGAGCCTCGACGACCTGTTGTACGAGTGCTTCGCGCTCGTGCGCGAAGCCGGCAAGCGCGCGATGGGGATGCGCCATTTCGACGTACAGCTGATCGGTGGCATGGTCCTGCACGACGGCGCCATCGCCGAGATGAAGACCGGCG
>PLES01000121.1 GCA_003137075.1 Solirubrobacterales bacterium
ACTTCCGCTGGCTAACGGTCGGCCCTGGTAGGGGAGCAGCACCGCGGCCTGCCTTACATGTTCCGGATGATGAACGAGGCGCGCATCGGCGTCGGACTCGGCGCTTGTGCGATCGGCTACACCGGCTACCTGAAGGCGGTGAATTACGCGCGCGAACGCACCCAGGGTCGCGCCGTGGGCAACCG
Source organism: Solirubrobacterales bacterium (assembly GCA_003137075.1). GTDB lineage: Bacteria > Actinomycetota > Thermoleophilia > Solirubrobacterales > Solirubrobacteraceae > Palsa-465. The sequence goes on from PLES01000121.1 coordinate 186, forward strand.
GGACCCGTCGTCGCCGCCGGTACCGATCATCGAGCATCCCGATGTTCGCCGCATGCTGCTAGCTCAGAAAAGCTACGTCGAGGGCGGGCTCGCTTTGGTGCTGTACTGCGCTCGTCTTCAGGACGACGCCGAGACGCTCGACGACGGCGCCGAACGGGAGCGTGCCGAGCACCTGCTGGACACACTCACCCCAGTCGCCAAGAGCTGGCCGTCCACGTGGTGCCTTGAGGCCAACTCGCTCGCGATCCAGGTTCACGGCGGCTACGGCTATTCGCGGGAATATGACGTCGAGCAGCACTACCGCGACAACCGGCTCAACGCCATCCACGAGGGGACGCACGGGATTCAGGCGATCGATTTGCTCGGGCGCAAGATCAGGCGCAATCAGGGCCGCGACTTTGAGCTGCTCAAGGACCGGATCACCGAAACGCTCACACGGGCGTGCGAGCGGGGTGGCGAAGCGATGGAGCTCGAGATCTCTCTCGAACTCCGCCTCTCACGACTGAGCGAGACAACTCGCATCCTCGTCGCGGCCGACGACGAACTGGCGCTGGCGAACGCCGCCCTCTACCTCGAGGCGCTCGGACAGATCGTCATCGCATGGATCTGGCTGGAGCAGTTTCTGGTCGCGGACGGAGACGACCCCTACTACCAGGGCAAGCGTCAGGCCGCGCGGTATTTCTTTCGCTATGAACTGCCCCGCGCCGACAACCCGATCGCCCTGCTCGAACAGATGGACGCGACGGTGCTCGCAATGGACTCGAGCTGGTTTTGACGTCGACCCGGCAACTGGATCAAGGAGACCGCAGATGAGCGCTAACAACCGAGCAGTGATCGTTTCGATGGCCCGCACGCCGATCGGCAAGGCCTACCGCGGCTCGCTGAATGCCACCTACGGCGCGACGCTAGGGGCCTGCGCGGTCGCTGAGGCAGTCACCCGCGCCGGTATTGAGCCGGACGCGGTGGACGACGTGATCATGGGTGGCTCACTCAACGAGGGCACGACCGGCGCCAACATCACGCGCCAGATAGTGCTGCGCGCGGGGCTCCCGGCCGACACCGCGGGAGTCACGGTCAACCGTTACTGCAGCACCGGCCTGCAGACGATCGTCATGGCAGCCCATCGCGTACTGGTCGACGACGCCCAGGCCGTGGTAGCCGGAGGACTTGAGTCGATCAGCCTCGTCCAGAACGAGCACGCAAACGAATACATGGCACGCGACCCGTGGCTCGATGAGCATCGGCCCGAGATCTTCATGACAATGCTCGAAACCGCCGAGACCGTCGCCAAGCGCTACAAGATCTCACGCGAGGCACAGGACGCACTTTCCTTGGAGAGCCAGGCGCGCACCGCCACTGCCCAGCAGGCCGGACGCTTCGATCAGGAGATCGTCCCGATCTCAACCGAGCGGCTGAGTGTCGACAAGCAGAGTGGCGAGCCGATACTTGAGCCGGTGGTGCTTAAGGCCGACGAATGCAACCGTCCCAGCACCACAGCGGAGGGCTTGGCGCAGCTCAAGCCCGTCGTGGCCGGCGGCACGATCACCGCGGGTAACGCCAGCCAGTTGTCGGATGGTGCCGCGGCCTGCGTGGTGATGAGTGACCGCGAGGCGGACCGCCGCGGCCTGCGGCCGCTCGGTGCGTTCAAGGGCTTCGCGGTTGCCGGCTGCGAGCCCGACGAGATGGGCATCGGCCCGGTCTTCGCGGTTCCCAAGCTGCTCAAGCGCTTCAAGCTGACGGTCGACGACATCGACCTTTGGGAACTGAACGAGGCCTTCGCTGTGCAGGTTGTTTACTGCCGTGATCGCCTGGGGATTCCATCTGACCGTCTTAATGTCGATGGCGGCGCGATCGCGGTCGGACATCCCTACGGCATGTCCGGCACAAGGCTTGTGGGACACGCGCTGATTGAAGGGCGCCGGCGCGGAGCGAAGTACGTCGTGGTCACCATGTGCGTCGGTGGTGGCATGGGCGCCGCCGGGTTGTTCGAAGTCTTTTAGCCCCGCCGCCGGCCAGGGTTACGGCCCCGCCCGGATGGGCGGGGCCGTTCCGTTTGTGCTTGGCGACCGAGGGTGTCGATCGCCGTGGGCCGCTAGGCGGTAACCGCGCGTCCCAACGACACCTCGCGTGTCCGGTAGATGTGCGCGACGGTCAGTGCGACTGCCGCCATCGATACGCCGATCACAACCTCAATCGCGGTGTGGGTGTGTGGCAGCAACTGGTCGTGGGAGACCGACGTCGTGTTACCGAGGATCGCCGTGACGACCGCCAGGACGACCGCGCCGCCGATCTGCAGGCTGGTGTTGAGTAGCCCCGACGCGAGCCCCTGCTCATGATCCGCCACGCCGCTCGTGGCCTGCGCGTTGAGCGCAGCGAAGCAGAGCCCGAACCCGATGCCGATCAGCAACATCGTCGGCAGCATGAACTCGACGTACGGCATCGTCGGCGTTGCGCGCAGGAACAGGGCGTAGCCGGTGACGAACGCCAGGAAGCCGATCAGGATCACGACTGGCGTCGGCAGCCTGGCAATCACCAGGTGGATTCTCGGCGCGGACGCCAGCACGATCAGGCCGGTCGGCAGGAATGCCAGCGCCATGCCGATTGGAGTCCATCCCAGGGAGTCCTGCACGTAGAGCGTCACGAGGAACTGGAACGCCGCGTAGCTGCCGTACATCGCAGCGGCCGCGAGGTTCGCGTGCACGAGTGACTCGGAGCGCAGGATCCCGAGACGCAGCAGCGGATGGGAGTGGCGCTTCTCGATCCCGACAAAGGCGACGCCGAGCAGCACGCTCACCACCAGGCAGGCGATCGTCGTGGCGCTCGTCCAGCCGTGGGCCGGGGCTTCAACCACGGCGTACACCAGCAGCAGCAGCGAGCCAGTCGCACTCAACGCTCCGAAGAGGTCGAAGTGCTCAAGCTTCAGAGCCTGCCGCTGGACACTCGGGATCACGCGCCAGCCAACCGCAACCAATGCCAGGGCGATCGGTCCCGGAACCAGCAGCGGCGCGCGCCAGCCGAGCTCCGTCAGCAGTCCACCGAAGACGAGGCCCAGCGAGAAGCCGCTGGCCCCGCAGAGCGTGTAGACACCGAAGGCGCGGTTACGGGCCGGTCCCTCCGCGAACGTCGTGGTCAGGATTGAGAGGCCGGCAGGCACAGTGAAGCCGGCTGAAGCGCCCTTGATGAAGCGCAGCGCGATCAGCGCCAGATCGCTGCTGACCGCGGCACTGATCACGGACGCGACACCGAACACGGTGACCGCCACGAGGAAGACGGTGCGTCGGCTCACGAGGTCAGACGTGCGGCCGCCGAGCAACAACAGGCTGCCGTAACCGAGCACATAGCCGCTGACGATCCACTGCAGCGATCCCGCCTGCAGGTGAAGCGAGCGGCCGATCGACGGCAGCGCCACGCCGATCATCGAGAGGTCGAGGCCGTCGAGGAATAGCGCGCCGCAGACGACCACCAGCAACAGCCAGGTGGCACGACTCCAGTTGAGGTCACTGACGTGGGTTGGCCGCGCCGGGCCTGCCGCGTGGGGTGAAGAGGGGGAGAGAGAAGAGGTCATGCGGCAATTATATGCACATGCATCTTTTGCACTTACATAAGATGCCTATGCATTAGATGTTTCTGCATGTATGTGCGCTTCAGCGCTAACCTATTGAGCATGGGAGCGTTGGAAACAGAGCAGCAGGTCGACGAGCAAGTCTCGGACGCAGACACACTGGCGGCCGACTGGCATCAGATGCTGGGCCGCTATCACCGGACGACCTGTGCTCTTGACCGCGCGCTGATGGCGGACCACAGCATCACCGTGAGCGACTTTGAGGTTCTGCAACAGCTGTACGCCGCGAACGGTTGCCTGCGCATGCACGAGCTCGCCGAACAGGTCCACCTCACCCAGAGCGCGCTGTCGCGGTTGATCACGCGGCTCGAGAAGGCCGGCCTGGTGACGCGCGGCATGTGCGAGGACGATCGCCGTGCAGTGTGGACAGAAATGACCGCAGCCGGCAAGCAATGCTTCGTCGCCGCCCGACCGACGCACCGCGCGATCCTGCTTGAGCAGGCAAGCGGCGGCGTCCAGGCGTGCGTCACAGAAACCGACTCAAGACGCTAGAGGAGCACGGCCATGGCCGAAAAGCTTGTACTTGAACCGAGCGCTGATCATCCGATCATGGTCGTACCCAATCCCAACCGCGTGGTCGTCCGCTATGGCGACACGACGATTGCCGATACGCGAGCGGCGGTCACGCTGACCGAGGCGAGCTACCCGCCGGTGCTCTACATCCCGTTGGCCGACGTCGACCAACAGCAGCTGGTGAGAACCGAACACGAGAGCTACTGCCCGTTCAAGGGCGACGCGAGCTACTACAGCATCCCCGCGGCCGGCGAGAACGGTGAGAACTCCGTCTGGGAGTACCAGCAGCCGTACCCGGCGGTCTCCGAGATCAAGGACCGAGTCGCGTTCTACGCGGATCGGGTTGAGGTGACCGAGGAACCGTAGGGTTGGCGGGCGGCCGGGTGGTAGCGTGCGCGCATGCCATCCGGCTGGTCATTGGGAAACTACGAGGAGTGGCGTGCGACCTGCGACACGCTGCACGCCCATACGCAGCTGCTGGGCAAGCTCGCGGCGGCTTTGGCGCCACCGGAGCCGAACTTCCAGCACGCAGCGCTGCGCCTCTCCGCACGCGGATGGGAGACGGGGCTGCTGCCGGCTCCCAACGGTTCCGGAGGAGTCGTGATCGCGCTGGATCTGCTGGCCCACGAGGCTGTGGTCGAGCACACCAACGGGCTCACGCGCCGGATCGCGCTCGCGCCGGACCGCCCCGTCGGCGACGTCACGGTGGAAGTTCTGGCCGCGCTGGGACAGCTCGCCGGCCCCGCGCAGCTCAACCTCACGCCCGCGGAGGTGCCGTGGACGGTGCCGCTCGACGCCGATCGCGAGCACGCTGACTACGACCGCGACCAGGTGGCTGCGTACCTGGCGGCCGCGACCCGCGCGGCCTTCGTATTGGCGGCCTTTCGGGCTCCGTACCCCGGACGCTCGACGCCCGTCAACGCCTGGTGGGGATCGTTCGACCTGGCTGTGAGTCTCTTCTCAGACGCCCCGGCACTGGCTGCTGCCGGCGGCGAAGCCGTGGCCGGCCGTCCGCAGACCCAGGAGTTCGCAGTCGGCTGGTGGCCAGGCGATCGGCGCTACGGAAAGGCGGCCTTCTACGCCTACGCGCGCCCGGCCGGCGAGGGCTTTGCGGACGCTGATCTGACACCCGGACGTTGGCACCCGGAGCTAGGCGAGTACATCCTTGACCTCGATCAGATCCGCTCGGCTCCGGACCCACATGCCGTCGCGCTGGACTTTGCGCGTTCCGCATTCAGCCAAGCGTCGCGGCGCTAGGCGAGACGAGCAGACGACGGCGGCGAGAACCGAGCCTCGCCGCCGGTGAAGCTGCTCAGAATCCGATCCGTGTCTCCGCAGGAAGCACCAGCACCGAACTGCGTGCACTGTTGAGCTCGTTGCGCACGTCGCCGGCGACGATCACACGACCCTTCGGGGCGCCGGCCTGTGAGCCAACCACGATCAAGTCGACCGGACCCGCGCTTATGTCGACCACGGTCGCGCCGAGCTTTTCCGCCAATGCGGCGGCGGTTGCGCGAGCGTCGTCATTGACGGGACCGGCGAACGGCACGGCGATCGTTCGAATGCCGCTGTCCGCCTTGGCGCGCAGTCCAGCGGCGGCAACCGCGACCGCAACCGGACCGCCCTCAATCAGGCGCTGAGCAGACGTTCCAGGTTCGGCTCGCCCTACCGGGGTGCGGTAATCGGAGCCAAAGACGACGATCGAGGCGCCTTCCTGCTGCGCGAGCCCGCCGAGCACCTCGGCAGTCGCGGCACCGACGACCACATGGCGAGCGACGTCACCCTCCATCAAGGCGGCCCCCCGCTCCAAGCGTTGCTCGGCGTCATGCTGTGCAATCTGCTCGCGTCGTGGGTCGAACTCCTTGGAGTGACGCACGTAGGCCAGCGCGACCGACGCTCCGGTTTGAGCGAGAAGAGTCCCCAGGGCGAGGCCGTCGTCGTCGTTCGGAGTGCCGTCGTAAGAGATGATTAGGTCAGCTGTCATGCCGCACATACTCTGTGACGGGCCGGACGGCCGCCTTCTCCGCGTGGATAGCGATGAGCACCGACCGGTATCCACGCGGCGGATCGGGGCCAGCCGCGGGCGGACCCAGCGCATCGGCTTTGGTTCGTCGTACGAGCTGGCGGCACGGTTATCCTGGACGCGTGTTTGGGCGGTCAGAGATCGAGAGGAGCGAGATGGCGAACCTGCGTTCTCTGCCGTCGAGCCCTGATCTGCGCTTCTTGCGAGAAGAGGCGAAACTCCGCCGCAGGTCAGGTGAGTTCGCTTCAATCGCGCTCGCTCAACTCGCGATTTCACGCGAGTTCGGCTTTCGCACCTGGCCGCGACTGAAGCTCCACGTCGATGGCTTGACGCTCGAGGCGCCTGAGCGGGCAGCACTACTGATCCGCTCCGCCACCTCGGCCGATCTACGCGCGGCGCAAGCGATGCTGGACACCGACCCAGATCTGGCGCGCTACGACATGGCCTGCGCCTGCGCGTGTGGAGAGGTTGAGGAAGTCACCCGCATGCTCGAAGCCGACCCGGCCGCAGCCAATGCCGCAACCGGTCCGAACGAGTGGCAGCCGATTCTCTACGCCTGCTTCTCTCGGCTGATCCGTGGCGACCGCGTGCGAGCCGCCGGCATCCGGGAGGTCGTCTGGCGTCTGCTGGTCGCCGGCGCCGATCCCAACGCGTCTTTCATCCGCGACGACTGGTTGCAGGTGGCGCTCTACGGCGCTGCTGGGATCGCCGGCGACCCAGAGCTGACGCGCATGCTGCTGGACGCGGGCGCCGACCCGACCGACGATCGCGAGGGCTATCACGGGAACGAGGTGCTGTACCACGCCTGCGAGTTTCCGGATCCGACCTGCGCGCGACTTGTGATCGAGGCGGGCGCACGGCAGGACTTCGTAACCCACGCCTTGGGAAGAGCGCTGAACTTCCCCAACCGCGAGATGATCGAGATGTTCTGCGCCCGCGGCGCACGGGCAACCGGAGGTCATCTGCTTCAGGCCGTCTGGCGCCGGCGACCGCCACGTACCGTCATGAACCTGATCGAGGCCGGCGCAGCTGTCGACGAAGCAGACGAAGACGGCCTCACGGCGCTCCGGGTCGCGGTCTGCTGGGGCGACGCGACGATCGCGCAGATCCTGCGTAACAACGGCGCCAGAGAGGCAGTCGTAACCGACCAGGAGCGCGCACTCGGGCGTTACATGGCGGGAGATAGGGTCTCATTCAGTGTCGAGCGGTCACTGGCCGACAGGATGCTCATCATGTCAATCGAGACCGGCAACCTGGAAGCGATGCGCCGCCTGCTGGACGCAGGCGCAGCGACCGACGGCGACCCGGCTAGCGAGGACATTCCGCTCGGCCACGCCTGCTGGCGCGGCCGCGTCCAGGCTGTGCGTGAATTGGTGGAGCGTGGCGCCGCGCTCGAGTTGCGCGACGGCGGCAGCGCCATCGGAGCGACCCTACACGGATCACGGCACTGTCACGATCCTGAGGGCGGCCCTTCAATGCGGACCATCGATGAGATCCCCAAAACCCCTTACGCAGAGATCCTGAGGATCCTACTTGCCGCCGGAGCGAAGGTCCCAGACCGGATCGGCGACAGCCGGCAACGAGCGACGATGCTGATCGCCGAGCTGGGGATCGACCCACCTGCTTGACCGGCTCACCCACCGCCGTGTGACGGCCCGGTTGCTCGCCGGCGTTATCGGGATCGGGCTGGCTTGCGGCGCAACGGATGCGCTCGCCGCCAGCTCAGGCACCGCATCGGCAGCGACGGGCAAACTCGGAGTCGCCTCAGCTCGGTATCTGAGCAGCGACCCTGAAAAGCTCGGCGCAACCGGCGCCAGCTGGGCGTACGACTGGTCCGCGAATGAGCCGACTGCCGATCATTCGCTGATGTGGGTACCGATGATCTGGGGCTCGGGGTCGATCACGCCAGCCGTATTGACGTCCTTGCGTCAGGCCAAGCACAGAGGCACAGCCAAGTACCTGCTCGGGTTCAACGAGCCGGACTCCGGGTCGCAGTCGAACCTCACGCCGGAGCAGGCCGCCGCGCTCTGGCCACAGCTCGAAAGCACTGGCTTGGTATTGGGATCGCCCGCTCCGGCGGTCCCGACGGACGGCTGGCTCGCAAAGTTCATGAAGCTGGCACAGCAGCGGCACCTGCGCGTCAACTTCATTGCGCTGCACTACTACCAGGACTTCACGAACCCGGACGCTGTGGCCCAGTTACGCACCCAGCTGATTCAGATCCACCACGAGTTCCGCCGGCCGATCTGGATCACCGAGATCGGCGCGCTCAACATCCGCATCTGGGGCGAGCCGATGTTGCACGCCGCCAGCTCAAGCAGAGCCGTGAGCTACATGCAGAAGCTGTTCGCGATGCTCAACGCGCTGCCGTTCGTCCAACGCTACGCCTGGTTCACCGACGACTGCTGGAACGATGTCGCCTGTCGCGACAGCTCGCTCTTCGACGCCACCGGTCAGCTCACACCCGCAGGCCACGAATTTGAGAGTGCAGCCGGCTAGCGCGGTGTTGGAGAATGCGGGCTACGCCAGAAACCCCGGATCCGAAGGCACGTCTACCGCGTGCTCCTGCAGCGCCGCCAGCGGCACCAGCTCAAGCGCCCGCTCGTGCGTGGAGGCCAGCACGACATACGCGGCCGCGCCGTCGTTGTAGGCGCGCAGCCAGTTGAGCGCCGTCACGCACCAACGGTCGCCTGGTGTCAGCCCAGGGAAGCCGAACTGCGGAACCGGAGTGCTGAGGTCGTTCCCGATGCTCTGCTGATGCTCAAGGAACTCCGCCGTCACCACCGCACAGATGGTGTGGCTGCCGTAGTCCTGATCACCGGTGTTGCAGCATCCGTCCCGGTAAAAGCCGGTCAGAGGCTCCGTCCCGCACGGCTCAAGCTCGCCACCCAAGACGTTCTTGATCACAAGCTCAGCGTCCGGATTCGTCACGGCGACCTGTGCGGCTTCTTCTTGGGCTTGCCCGACGAGACCACAATCGCGATCTTCTCGCCCGTGGTCAGGGTGATACCAGCTCGAGGGCTGGTCGAGATCACGTCGCCCTTGCGGATCGATTTCGAAGTCCTGTGCGTGATCTTTCCGACCTTGCAGCCCAAAGCCCTGATCACGAACTTCGCCTCGGCCGCCGGCAGCTTCGCGAGCGCAGCCAGGTGGAGCTGCTGCGGCGCCACCGCAGCAGCGGTCACCTCGAGCGTCGCCGAGGCGCTGTTGTTGGTCTGGTTCGGGTCGGTGACTACCGTGCTCGCCGTAGCCGTGTTGGCGTAGGAGCCGGCACCCTTAGCCGACACGATCACAGCGATGGTGGCCGGCGCACCAGCCACGACACAGCTGACAACCTGCCCGCTGACAGTGCAACTGCCGGTACCGGCACTCACGGAATCAATGGTGAGCCCGGCTGGCACCGTATCTGTGACCGTGACCGGGAGTGCTCCGGGGCCGGCGCTGGTGACCGAGAGCAGAAACGCGCTGGTGCCACCCACGGCGATCGTGTTCGCCAGCATCTGCTGGCTCAGGGCGACATCTTCACTCTGAACGAGATTCACCGACAGGTTGAGCACGCGTTCGGGCGCCGGGGGGCTCGGGGTCGTGAGCGAAGCGCCCACGGCCGGCGTTCCATCAGCAGGGATGAAAACGTCCGATGTGGTCAGTGAGCCGGCGAGCCAATAGCAGTCGACGGCGCTGGTGCTCGAGAGGAACACACCGAGCAGATCACCGGCCTGAACCGCGATCGGGGCGCTGAGCGTGTAGGTCTGGATCAGCGGTGGCGTTGCCGGAACAAGCTCGCTGTCAGTCCCGACGACGGTGTAGGCGCCAGCGTTCGGGCGAACCACGATCAGCTCGTACGGCGCTCCAACGGTGGCGCCGGTCGTATTGAAGCTCCAGGATGTGATCGCTCCCCCGCCCGCGGGCACCACGTAGTCGTAGCCCGCATCGGTCTCCGTCTGGATCAGACTCGTGCCGCCCGCGCCACTGCAAAGCTGGGCCGACGAGCCGCTCGGCACGGTCGTGTTACCCAGCGTCAGCGCATCGGCCGACGCAGTTAGAGCCAGGCAGGTCAGCATCGCCGCCACACCGATAACCAACAACCCACGCACCCGCGACATACCCAGCCCCCTGCGTAGAAGCGATCGAGACCGGAACTCTAACCGGCGGGATCTCCGCCGCTCACGCCAAGCTGTTGGCTGCGGCCATCGCGGCCTTGGCCGGGCCGACGAGCGACTGCTGCAGTCGCCGGACCGCGTCGAGATGATCCCCCGTCCAGATAACCCGCACTCCGGTCGCGCTGGCGTGGCCGTCACCGTCGCGCAGGTCGCTCGCGACCGTTTCCACAAGGCGGCTGTCCGCGTCCGCATCGACCGCCATCGCCTCCGGCACCTCAGCAGCGCCGGCGAGGCTGGCCGCAAAGCGGTCGTACCAGGAGCTCAGGCTACCGGCGGTGTCCAACAGCTCACGCCGCGCGCCGGCCCGCTGCCAATTGCCGGTAGCGGCTTCGCCATCGCCATCCCAGAGGTCGAGCACGGCGTCGGCGGCAAGGCGGACTCCAGCCACTCCGGTCACGAGCGCGGTGACCTCTGCCAGCGGGACCTGCTTCTGACCGCGTTCGGTCAGGTAGCCACGGAAGGTGTCATCGAGACGACGTGCCGAGGCCGCGGCCTTGGCCGCCTGGGCGCGCGGCGGACCGGCCGGCGGGCTCGAGGAGTCGCAACAGGCGACCCCGAACGCGACCGCGTCGGCCAGGTAGCTGCTGCTGTCGATGTATGCACGACCGAGCGCGCGTCCCAGGTCAGCGCCGGCGCCACGGGGCCAGAAGAGCAGCCCAACAGCGAGGCTCACCGCCCCTCCGATGGCGACATCCTCCACCCGGATCAGGCCGAGCTTCCAGCCTACCGGCACCAGTAGGTTGAAGAGCACCAGCAACGTCAGGGTGAAAGCCGCCTGCCCCGCCGCAAACGAAATGGCGGATGGCGCCAGGCCGCCGCACAGCACCGCGATCGGCAGGATCACCCAAAGCAAGGTGGTATTGGTCCCGACCAGAGCGACCAGCGCGCCGCCGACGATGAAGCCCACGGTCGTGCCGAGCAGACCCCGCAGGACGTTCTGCCCGGTGCTGAGCGCGTTCGATCGCAGCACTGCAAGCGCACCGAAGACAACCCAAAACCCGTGCTGTACGGAGGTCAGGTCCGCGATCAGCACCGCGAGCGCCAGACCGCTACCGCCGCGCAGACTGTTGTGCAGCCACGAGGAGCTCGGCTCGGCGTGGGCGAGTGCACGCTCGCGCACAGAGGCAAACGCGCCCGTGAAGCCGGCTGGCTGGCGACCGAGCAGGCGCTCGATCCAGCTGCGTCTGGAGGCTGCCGCGGCAAACTCAGCATTGGCGGCGATCTGCTCGGAGACGTAGGCGAGCTCCTGCGCCCGGAAGCTCGGATCGAGCGCGGAGATCACCGTCGCCGCCAAGGCACCGTCGGTCTCGTTCAGCTCCGGCCCACCGACCGGCACGCTGGTCGTGTGAGTCTCGAGCTCGCGGAGCGCGTCACGCAAGCGGTCACGCGCAGAACGCAGATCCTCTGCGGATCCGCCGCCCGCGAGCGCGGCCGCAGCCTGATCCAGCACCTCGGCAGCCGCGAGTTTGACATCACAGACGGCCTGGCCGGCGGCCGCCGGGCGTGTTTGCGGGCGGGCGCGCAGCACCACACCACTCAGCCACCGCAGCTCGTCCACCAGGCGGATCTCTGCGCGAGCCTTGGTGCTCAGCCCGGTCGGCCGGTAGGGCGTGGCGAGGAAGAGCTTGTCGAGCGTCGCGACGCTCGCGTCCGCCTTTGCCCGAGCCTGTTCGGCCGCAGTGGTTGACCGCTCGCCGCCGTCCCCCAGGATCCATGCGATCTCCGCACGGATGCGCGCGGCCAAGGCACGACAAGCGTCGACCGCCCGTCCTTCCACCGGATAGGCGACTGCCGCTGGCCAGAGGATCGTGATCGCGAATAGCGAGACCAACGCCGCCAAACCCCAGCCCGCAACCCGGTCTGGGATCTGCGAGTTCGGCCCGGGCACCGTCACCGGGAGGATGAAGGAGAGCAGCAGCGGGGTGGTTGCGCTGGCGATCACCGAGCTCACCACGCCGCTGAAGAGCACCGCGAAGCCCACCAGGAACATGCCGACGACGGACAGCACCGTGGAGCGCGAGACGAGCGTGCCGAGGCAGATCAGCACTGCACATGAGAGACCCAGCAGCGTCTGGGCCCGAACGCGGTCCAGCAAGGTGCCGGCGAAGTCCACCATCAGCAGCATCGCGAACGACCCGAACGCGAGGAAGTACGCCATTCCCGGGTTGGCGATCACCTTGTCCCCGAGCGCGAACAGCGACGGCATCACGATCGCGGCTCTGCAGGCACGACGCAGGGCCCCATAGTTGGGGTCGTGAGCGCGCAGCCACGCGCTGGCGCGGTCCAACAGAGAGGTATCGGGGCCGACCGCGGACAGGGGCGGAAATCTACATCGGGCGGCCGCCTGGGTCCAAGCGGAACAGCGGTCGGCGAGAAGCAGCGTGAGTTATGGGAACCTGGAGCGTCTCTTGTATAAGGCGCATTCCGTCCACCACGTAAGGAAAAGTTCGGTAATCCGCGAAAGGTGCCGACCAGATGGGTACGGCTTCAACAGCCGCCCGACCTTGATCAACAAAGGTAAGGCCTGATCGTTTGAGTCTCTTGGGACCTTCGCCAACGGCGGTTTACAAAGGCCCCTTCACTGAGGAGGCCGCCACGCGCCTGCTCTGGCGGGCGGGGTTCGGGCCGCGCCCGGGCGACGCCGAGCGCGTTTCGAAACTCGGGCTCGAGGCAGCCGTCGCTTCGCTGACGCGGCCTTCAGGCCAGGCGAAGCTGGTCGGCAAGGCGCCGCATGGCGCCAAGAACGTGCCGCTTGATCCGATCAATGTCTGGGGCGACGATCACTGCTGGTGGCTCGACCGCATGGTCCGCTCCGACCAGCAACTGACCGAACGCATGACATTGGTCTGGCACAGCTGGTTCGCGACCTCCGAATCCGCTTCCAGCGCCCAGCTGATGATCGATCAGAACTGGACGATGCGACGCCAGGCCCTGGGGAACTTCCACCAGCTGCTGCTCGACATCACCGTCGACCCGGCGATGTTGCTGTGGCTGAACGGCAATGAGAACGTCAAGGGCTACCCGAACGAGAACTACGGGCGCGAGATGCTCGAGCTGTTCACGCTCGGCGCCGACCAGGGCTACAACGAGGATGACGTGGTTCAGAATGCGCGCGCCCTGAGTGGCTGGACCAACACCTGGAGCGACACCAAAGGCCCGATCGACTTCCGCTTTGACCCGACGCTGCACGACAACGGCGTCAAGAAGATCTTCGGCAAGCGAGGGCGCTTTGACTGGAAAGACAGCTGCCGGCTGGCCGTCACGCACAAATGGCATCCCTCGTTCTTCGTCCAGAAGCTCTGGGGCTACTTCGTCGGCGCGGATCTGCCGGCGGGCACGGCCAAGCAGCTTGAGCGGGCATACGTGTCCGGCGGCTATGAGGTACGCCCGATCGTCGAGGCGATCCTCCAGCACCCGCTGTTCTACGAGGGCCCGCGGCTGGTGATACCGCCGGTGGTCTGGACGGCCGGCATGTTGCGCGCGAGCAAACAGACGATCACGACCACGAACTGGGCCTGGATAGCGAGCCTTACCGGACAGGTCCTCTTCCAGCCTCCGAACGTCTCCGGCTGGGACTACGCCTCGTGGCTCGACACTGCGCGTTGGGCTGGACGCTTGTGGGCGGTCAACACCGCGCTCCAGGAACACACCCTCTCCGGCAAGACCTATCCGGGAGGCGACAGTGAGACGAACGCCGAGTCCTACCAGACCGCCATCGACTTCTGGGGCGGCCGGCCGCTCTCAAAGGTCGCTGCTCAGCACCTGCTCGATCTCGGCGGGATAGACGTTGAATCCGCCGCAGATGTACATGTCCTTGAGCCGGTCGGTGATACGCAGGTTGCCGGCCGGGTCGACGGTACCGATGTCGCCGGTGTGCAGCC
>PLES01000104.1 GCA_003137075.1 Solirubrobacterales bacterium
GCCGAGGTGGTGAGCGCCGTGCACGAGAGCGGTGGCACGCTGATCATCACCGCCGACCATGGCAACGCCGACAACATGCTGGAGCCGGATGGCAGCCCCAACACGGCGCACTCCCTGAACCTGGTGCCGGTGATCGTGACGATGCCGGGTCTGGTCCTGCGCGACGGCGGTGTCTTGGCTGACGTCGCGCCGACTGTGCTGCAGCTGCTGGGCTACGAACAGCCCGCGGCGATGACCGGCATCTCCCTGATCACGGACTGATCGCGAAGCCCTCCACCCACGGGTGGAGAAGCGAATCCACCCGCGAATCGACCCTGGAGCCGATGTAGAAAGGCGCCAAGAAGCAGATCATTCTTGGCATGAACACACTCTCTTACATCCTTGATTCAGCGCTGGTCCTGGTCGTCCTCCTGCAGCTCCGTGACCGTCAGATGAGCATCCGCCAGCTGATCCGCCCGATCGTCATCCTCAGCGTCGCCGTCGTCAACTATCTGCACGGTTTCCCGACTCAGGGCAACGACCTCGAGCTGATCGGAGTCTTCGCAGTGATCGGTGCTGTGATCGGCAGCCTCAGCGGCATCACCGTGCTGATGCACCGTGGTGATAACGGTTCGGTCCTGTTCCGCAGCGGCCCCGCCTCAGCCTTCTTCTGGGTGCTCGGCATGGGCTCGCGCTTCGCCTTCATCTACTGGAGCTCACACAGTGGCGCCGACTCGATCGCTCGCTTCACCGTGCACCACTCGATCAGCGGGTCCGAGGCCTGGACCGTGGCGCTGCTCGGAATGGCAGTGTTCGAAGTGATCAGCCGCACCGCGATCATGGCGCTGCGTTGGCGTCAGCTCGAGACCAGCCCGGCTCTGGCGCTCGCCTAGCCCGGCCGACCATCCTCGACGCCGTCAGCTGTAGCCCGTACCGTCCCTGATCGTGCTGCTCAACCTCTTCAACCGTCGCGACGCGACCCTGGCGCGCCTGATCGGTTTGGCGCTGATCACCTACAGCGTTTTGAATACCAAGAAGCCCCCGGCCCTGCACGGCCGGGGGCTCGTCGTCTTGGTGCTGCTGGCCGTGATGGTGGTCGTCTGGCTGATCTGGGCGTTCTGGTCGTCCGCTCAGCGCAAGCCAACTCCAGATCTCTACGCACTGGCGCTCACCGGCAGCCTGCTGGCGGCCGCCTCGCCGACCAGCGCGGCATCGGTGGCACCGTTCATCGCGGTGATGGCGATGGCGGTGCGCGTCAACATCAAGCGTGGCTTCGCCGTGGTGGCAATCAGCGTCGTCGGCATGGGTACCGGCGCGATCATCTACAGCGGCCACGGCAGCATCGGCCTGGTGGGCCTGCTCGCCTACACCGGCGGCTGGTGCGCAGTCGCCTTCGCCGGCGCCAACATCCGCAACACCGAACTGCGCGCCGAACAGGCGGAGTTGCTGCTGGCGCAGACGCAGCGCTCGCACGAGGAGCAGTTGCGTGCGACCCGGCTCGAGGAGCAGACGCGAATCGCCCGCGACATCCATGACGTACTCGCCCATTCGCTTGCGGGGCTGACGATTCAGCTGGAGGCGACGAGCGCGTTGCTCGATCAGGGCGCGGACCCGGAGAGCGTTCGTGAGCGTGTGGACCGCGCCCGCGAGCTGGCACGCGAGGGTCTCCGAGAGGCGCGGCGCGCGGTCGGCGCCTTGCGCGGAGACCAGCCGGTCTTACTCGGTCTCGCGATCAAGGCTTTGGTCGACACCTACCAGGCGGAGGTCGAGGTTCCGGTTCAGTTCGAGCTGACCGGCGATAGCCAGCTGCTCGACGGCCCTGCCGGCGAGGCCGTGCTGCGGGTCGTGCAGGAGGCGCTGACCAACGTGCGCAAGCACGCTCCCGGCGCCGAGGTCTCGGTCGCGGTTGATTCGCTCCCGCAGTTGATCAGCGCAACGATCGAGGATCGCCAGGCCGCACCGGTGGCGGTCGGTGCCAGCAGCGCGCTGCAAACGTCTGGTGGCGGCTACGGGTTGCGCGGCATGCGTGAGCGCGCGGAGCTGCTCGGCGGCACTTTGCAAGCAGGTCCAACTGACGACGGTTGGCGCGTTGAGATGCGCCTCCCACTGGAGGCGCACAAATGAGTGACCCGATCAGAGTGCTGGTCGCCGACGACCAGGGGCTCGTGCGGGAGGGGCTGATGACGCTGTTGCAGACCGCGCAGGGGATCGAGCCGGTCGCGTGCGCCAGCGATGGCGTTGAGGCGGTCGCCCTGACCGGCGAGCACAAGCCCGATGTGGTGCTGATGGACCTGCGCATGCCGAACATGGATGGGGTGGAGGCGACCAGGCAGATTCGGGACCGATACCCCGAGACCGAGGTTGTGGTGCTGACCACGCATGCCGACGAGGCGTCGATCCTCGACGCCCTGCGCGCCGGCGCCCGCGGCTACCTGACTAAGGACGCGGGCCTCGCTGAGATCGCCCGTGCGATCCATGCCGCGGCAGCACACCAGACGCTGCTCGACCCGGTGGTCCAGAGCCAGCTGCTGGCCGCCGCCACCGCTGGTGCCGGCGCAGCGGCGCCGGCACCGACCGCACCGGCCGTGCTGCCTGACGAGTTGACGCCGCGCGAGGGTGAGGTGCTGGCGTTGATCGCGAGCGGTCTCTCGAACCAGGAGATCGCGCACAAGCTGTTCGTGAGTGAGGCGACCGTGAAGAGTCACATCAACCACGTGTTCTCAAAGATCGGCGCCCGGGATCGCGCCCAGGCCGTTCACTATGCCTACACCAACGGGCTGGTCAGCTGAGCCGGCTGGGCTAGCTGTTTGCGCGGGCGGCCTTGTCCCAGCGGGGGATGCCGTCCGCGAGCGGTCCGGGACGGCCGATGTGGTAGCCCTGTGCGTAGTCGACCCCGTAGCGGCGCAGGAACTCCTCGGTTTCGTGATCCTCGACGCCTTCGGCGACGGTGCGCTTATCGAGCCCCCGCGCGATCGATACAAGCGACTCGATCACGAGCTGGTCTGTGCGGCTGCCGAGACAGTGAGTGACGAACTCGCGGTCGATCTTCAGGTAGTCGAAGGGGATGTGCTTGAGGTAGAAGAAGCTGCCGAAGCCGGCGCCGAAGTCGTCCAGAGCGAAGCGGCAGCCGAGCTGCTGGAGCCGATCGGCGAAGGCACGAGCGACGGTGACGTTTGAGATCGCGGCGGTTTCGGTGACCTCAAAGGTCAGGCGCGCCGGCTCAATCCTGGCACGGTGCAGCTCGGTTTCGATCATCTCGAGGAACTGCTCGCTGCCGAGCGATTTGCCCGAGACGTTGATCGCCAGGGAGTCCTGCACGCCGCTGCCCTCGGTCTCGAGTATGCGCACCGCTTGTCTGAAGACCCATTGGTCGAGCTCCTGGATCAGGTCGTAACGCTCGGCGATGTAGAGAAACGCGCCGGGCGGGATCACTTCGCCGTCGTCGTCGATCATCCGCAGCAGCAGCTCGTACTGATGAACCGAGCCGTCGTGGAGGCCCATGATCGGCTGGCCGTAGACGGTCAGCTTGCCGTGGTCCAGGGCGTTGCGGATCCGCTCCATCCAGCTGATCCTGGTCTTCATCCGCGGTGCGTCGTTGCGCTCGCCGGCGTGCACCGCTACGCGGCCACGGCCGGCCTCCTTGGCGTCGTACATCGCGAGATCGGCGTTTACCAGGACCTCCTCGCCGTTAACCGAGTCCTGGGTCAGGATTGTGACGCCGATGCTGGCGCTGACGTGGCGGCGAACCGGGCCGTCGGAGACCGCGGCGTTCGCCTGGATGTCGCTGAGGATCGCCGACGCCACATGCTCGGCGGTCTCCGCGGTGGCGTCCGGGAGCAGCACCGCGAACTCATCGCCGCCGAGCCGCGCCACCGCGTCAGACTCACGCAGCCGGCGGCGCAGCAGCAGCGCGACCGAGACGATCAGGCGGTCGCCGGCCTCGTGGCCGAGCGTGTCGTTGACGATCTTGAAGTGGTCGAGGTCGAGCACCAGCAGTGCCCCGCGGGCGCCGTAGCGATTGACATAGGCAACGTGACGCTCGAGTTCGACCTCGAGGCCGCGGCGGTTCAGCAGCCCGGTCAGCGGGTCATGGTCGGCGAGGTGGCGCAGCTCCTTCTCCATGCGCCGGCGCTCGGTGATATCAATCACTTGCGTCAGCACCTGGACGACGTTGCCTTGCTCGTCACGCAAGAGGTTGATGTGGCGCGAGACCCAGATCGAGTTGCCATCCGAGCGCAGCATCCGATCCTCACGCTGATAGCTGTCGATCTCACCGTCGAGCAGCTGTCGCAGCAGCTCGGCGCGCTCCGCTAGATCGTCGGGGTGGATGATCTTCGAGCTGTTGATCTTGAGCAGCTCCTCGCGGGTGTAACCGAGCATCTGGCAGAGCGCCGCGTTGACCTGGATGCTGCGGCCGGTTGGCTCGGAGATTGCCATGCCGACGGGGGCGTATTCAAACGCCCGCCGGAAGCGCTCCTGGGCGAGCCGAATGTCGCGCTCGATCGCGCGCGCGGCGGTCACGTCCTGGAGCGTGCCGGCGTAGTGGCCGGGCTGATCGTCGTCGCAGTAGGCGATCGCCTGCAGGTCGCGCACGGTCCCGTCGGCCGCGACGATGCGGAAGTCTGCCTGGCTCCTGACGCCGCCCGACAGCAGCACCCGGAACATCTCGGCGACCTTGCGGCGGTCCTCACGCACGACGTATTCGAAGAATTGCGGCCCGTTGCCGGGTGCAGGCCCATCCGGGTCGAGGCCGAAGATCCGCTTGAGTTCGCGCGACCAGTCCGCCGTATCGGTGGCGGCGTCCCAACGCCAGGAGCCGACCTGCGCGATCTCCTGCGCTACCTCGAGCGCTGAGAGCGCCGCGTCGCGGGCCTGGTCGGCGCGCTTGCGGTCGCTGATGTCCATCGCGAACGAGCCGATCGCGATGATCTCCCCGTTCTCATCAAAGACCGGGTAACGCACCGTGTGATAGGTCTTGACGGTGCCGTCTGGGTAGGCGATGTCGTGCTCGCGTTCAACCGGTTTGCCGGACTCCCACACGGCGCGGTCGTCGTCGATCACGTCGTCAGTCGTCGCCTGGGTCTGGCGCAGCTCGGCGGGGTAGCGGCCGATCAGCTCCTCCTTGGTGGTGCCGTAGATGTCCGCCAACTGCTGGTTGGCATCCAGATAGCGACCGTCCATGCCGCGCAGCGAGATCCAGGCCGGCACGTTCTCAAGGATCGCCTTCAGCCGTGAGTTGGCGTCGCTGAGCGAGGCTGCTGAAGCCTTGGCGGCGGTGATGTCCACGACCTGTGCCATGAAATACAGCGGCTTGCCGTAGGCGTCGCGCATCGCCGACACCGAGAGCGTGACCCAGAGCGTCATGCCACTTCGGTGGTAAAAGCGCTTCTCAACCTGGTAGGCGTCGGACTCGCCGGAGAGCAGGTCCCGGATCTGGGTCGCGTCGATCTGACGGTCGTCCGGATGCGCGATGTCGAGGAAGCTGATCCCGATCAGATCCTTCGCCGGTGAGCCGGTGAGCTCACAGAGCGCCTGGTTCACATGCAGGAACTCGCCGGTGGTGGCAACGATCGCGGTGCCCACCGCAGAGTGGCCGAAGGTCGCGTTGAAGCGGTCCTCGACTGAGCGTGAGTCCGCGTCGTCAGCGAGCGCCGACATCGGCGTCAGTTCCAACCGCTTGGTTGATTCCCGGGACTGCGCTCGCCCCCCGGGTTGCGCGTAACCACACAGGCACCTTATCCGGTTCCTACCGCAACTACCGACCGGTGCAAGCTGACGTTCGTGACCGGCACCGTAGCTTCGCGCCTTCAGGGGTGGTGGTGTGGTGCGGACGCGACCACTAGGTCGCGCCGAAGAGTGCGAAGGTCGCGTCGAGCACAGGTCCCGGCAGCTGACGTAGGTCCTCGGGCTTGCCGGTTCGCAGGCGGTCGCGGATGAGCTCATCCAGCCCGCCGGTGTAGAGCGCGTAGGCGGCCGGCGGGATCGATGGTAGGTCAGGCTCGGCGGCGTGCGCGAGGTCGTTGAACTTCGCGAACCGTGCCGCCAGCAGTCCCAGCATCTGAGCGCGATGTTCGAGCGCAACCGGACCTGCCGCCAAGACTTCGAGGTGCAGCGTGACGGCCATCGCCGGTTCCGAAGCGAGCACGTCGAGGTGAGCGGTCGTGTCGGCGCGTGTGCGCTCACGCCAGGTACCGCCCAGGGCGGCGTCGGCACCGGCCTGGGTCTGCGCGAATACGTAGTCCATCGCGAATCCGTAGGACGCGACGAAACAGGCTTCCTTGTCGGTGAAGTGTTCGTAGAAGCTGCTGCGGGAGACCGACGCCTTCGCGACGACGTCGGTGACAGTGGTCCGGCGGTAACCGCGCTCGTGTACCGCGCTGAGCATCGCCAACAGCAGCCGCTGGCGCTGTGACTGGTGGACATCCTCGCGTGAGAGCCGGTGGCGGCCGCTGGGCAGCCGCCGGATTGACGGGAGCTGGAGGGGTGCGGTTTGGGTCGCCATTGCCGTGTACGTAAAGGTACTCAGAGAGAGTTTGACACTCCCGGGCCGCCGGAGCCAGCGCTTCACTCAAGTTCTGCGCCGGCGCGTCGAATCTCTGAGTTATGGGCGGCCAAGCGGAACCGGTACGCGTGCTGGTCGCAGAGGACTCTGACACCGAGCGAGCGATCTGTGTCAACGGTCTGCGCGACGCCGGTCTGGAGGTCCACGAGGCGCCTGACGGGCGTTACGCGCTGGATCTCACGCGGATCATCCATCCCGACGTTCTGGTGCTTGATCTCGGCTTGCCGCGCCTGAGCGGGATCGATGTGCTGCGCAAACTACGTGCCGACCGCAAGCTCAGTCACACCCCGGTGATCGTGCTCACAGCCGACGGTCGTGACCGCACCATCGATCTGGCTTTCTATGAGGGCGCGACCGACTTCGTGACTAAGCCGGTCGACCCGGTTGACCTCGTCGCGCGGGTGCGCGAAGTGGTCGTTGGGCCGACTCAGGTGGTCTAAGCGTCCCGACGTTTGAGCAGCACCGCGGCGACCACGACCGCCAGCAGCGTGTAGCCGCAGAACAGCGCAAAACCGCCCCACGCGGAGAAGGTGTAAGGGTCGTGGAAGGTTGAGGCGACCTCAGTCCCCGCGACCGACGGCAGGTAAGGGTTGATCGCGTTGGAAAGGCTCGCGGGCAGGATGTCGCCGACCACGGGCAGCACGAACATCAGCCCGACATATGCCGAGATGCTGCCGGCGGTGCTGCGGATGATCGTGCCGAGCGCCGTGCAGAACACGCCGGTTACGCACATGAACAACACCGAGCCTGCGAAAACTCGCAGCGCGTGCGGCGAGCCGAGCGTCTGGTTGACGTGATGTTCGGTGAAGATCGCGTTCGAGGCGAAGAAGCTGATCAGGGCCGTGACCAGCATCAGCACGAAGGCGACGCCGGTGAAGACCAGCAGCTTCGCCCAGAGCACCGGCAGCCGCTTTGGCACCGCCATCAGGCTCGAGCGGATCATGCCGGTCGAGTACTCGCCGCTGATCACCATCACGCCCAGCACACCGATCGCGAGCTGCGCCAGGCGGTAGCCGCCCATAGCGCGCTCCAGCGGGTTGAAGGTGAGGCGCTGGAACTCGCCTAGCTGGTTCCAGTGAGCCATTGAGACGGCCGCGATCAGCGGGCCGAGCCCGGCCATCGCGAGACAGGCGACGAACAACGACCAGCGGGTCGAGCGCAGCGACCACAGCTTGGTCCATTCCGAGCGGGTTACGCGGGCAAGGGTGACTTCGCTGCTCATGCCTGCTGGTACTCCACGGAATCCTTGGTGATCGACATAAATGCGTCCTCAAGGGAAACCTGCACCGGCGTCAACTCGTGCAGCACGAGCCGCTCGGCGGCGGCGAGTTCGCCCACCTGCTCCGTGGTCAGGCCCTGCACGGCGAGCGCGCCGTCCTGCTCGGCACTCACGCGCGCGCCGGCGCCGATCAGGGCGGCGGTGAGCGCCACCGAGTCCGGCGTTCGGACCCGCACCGGGGCGCCGGATGAGGCCTGCGCCACGAACGCCTCGACGCTCATGTCGGCGATCATGCGGCCCTTGCCGATCACGATCAGGTGCTCTGCGGTCTGCTCCATCTCACTCATCAGATGGGATGAGAGGAAGACGGTCTTGCCGTCGGCCGCGAGCCCCTTGAGCAGGTTGCGGATCCAGCGGATGCCCTCGGGGTCGAGGCCGTTGGCGGGCTCGTCGAGGATCACCGTGGCCGGGTCACCCAGCAGCGCCGCGGCGACGCCGAGTCGCTGGCCCATGCCGAGTGAGAAGCTGCCGACACGCTTACGGGCGACGCTCTCCAAGCCGACCATGTTGATGACCTCGTCGACGCGGCCGCGCGGAATGCCTTGGGTTTGCGCGAGTGCCAGCAGATGGTTGTAGCCAGAGCGACCGGTGTGGATCGCTCGTGCTTCGAGCATCGCGCCGACTTCGCGCAGCGGTGCCTGAAGGTCCTGATAGCGCTTGCCGTTGACCAGCGCTGCACCGCTGCTGGGTGCGTCGAGGCCCAGAATCAACCGCATCGTCGTCGACTTGCCTGCCCCGTTCGGGCCCAGGAAGCCGGTGACGACCCCGGGTTGGACGCTGAACGAAAGGTCGTCAACGGCAAGCTTCTCGCCGTAACGCTTGCTGACGCCGCTGACTTCGATCACGGCGGCCACTCTAGAGCGTTGGCTCGTTCCAAACCCGGCTTTGGGCGCAAGTTCATCCCGTGGTCGCAGTGAGGTCAGACCTGAGGCGTACGCTCTGAGCGGATGACCGATCCAGAACAGCTGCGCAAACACTTCCCGGTTCTTGCAACGCGGGCGTACCTGAACGCCGGCAGCGAGGGGCCAGTCCCTCAGGCCGCCGCCGACGCCGTGCAACAGCGTCTCACCGAGGACCTGGCTTCCGGGCGCTCTGGCAAGGCGTACATCGAAATGGTCTTGGGGATGGCCGCGCAGACACGGGCCGGCTACGCGCAGGCCATGGGCGCCGAAGCAACGAATGTCGCGCTGACCTCGTCTACGACCTTCGGCGTCAACTCGGTCCTGCAGGGTCTGCGGCTCGGCGCCGGCGACGAGATCGTCACCAGCGACCAGGAGCACCCTGGGGTCTATGCCCCGCTGCGCCTGGCGAAGGTCCGGCACGGTGTCAAGGTCAAGGTAGTGCCGTTCGCCGAGTTGCCGGGTGAGGTCGGTCCGAATACGAAGCTGATCGCCTGCTCGCATGTCTCCTGGGTCGGTGGTGAGGTGGCCGACGTGCCTGCGCTGGTGGCGACCGGCGTGCCTGTGCTGCTCGACGCCGCACAGGCACTCGGCGCGATTTCGGTGGATGTGACCGCGTTGGGTGTCGATTACTACGCGGGCTCCGGCCAGAAGTGGATGTGCGGCCCCGAGGGCAGCGGCGCGCTATATGTGAAGCCGTCCCGGCTCGAGGAGCTCGAGCCACCGATGCCCACCTACGGCACGGTCGCGGACATTGACGACCCGCTTGGCTCCGAGCTCGCCGAGGGTGCCGGGCGCTTCGACGATGGCTTTCCGACGGCGATGCGCAGCGCTTGGGCGGTCGCCTCGATGGGCGTGCTCGGCGGCGCCGGCTGGCAGTGGGTGCAAGAGCGCGCCGCGACGCTCGCCGCCGGGCTCGCGAGCCAGTTGCAGGAGTGCGGCTTGGAGCTCGCGCCGCGCGGCCGCTCGACGCTCGTCTCCTGGAAGTCAGACGACGCCAACGGCGACGTCGCGCGTCTGGCAGCGGCCGGGATCGTGGTGCGCTCGATCCCTTCCGCCGGGCTCGTTCGCGCGTCGGTCGGCGCCTGGAGCAATGAGGACGAACTGCAGCAACTGGTTGAGGCTGTGGTCGAGGACCGCTTCGGGACCCGCGGCCCCTGAGTAACCGCCGGCGGTGGCAGCTCGAGGCTGCCGCTCAGCGCAGACTCACGAGCACAACCGCCGCCAGTGAGGTGAGCAGGCCGGTTGCCTGAGTACGGGTCCAGCGCTCGGCCAGGAACACGCGCGCGAGCACCACGGTCGCGGCTGGGTAGAGCGAGCTGACGACAGCGATGATCGCAAGCTCGCCACGGCCGCTCGCGGCCAGGAACAGCAGGTTCCCGATCGCGCCGAGCCCGCCGGCGCAGCAGGTCAGCATCAGCGTCGATCGGCTCGGCCGCTTGAAGCCGGTCAGGCCGCGGCGCGTGAACGGCAGGAACAGCAAGAGCGCGACCAGCTGGTCCGGGACCAGCGGCCACGCTCCGGCTCTTGTACCGGCACGGTCGAGCGCGACGAACAGCAGCGCGAACCCCATGCCGGCGAGCGAGCCGTAAAGCAGCCCGGCGCGAGACGCGCGCCGGGCCTGCGCCTCCGGCTCCCAGGAGATCAGGGCGATCGCTGGTACCGCCAGAGCGATGCCGATCCCGGAGCCGAGCGTCAGATGGTCTCCCAGCAGTACGCCGACGACGAGTGGGATCGCTGCGGCGAGCACAGCCGAGAGCGTCGCGACCGTGCTCATGCGGGCGACCGAGAGACCGTGATAGAGCGACAGCGTGCCGACGGCGGTGCCAAGGCCGCTGACCGCGCCCCAGGCCAAAGCGGTGGCGTTTGGCCCGTGGCCCTGAAACGCGACGACGGCGAGCACGGTCAGCGGCAGCGTGACCAGCTCCTGACTCGCCGTCACGAGTCCCGCGGTGGCTCGACGGCTCGCCAGCCCTGCGGCGAAGTCTGAGGTGCCGTAGGCGGCCGCGGCGAGGACGCAGAGCACGATCACGACCATCGAGTCGTGCGGGTGGCGTGGGGGCGTTGGCAGCGCTCGCTCACGACTCAGGCCGCAGCAGCGCCGAGACCTTCAACGTCACGGGACTCCTGGTCATGCCCAGCGGACTCCACCTGATCCCGAGCAGGCGCTGGTCGAGCTGCGTCGTGACATCGATCCGCAGTTGATCGCTGCTCCGAATCAGGGTCGCCTCGAGTTCGAGCGCGAGCTGATGGCCGGCCGCAGCAAGCTCGCCGGCGACCTTGAGCACGCCGTGGCCGGGCTCGGTGACTCGTGTCGAACGGAAGCGGACCTCGGGGTGATCCGAGGCATCGAAGAAATCAGCGCCGCGCAGGTGCCGGTCGCGCATCGGGTTGCCTGTCTGCACGCTGGGCGTATCGATTTTCAGCTCGAGCCGGCGGATCTCGCCCCCGTCGATCTCGAGCCAGCCATCGAGGCTCTGAAAACGTCCGCGGACGGTGATCAGGCCCCAGAAGTGTGGGACGCGGAACTCGGCGGTCGAGTCCGCTGCTGCTAGTCGCCAACGGCCTGGGTGGGCAGCGTCGTGTCTGGGGGCGTCGGTCATGCTCACGGTTTGCTCCTGGCTCTACGGGTTGATCGAGCGCGGGAATCTATTTCCCCACTGGCGCTCTGATAAGAGCCAGTTGGTGACCTATTTCGTGGGCCAGTTACAGTAGGTCGCTGATCAGCGTGATGCCACGCTCGATCGCTGCTTCGGTCAGGTCTCCGAAGCCGAGCACGAGTTCGGTCGGCTCGGTCGCACCTTTGGACCTGTACCTGCTCATTCCCTGCAGGCCGACGGAGCGCTCGCGCGCCGCGCTGATGACGGTCGCCTCGTCGCGCGAATCGGGCAGACGCGCGACGGCGTGGAAGCCTGCGGCGAGTCCGTGCAACGTGACGCCGGGGCAAAGCGCCTCGAGCGTGGAGATCAAGGTCTCTCGCTTGCGGGCATAGACCGCCCGCATGCGGCGCAGATGGCGGTCGTAGCGCCCCGACTCGATCAGGGCTGCGAGCGCGAGCTGCTCGAGCGTGGGCGAGCCTCGGTCCATCAGCGCCTTCTCTTCGGTCATGACCGTGAGCAGCGCCGGCGGGCAGACGACCCAGCCGATTCTCAGAGCGGGCGCCAGCGACTTGCTGACGGTGCCGAGCAGCATGACGCGGTTGGGTGCAAGCCCCTGGAGCGCGCCTACCGGCTCGCGGTCGTAGCGGAACTCGGCGTCGTAGTCATCCTCTATGACCATCGCGTCGTGCTCTATCGCCCATCTGACCAGGGCGCGTCGGCGTTCGGGCCCGAGCGCAACGCCGGTCGGGAACTGATGGGTCGGCGTGATCACCAGCGCCCGGGCGCCGCTGGCGGTCAGTGCCTCGACGTCGACGCCATGCTCGTCGACCGGGACAGAGACGGCCTCGATGCCGTTGCGGGCCGCGATCGCGATGTAGTCGTCGTCGCCGGGATCCTCGATCGCCAAGCGCCGCACACCGTGCCGTGAAAGTGTCTGTAGAGCGAGGTTGATGCCCTGCGCGAAACCCGCGCAGACGAGCACCTGCTCGCTGTCGACGGCCGCAGCCCTGACGCGACGCAGATAGGCGCTGAGCACCTCCCGCAACTCGGTCGTTCCGCGAGGGTCGCCATAGCCGAGCTCGGCGACCGATGCGCGGCGGCAGCTCTCGCGTAGCGCCCAGGCCCAATCAGCTCGAGGAAAACTGTTCAGGTCTGGTACGCCGGTCGCGAAATCAATCGCCGGGCGCGCCGTGTCGGCTGCGGGCGTCCGCGGCGCGAGCGGCTGCTGCGGCGCCTGCGCCACGCGTGTGGCCGAGCCGGCGCGGGTGGTCAGGAAGCCTTCAGCTTGAAGCTGCGCGTAGCACTCGGTCACGAGACCCCGGGAGACGCCGAGATCGGCAGCCAGGAGACGCGAGGAGGGCAGCTGCTGCCCCGCAGCGAGCTGGCCGTTGCGGATCGCGTCGCGTAGCTCGCGCTCGAGTTGCAGACGCAGAGCCTCGTTGCTGTCGCGGTCGAGGCGGATCAGCACTTCGGGGCCCAAACCGGTCCACTGAAGCGGCATTCAGAGGATCATACCGGCGTACCGCTTGGGCTCGCCAAAACCGCCGAAGCTCCTGGTGGCCAGCGGGCCACCAGGAGCTGATCACGGCCGGCTCAGTGGGTCACTGGGCGGTGTAGGTGCCGTTCTCGATCGAGGCCACCGTGACCCGTGAGATCGAGTAGTAGACCGTGACGCCGGGGGTTTGGCCGACGTTGCCGCCGATGAACTCGACCGGGATGCCGGTGTTGGCGTTGATGACGAGGTCCTCGTCGTAGATGCCCGAGTTTGACTTGAGCAGCTGGGCGGTCAGGTTGAGCGTCGGCTGGCCGCTGAGAGTGCCCGGCGTGACGGTGATCTGGGGGATCGTCGCCAGCAGCTTCAGAACCCCGGCCCTGACGTCGGGATCGCCGGCTCCGGCCTGCAACGCGTCCATCGAGTTGTCCCAGATCATGCCGTCCGCCTGAGACATCTCAGAGACGATGTGCTGCGCCGCTTCGTCGGCCTGGATCTGTTCGAACTTTTGGCGCAATACGCCCGGCATCGCGGCCAGCTGCGCCTTGGTCAGCGTTGCCGACATTGGCGTTGTGCCTGGAGCGTAGGCAGCGACCGACATCTGCTGGCGGGCGGTGTCGATCGGACCATTGAGCGCAGCGTTGGCAGCCGCGATGTCTCTGATCTCGCTATCTGTGGAGCCGTCATTGACCGTCTCCCCGGACTTGATCACCGCGGGCAGGCCGGCGAGCGTCGTGGCGTAGTAGTAGTCGCCGTTGTCGGCGTAGAGGTCGGCGCCGTCGATCTCGGGGCTGTTTGGATAGGTCTGGCGGCGGATCACGAGCGTCGCGTCACCGATCGGCGCCGAGGTGAGTGCGATCTTGGCCGAGAGGTGGTCGAGCTGTTTCGCGGAGGCGCTCTGTACGGCCAGCACGCTGATGCCAGGACCGCCGTGTGGATTACTCGTTTGCGAGGCCAGCAGCGCGACGCAGCCGACGCCCGCCAGCGCGACGCTGGAGACGGCGATCCGCACGGCGCGCCGCGGCAGGCCGCGACGTTTGCGGCGAGACTGTGCCCCGCCGCCCGCGGCGTAGCTGAGCAGCTCGTCACGGACGCGAGCAGTGGTGGCGGGATCAAGCGGCAGCGGCTGGGGCCGCTCATCGGCCAGCCAGGTGGCTTCAATCTGGTCAAGCATCTTCGGTGTCTCCTTGGGAAGTCAGAACGATATGGGCGCGCACGCGTGCGCGGGCGCGGTGGATGCGGGAGCGCACGGTCCCAACCGGGACGCCGAGCGCTTGGGCGATCTCGCGGTAGTCGAGCTCGGCCCAGGCGAGCAGCAGCAGCGCTTCCCGATCGATCTCGGCGAGCGCGTTCAACGCCGAGCTGAGCTCCGGTCCGAGCAGCTGTGCCTCCAGCTGCTCCAATGGCTGCACGACCGTCTCAAGCTCGACCAGCGCCTGTGCGCGTCGGCTGGCACGGTCGCCGCGCTGTCCGGAGCGGAAGTGATGGCGCAGCAGGTTGGTGGCGATCCCGTAGAGCCACGGCCGGGCGCCGTCGAGACGGCGGTCATATCGGTTACGGCGATCAAATGCGAGGCGGAACACCTCGGCAGCTATGTCCTCGCCGGCAGCCGCGGCGCGGCTTGTGCAGTAGGCGTGGATCGCAGCCCAGTGGCGGTCGAAGACCGCCCCGAACTGCTCGGGCTCGCGTAGCGAGCGCTCGATCAGCGTCGCGTCAGACGGCGCCGAAGCCGCCCGCACAGGCGGGCGAGCGAGTGTGATCTGTTGGTCAATTGAGTACGTCATCTAAACCGGATATCCCGATCGACGCCAATAGGTTCGCGGGCCGGTCGACCGGGGGTTGAATCCGCGTTTTGGTCGCCCGTCACGTGGGTAGGGAGCGGAGCGGACAACGCACGTACCAGGAGGGGACGGGATGGCAACTACAGCGCTGCGTGAAGAACAGCTCGGCACGATCGAGACAAACATCCCTGCACGGCTCGACCGTTTGCCATGGTCGCGCTGGCATTGGCGGATCCTGATCGGTCTGGGAACCGTTTGGATTCTCGATGGTCTCGAGGTCACGATCGTTGGCTCTGTCGCCGGTGCGCTCTCCGCCAAAGGCAGCGGCATCGACATCTCCACGGCGCAGGTAGCCGGCTGGGCTGCGTCCCTGTACGTGGCGGGTGCCTGCGTAGGCGCGCTGCTGTTCGGCCGACTGACTGACATGTTCGGACGCAAACGGCTCTTCATGATCACGCTCGGCGTGTACCTGACCGCCACCATCGCGACGGCGTTCTCCTGGACGCCGCTGTTCTTCTTCGCGTGCAGATTCGTAACCGGCATGGGCATCGGCGGCGAGTACAGCGCCATCAACTCGGCGATTGACGAGCTGATCCCGGCCAAGCACCGCGGCCGGATCGACATCATCATCAACGGCACCTACTGGGCCGGCGCCGCGATCGGCGCGCTGGTTTCAGTCGCCGCATTGCACATCTTCTCGCCGTTGCTGCAGTGGCGCGTCTGCTTCGGTTTGGGGTTCATCCTCGGCCTCGCGATCCTGATCGTCCGTCGCAACGTTCCCGAGAGCCCGCGTTGGCTGTTCATCCACGGCCACGAGGATGAGGCCGAGCAGGTCACGCGCGATATCGAGCGCCAGGTGATGCAGTCGACCGGAACCCATCTGGACGGTCCTGACCCCGACGACAAGATCACGATCCATCAGCGCAGGTCGATCCCGCTCTGGGAGATCGTGCGGGTGATCGTCGCGAGGTATCCGAAGCGCACGGTGCTCGGATTGGCGCTGTTCATCGGGCAGGCCTTCCTCTACAACGCGATCCTGTTCGGCTACGCGACCCTGCTCAGCACCTTCTTCGGAGTGTCGACCTCTGACGCGCCTTACTACCTGGTGGCGTTCGCGGCCGGAAACCTGCTGGGCCCGCTCCTGCTCGCGAACCTCTTTGACTCGGTCGGACGGCGGCCGATGATCGCCGGAACCTACATCCTCTCCGGGGTGCTGTTGCTGGTCACCGGCTTCATGTTCGATCAGCACGATCTCACCGCCGCCAGCCTGACGATCGCTTGGTCCGTGGTCTTCTTCTTCGCCTCAGCCGGTGTCAGCGCGGCCTACCTGACCGTCTCGGAGATCTTCCCGATGGAGACGCGGGCGCTTGCGATCGCGGTGTTCTACGCCGTCGGTACCGGCATAGGCGGGATCATCGGCCCGCAGCTCTTCGGCCGTCTGATCCCGACCGGCAAGACTTCAGACGTCTTTGTCGCGCTCGTCGTGGGCGCCGTTCTGATGATTGTCGGCGGTCTTGCCGAGCTCGCCTTCGGCGTCAAGGCTGAACGTCAGCGGCTTGAAGACATCGCCAAGCCGCTGACGGCGAGCTAGGCGGTCTGCTCGTCAGACGCCGCCGGCGCGATCTCATGCGTGCTGCCTGAGCCGTTGCCCTCGACGAACATTGCGGTCTGCCCGGGTGGGGGAGCGGTCGACGTGTTGCTGTCGATCAGGTTCTTCTTGATCGCTTCGAAGATCGTCAGGCCCTGACCCACCAGGCTGGCCGTGATCTCGCTGAGGCCCTCGGCGCCGTTGAGTATGTTGACGTTCGCGCTCGCGAGACCCTGAGCTGCCTCACGGACGATCTGGGGCAGCTGTTCGATCAGCATCTGCTCGAGCGCGATGCGATTATTCGAAGCCGCCGCCTCAGCCTGGATCGTCGTGCGCTCGGCCTCTGCCTTCGCGATCAGGCGCACCCTGTCGGCCTCGGCCTCAGCCGGCTTCACGATCTCGGCGACGAGCTGCTGCTCGCGCAGCTTCGCCTGACGCTGAGCCAGTTCGGTCTGCGCCGCGATCACGTCTCGCTGAGCATCTGCCTGGGCCAGCGGTCCGGCCTGCGCGGCCTGTGACTGCGCCTTGTCGACCTCGGCCTTGTACTGGGCCTGGACGACCGCGGTCTGGCGGGCGTATTCCGCCTGCTGGCGATCTGACTCCTGGACCGCCTCAGCCGCGGCCTGGTCGGCTTGAGCCTGTGCGATCTTGGCCTGGCGTTGGATCGCGGCGTTGTGCGGAGCTGCCATCGCGTCTATGTAGCCGGAGCCGAGGTCATCGATCGACTGGATCTGCAGCGAATCGACGATCAGACCCATCTTGACCATCTCACCCTTGGAGCCGTCGAGCACCTCAGTCGCGAGCTTCTGGCGCTCAGTGACGATCTCCTCGACGGTCATCGAGCCGACGATCGAGCGCAGGTGGCCAGCGAAGATACGGCCCGCCAGCACCGACATCTGATCCTGGTCGGAGAGGAAGCGCTGGGCGGCGTTGACGATGCTCTCGGTGTCGTTGCCGACCTTAAAAGCGATCACCGCCTTGACCTGAAGCGCGATGCCCTGCTTGGTGACGCACTGCTCGGCGACCTCGGCCTCACGCATCGCGAGCGTCAGGTAGCTGGCATGGCGAAAGAACGGCAGCACATAGGCGCCGCGGCCCGTCACAACCCGAAACGGGCTCCCGTCCGACTCGGCCTTACCGCCCGAGATGAGCATCGCCTCGTCCGGGTCTGGCACGTGATAACCAAACATTTGCTCTCCTCTGCCAAGAATTAGTGCGGGCTAGCCGCCGAGATCATCGAGCAGGTCTCCCTGCCACTCCATCACATCGACGCTGCGCCCTCCGCGAGACTCGAAAACCAGGACCGTAAGTCCCTTTGCCAGCGGCTCGGTGGACCATGCGAAATAGGTCTCGGTTCCGCCACGCATCTTCACCAGCACCTCGCCCGGCCCGTGAGCACCGCGGGTCGCGACGATCAAAGTGCCTTCCCGGCCGACCACCGCCTCCTCAGAAGCCATCGGCGTGTTTTATCAGTCAGAGGTCGTGACCGTGAGCAACTGTTGAAAAAGCCTTGGTCGCATTGCTGTTCTTTCCGGGGCAGTGCGCAGGTATCGTGAGCTGATGCCAGGCGACAGGCGCGGAGCTGATCCCCACTCGGAGCTTGCCGAGAGCTTGGAAGCGCCGCCCGAATTTCGGGTGAAAGGGGAGAGCTTCCGGCTGCGAGTCGGCAAAGACGGTGCGGTCGTCGCTGCTCGGCAAACCGCGCCGGCACGGTCCTCTCCGCGGACATCCACAATCCCGGCTCCGGCGGCCCCCGCGCGTAGAGCCGCGCTCCCTGCCCGGCCAGCTCCAGCGGCCAAACCGCCGCCGCCCGCACCCCCGGAAATCACGAACCCCGAGCGGAGCATCGTCCGGGCTGCCTCCAGCGCGAGTGCCGAGCCGGTCGTCACGGTCGACAAGCGAGCGCCGTTGGCACACGCCCACCGCAGCTACCGCTGGAATCCCAGCGGCTCACAACACCATCGCGCAACCTCGGCCGGTCATCTACTGCGCAAGCACTACGGCGGCTGGCGCCGGTCGCCGTTTGATCCTCGGCGGCTGATCGCCGACACCTTTGGGATTCCGCTGCGAACCGAGGTCGACCCGCGCAATGAGCTGCCGCCGGTCTTTGATCAGGGCAAGCTCGGCTCGTGCACCGCCAACGCGACGGCGGCGGCGTTCGAGTATGACTCGATGCTCGACGGCTTCAATAACGGTCCGCTCTCGCGGCTCTGGATCTACTACCAGGAGCGCAAGCTCGAGGGTGTGCTTGGCAACGGCGATACCGGCGCTCGCGGATCAGACGCGTTCGCGGTTGCGAGGAACATCGGAATTCCGTCCGAGCTTGCTTGGCCGTACGACATCAATACCTTCGCTGGGCCGCCGCCGGCACGGGCGGAACGCGAGGAGAACTACTACCGCTTGACGAAGCCGTACGCCACCCCGCCGATCTCAAGGCATTCGTTCAAGCAGGTCTTCTCGAACCAGCAGACGATCTCATTCGGCTTCACGGTCTTCGAATCGTTTGAGAGCTCAGCGGTCGCAAAGTCCGGGATCGTTCCGATGCCAAAGCCTGGCGAGGCGATCCTCGGGGGTCACGAGGTACTGGCGGTCGGATATCTGAAGAGCGAGCAGGACTACGTTCTGGTCCGAAACAGCTGGGGCTCGCGCAAGAGCGACGGCAAACCCTGGGGGCTCGACGGCAGCGGCTACTGCCTGATGCCGTGGCGAATGATTCTCGATCCCGCGATCGCCGGGGACTGGACCACGATCATCCGTCCGATCGCACGCCGCTGAGCAACCCTCTTATCAGGAGCAGTGGAGCCCGCCTCTACCCGGAGACCAGCGAGTCGGCAGGGCTAGAGCTGATCTCGTCTCGGGCTCTGGAAAGCGGCGTCATGCTCTGCAGCTATCGGCTCCCAGGGTAACCCCGGGCTCCGCGCCTTCTTTGGTGCGCGATCGGTGGCGCCCATCAATGTCCCAACCATCAAATCCACTCGCGCAGGAGGGAGCACAGATGGCCGAGCCGTACGGTTTGGCCGAGCTATGAGTGACCTACCCGAGCAGATGCCGCCGGCACCGCCGATGCTCGCGTCGGACGGTGAACGCGACGGCGTGGTGTCGCACCTGCGAGATGCAGTGGGGGAGGGCCGGCTCACGCTCGAGGAGTTCTCGGACCGCGTTGATCTGGTGCACGCGTCCCGGACGCGCGGTGAGCTCGAAGTGATAACGCCTAACCCTCCCGCGTTGGGAACCCCGTCTGTGCCGGCGGTGGCTCCGCAACAACCCCGCGCGGTCTGCTCACATCTCGTGCGCCAGGGTTCGGCACCGTGACCGTGATCGTGCCGCGCGGAGTCGAGGTCGTGATCAGCGGGGGTGGTCTCTTCGCGAGTCAGCAGGTGGAGTCACCCGAGCATCCGCCGGGACCCAACGCGCCGCGTCTGCTGCTCGAGTGCCATGGCGCAAGCGGGACCCTCCACGTGCGGTCGCAACCGACGCGAAGGTCTGCGCTCAAAGCCTGACTGGGCGGCGACTGACCGCGAGAGCCAAGTCGCCGCGTAGCTCAGTGGGCCGCCTGCTCCGCGCGACGGGGCAGCTTCCAGCCCGGGCGCACGTAGTGGCAGGTATAGCCGTTCGGGTAGCGCTCGAGGTAGTCCTGGTGCTCGGGCTCGGCCTCCCAGAACGGACCCGCGGGCTCTACCTCCGTCACGACCTTGCCGGGCCAGAGACCGGAGGCGTCAACATCAGCGATCGTGTCCTCGGCGATCCGGCGCTGCTCGTCGTCGACGTAGTAGATCGCGGAGCGGTAGCTCGCGCCCATGTCGTTGCCCTGACGGTTCTTCGTCGTCGGGTCGTGAATCTGGAAGAAGAACTCCAGCAGGTCGCGGTAGGAGATGCGATCGGGGTCAAACAGGATCTCGATGCCCTCGGCGTGAGAGCCGTGGTTGCGGTAGGTCGCGTTCGGCGTCTCGCCGCCCGTGTAACCAACCCGAGTGCCGGTCACGCCGTCGAGCTTGCGGACCAGATCCTGCACGCCCCAAAAGCAGCCGCCAGCGAGGATTGCCTTCTCGGTTTCAGCCATATCCGTGCTCCTTCTCGTCGTGGTCCGATAGATGCGCACTACATATGGTGACAGCACGCTGATGCCGGACAGACAGGAACGCTCAGCAGCTGCCTCGAGAGCTAAGGCCGATCACGCCCGAAGTAAGTGCTCATGCCGAGAAACGGCCGCCGAATGCCCGATGGCGGCAGTGACTCTTAGGTCCAAGATCGACTGACGCTGTTAGATCGAGAGGCCTTGACATGAGCACCGTGAATGCAACCACCGCCGACGATGAGATCCTAGGAACGGCTGGCGCGGCCGGGCCCGACAACGGACCCACGTGCGGAGTAGCAATCCGCTCCCAAGTTCTTGCGCTGCGTCTGGCGCGAGCTGCCGATGTGGGCGCGTTGCAGAGGCTGGCGGAGCTCGACGAGCAGCAATATCTCGCAGGCGAGGTATTGCTCGCATGGCTCGATGGCGAGGTGGTAGCCGCAATCTCAGTCGTCGACGGTCGCGTGATCGCCGATCCATTTGTCGCAACCAGTGGCGCTATCTCCCTATTGGAGCTTCGTGCCCACCAGCTGACCGGCCGGTGGGTGAGGCCCAAGGTCAGTTGGTGGCGACGGTTCGTGCACGCACTCGATCTGACGAGTTACCAGGCGAGACTCAACCACGTGAGCTCGAGTCAGCTCGAAAAGAACTACTGGCGCAACGGCACAAAGGAACCCGGACGCTGGCTGACCTCCGCACGATGAGCCATGAGCTGCCCCCAACCCACAGGCCGGTGACTTGCAGCGATGGATGGTCGGCTGCGCGGCCGAGCCGTTTTGTCGCCCAGGACCCGGGCACCCAATGCACCTCCGGGTCGCCACAGGCACGAGTGTCGACAGTTGGCTCAGTGCTACTGACCGCCACTCGGAGAACCTAGGTAGCCACGATTGCCAAATCACGCCGAAGGGAGTAGCGTGAAGCATCCAGCGTCGGTTGCGCTGTCGCGTCACCCAAACCTTCGGTGCCGCAGTTATTCGAGTCACTCCGGACCTCGGTGACCGTTTCGTCAAGTCGGGTCAATGGCGGGAGCGGCATGAACCTGGAGCGCGAACAAGCAGACGGCAGCGCGGACGGCGATACCGCCCCGCGGGGAACTCGCGGCGCGGTCTCTCGCTTGTCGCGAGGAAGGCTCACGCTGGCTCGTCGGCAGCCGGCCCGCCGGGAACCTGTGCGCGGTACGGTCGCCTCCGTCGGCGTATCCAGCCAGCAGTTGCCTGTGGCCCGGGAACTGCTGGTTCGCTGGGAACGTCGGCTGGATCCGCCGATCCTATGGCTGAGCGGCGCGCTTGATCGAGCTACCGCCACGGTGCTCGACCGCGAGCTCAACGAGCGAGGCTCCTCGACTGCGCGTCTGTTGGTGGATCTGACCGGGCTGGAGTTCATCGACGCCGACGGCATGGGCAGCCTTGTGCGCGCGCACCGGCGCGCATGCGACGTAGGTGGCAGGCTGTCCTTCCGGCGCGGGCTGCATGTCGCCCGCTGGCCACTAGGTCTTGTCCGGACTCTTCAACTGCGTTCTGAGCGGGCGGCCCGTTCCGTGGACGTGAGCGATGACCACTTCTACTTCGCGCTCGCTATGGCGTGCGCTGATTTCGATCACCCGAGGCCCGGTGATCGGACCGGGGTGCCCTGAACGGCCTCCCGCTGGGCAGCAGGCGCGAGCGACGCACGTCCCCCCCGACGTCGCTTGCGCCCGCGCCCCGCAGCCGCGGTCAGGCCGTGCGGCCGCTGTATGGCTCCTAGGTGGCGTGATCGCCCCAGCTGTCGTAGAAAAGACAAAGACCTCCGTTTGTGGAGGCCTTTTGCGGGAAGCGAACGACGGGCTTCGAACCCGCGACCTTCGGCTTGGGAAGCCGACGCTCTACCAACTGAGCTACGTTCGCGCGAACGGCGATTCTAGCCCGGAACCGAGGGGCTCGAGGGTCTCCGGCCAGCCGGCGTCAAGATCTACGTTGCCGCCAGCTGCGGTTCGGCTGATGCTCGTGAGGGGAGCACGCGAATGTCACGCACGAGGAGCGCGGTGAGCGTGACCAGCAGCGCGCCGACGCTCGTCGCCAGCAGTGCCGCGGAGACGCCGATTGCGCCTGCGAGCGGGCCGGCCAAAGCAAAGCCGAGCGGCATGATCGCGAGCGTGGCGGCGTAATCCCAGGAACTGACGCGTGACATAGACGCAGCGGGGACGTTCTCTTGCATCGCCGTCCACCAGAACGTGTTCAGCACGGTCATCCCCAGGCCCGACAGCAGTTGGCAGGCTCCCACGACGTAAATCGGGGCGTGCAGCGCGAGCGTGATCCCCGGAAGCGTTGCCGGACAGAAGGCGAAGACGCCACTGCGAAGTGGAAAACGAGGCTTGAACCGCAGCAACGAGATACCGCCGGCGAGCATTCCGGCCGACCACAGCACGGTCAGCAACGCGTATGCGCCAGCGCCGCCGTAACGCTGCTTGCAGATCAGTGGAGCGAGAACCGGATACGAGGCCATCAGAATATTCCCGATCGCCATGACCACGATCATCGCCCACAGCCACGTACGACCAGCAACCTCCTGAAAGCCGTCGCGGAGATCCGCTAGGAACGACGAGCTGTTGTCGTCGTGCGACAACCCGGTGACAGCGGCGGCGCTCACTCGCCAGAGCAGCAGGCCGCTGGCAAGGTAGCTCGCACCGTCACCGATCAGCGCCCAGCGCGCTCCGATCGTCACAACCAGCACGCCGCCGATGGCGGGACCGATGATGCCCGACGAAGAACTCGCGACCACCCTCAGTGCGTTGGCCTCCTGTACATGTTCGCCGGCGACCGACTGGATGAGTCCGCTGGACGCCGGAATGAAGAACGAACCTCCAGCGCCCACCAGCACCTGCGACCCGGCAATCTCAACCACCGTGGCGTGCCCCGCCAGCAACAGGACGCCAATTGAGACCTGGCCGACGAACCGCACGAGGTCTGCGCTGACCATCACTGCGCGGCGACTGACCCGGTCGGCGACCACGCCGCCAATCAGCATCACAAGCACCTGCGCGATCATCCGCGCGGCCATCACGATTCCCAAGTCGGTGGCGGAGTGGGTGAGATCTAGCACCGCGAACGCAAGCGCCACTGTGACCGCTCCGTCCCCAAGATCCGAGACCAAGGTTGACGCGAACACCAGCCGCAGATCGCGTAGCCGCAGAACGGCAAATCGATCGGTCGCAGACCTAACCAAACGACCCAAATGGTTCGACTCGCCCATAGCCCTTTCGAAGTCTCCCAACTATCTCGGCTAGAGCCCGCCGGTCCATCGAGCTAACCTACGTGTATGGATCACGACCGTGCACAAGAACTACTGACTGCTGAGCGCACCCGCATCGAGGGAGCGCTTGCAGGTCTTGAGGGTGAGGGTTCGCTCGAGGGTTCAGACCGGCTCGAGCAGGGCGATCGAGGCTCCGAGAACCTCTACCAAGATGAGTTCAACGAAGGTCGGGCAGAAGATCTTCATACGCAGCTGTCCGCCCTAGAACGTGCGGAGGCCAGGCTCGCAGCCGGCACATATGGCCTTTCGGTTGAGAGTGGCGAGCAGATCCCGGACGGACGGCTCGAGGCTGTGCCGACTGCCGAGCGGACGATCGAAGAGCAGCGGCTCTACCGTCGCTCCTAGTTCGTCGCAACGGCATACCTCACGCTGCCTCTGAATCAGTCGGCACCGCCATCTCGCTTGCCGGCTGGTTGCGAGCCGCGACCTGCTCGCCAGGCATGTGCGTCTCGATCAACTCGACACCCCTGGGTCGGTCACTCGTTT
Source organism: Solirubrobacterales bacterium (assembly GCA_003137075.1). Classification (GTDB taxonomy): domain Bacteria; phylum Actinomycetota; class Thermoleophilia; order Solirubrobacterales; family Solirubrobacteraceae; genus Palsa-465. The sequence continues at coordinate 24,027 of PLES01000104.1, forward strand.
CACACACCAGAGCTAGGTTCGACGCTTGGGTTTCGATCGAACCGTCACTCTCGCGTCTGGCCGGCGGGGTGCTGGTTTGGAGAACGGTCGTGAACGACGAGGTGTTGCCCTGAAGCTCTCGTGCGGCCCGAGGACAGACAGAGGTGCACAACTCCTACCTGTTGTTGCTATGAGTCGGTGACTCGCAGTTGTGCCGGCCTGAGCGACCCAAACGCGACGCTCCGCCTCCGCGAGCGGTTGCGGTAGGAGTTGTGCTCGTTAGCGTCGGCGTCTGGACGAGCCAATTATCTCCGCTCGCCGAAGGCGGTTACAGCGCCCGTAGTAGCGTGATGAGACGCTGACGTTCGGGGCCAAGCTCAGAAGCGGCGGAGGCGAGCCTGGCGGAACCAGCCTCAGTCAAGGTCAGGTAGCGAACCCGTCCATCCAAGTGCGAGACACGTCGAGACAAGAGGCCCGCGTCCTCAGCTCGGCGGGTTAGTTGTGTCGTGCTGCTGTGGGCGAGCTGTAGGTCGTCGGATAGGTCGGAGGTGGTTGGCTGGCCGCCATCCTGCGTCCTGGCCTTGATCGCTAGAAGCAGTTCGTAGCGCTCGGCGGTGAGTCCATGGGCTTGGAAAATGCGAGTGCTCTCTTTTTGAAAACGGCGCAGCGCGCCCCGCAAAGTTGCGGCGGCGGCATACTCGGCGGAGCTGGGCTCACGCTCAATTGTCGGTATTAGGAGAGTCGGTTCCACGCGGCGAGAGTGTCGACGCTATGAGTGGTCGTCACCCGTGTCTCATTGTTCCAGGACGACATGGATGCCACCGGCCCAGCGATCGAAGGATGCCGGAGCCCACAGCGAGGTGCGAGCTCGGGGTCTCGGCATTCAGCTAGAGGCTGGTAGCTACTGAGGTCAGCTCCTTGTTGACGCCGCTGCCGAGGAATTTGAGCGACGCGATCGCGACTACGGCAACAAGAGCCAAGATCAGTGCGTACTCAGTCAGGCCCTGGCCCTCGTCAGAATTCAGTGCGCGAAAAGCGGCCGATTGGAGCTTTACGAAGATAAAGGTCATCATGGTCCTAATTTATCGACGTATTGCGCTTTTACCTTTAGCTGCAAACTAATTTTCGCGGCAGGTCTCGTGCGGGGCCAGGTGATCGACGTGGGTGGGAACGCGCTCGGTGGAGATCCTTGAGAACTGGGTCGGCGAGCGCCTTTACGCGCAACGGACGCGCCTCGACGCAGCGTCTGCAAATATCGGTCGATCAGCGTCGGATGGGGATAGGCTCCTGGCTATGTCGTTCATGCCGCCGTCGCCGGCCCGCGGAGAATCGGTCAGGCAGACGGATCACGAGATCCAAGCCCGGGCCAACGCCTACGCCGCTAGACACCCGGATGGGGGACCGGCTCGTAGAGGCTCGCTCCGGCGTCTCCGGGACCGGCTGACGCACGGCAAGGGTGCGCAGCCAAAGCCTGACTGAGCTCCGGCCGGAGCTCTCGCAGGTCAGCGGCCGACGCTAATCGCCGCCATCGCCACCCCCGTCACCACCGTCGTCTCCGCTGTCGTCTGACCCGGAGTCGTCGCTGCTGTCATCTGAATCCTCTGCCTGGTCATAGGACTCCGCCTCGTCGGCTTGCGCCGAGGTGGCTCCGGCTTGCTGCAGCTGTGAGGCAGACGGCAGTGTCCCGGCCGTGCTGGGCGCACTGCCGCTGCCGTCGGTGTTCTGGGCGAGTGAGAGCGCGCCGTAGTACCAGAACGGCACCCAGTAGCCGTTTGACGTCTCACGGCAGTCGTGGGTTCGCGCTTTGCAGCTCGGTGGTTTTTGGGAGCTGCTGCCACCGATGACGACGACGACCACGATGAATACAACCGCGAAGATCGAAAGCCCGACGAGATGTGACCGCTTCGGGGGGCCTTGCCGGGCTGGCCGCGTTCGGCCGGGCGAACGATCAATACCGTCGAGCCGGTCCTCGATCCGCTCGAACTCGGCGTCGGACAAATTGGCCGTGGGTTTGTCGTCGCGACCGTCGCGCAGGTTGGGGCTCTCGTGACTCATTCGGTCGAGGATCCTTTCAGAAAGGGCGGCGGTCGTGAATCGTGATCCGGTTGTGTCCTCTAGCCTTGCCGGCGATGCGAAAGCTCGCCGTGCCCGGTCTCATATCACTGATCGTCGTGGCGCTGCTGGCACTACTGGCGTTCGGTGTCGCGAACGATCAGGACAGCAGCTCGTTGGACGCGAAGGTGGCCAGCGGCCACTACCCGCTGGCGCCGACGCCGGAGATGAAGCTGGCGCTGCTGAACTCAGGCAAGAGTGAGTCGCTGGCGAGCCTGCGCGGGCACGTGGTGATGCTGGACTTCTTCGCGGGTTGGTGTATCGCCTGTCAGGACGACGCGAGCATCGTGGCGAGTTCGCAGCGCACGCTCGAAAGGCAGGGAGGGACGGTGATCGGAGTGACCTACGACGACTCCTCGTCGGACGCCGAGAGCTACATGAAGCAGTACCACCTGAAGTTCCCCGTGCTGCATGACGCCAACGGCAACCTCGCTTCGGCCTTCGGCGTCGATGGGGTGCCCGAGACCTTTGTGATCAACGCGGCAGGCAAGGTCGTGGAGATCCGGCGCTACCAGCTGGGACCCAAGTGGGTCCCGGACGTGTTGGACCCGACGCTGTCGAAGCTCGCGTGAAACGGCTGGCGCTGATCTTCGTGTTGGTCCTGGGCCTCGCGAGCGCCNNCCGGTACGGCGCTCGCGGCGGGCTACGACAACTTGATGAGTGTCGAGAGCCAGTTCATCTGCACCACCTGCCACGAGCCGCTTGAGCTGGTCAGCTCTCCGCAGGCGCTCTCCGAGAAGGCCTACCTCGAAGGGCTGCTCAACAAGCACATGAGCATCGCCGACGTGAAGACCGCGATGGTCAGTCAGTACGGGGTGGCGGTGCTCGCCAAGCCCCCGGCGCACGGCTTCAACCTCACGGTCTACATCCTGCCGCCGGCGGTCCTGTTCGGCGGGCTGGCGCTGCTCGCCTACACGCTGCCGAAGTGGCGACGGCGCTCGCAGCTCGCGGCGCTCACCCCGATGGAGGGCGCGGAACCGCTGAGCGCAGGCGAGTCAGAGCGCTTGGACGAGGAACTCGAGAAGTTCATTTAGCCCGAGGCGCTGAGTGACTCGCCCAGCGCCGGCTACATCGAGTCGGGCGCGCTCACTCCGAGCAGCTCTAGCACCAGCGCCAGCGTCTGCTGGGTCGCGACACAGACCGCGATCCGCCAGGACTCAACGCTCTCGGGCTCGGCGCCGACGACCTTGCAGTCGCGATAGAAGGCCGTGAACTCCTGCGCCAGTTCCAGCGCGTAGGACGTCATCCGGTGCGGCGCCCGCCGCTCGGCCGCTTCGGCGATCTCCACGGGCAGCGAGGCCAGCTTCTTGACGAGCTCACGCTCAGAGGGATGCAGCGCGTCCGCAGGCGAGCTCCAGTCGGCCGCGGAGGCCACTGCCTCGGCGACCCGCTCCGGCCCGAGCCGCTTCAGCATCGAGGCGATACGCGCGTGCGCGTACTGGACGTAGTACACGGGGTTCTCATTTGACTGCTTGCGGGCAACCTCGAGGTTGATGTCGAGCGTGCGGTCGTGCGAGCTCTGCAGCATGAAATAGCGCGTCGCGTCGACGCCGATCTCATCGAGCAGCTCATCGAGCGTGACGAATTCGCCGCGCCGCTTGGACATCTTCGCCCGCTCGCCACCCTCGACGAGGTGCACGAGCTGCATGATCACCGGCTCGAGCAGCTCCGGATCGTTGCCCAACGCTTGAAAGGCTGCCTTGAGGCGCGCGACGTAGCCATGGTGGTCGGCGCCGACCGGCAGTAGCTGGCGTTCGAAGCCACGCGCCTGCTTATCGGCCATGTAGGCGAGGTCGGCCAAGAAGTAAGTGGGGGCACCGTCACTGCGGAGCAGCACGCGGTCCTTGTCGTCGCCGAAGGTCGTGGTCCGCAGCCAGGTCGCACCGTCGTGTTCATAGACGTGCCCGCCGGCGCGAACCGACTCGATCGCGCGGTCCAGGGCGCTCGGTGAGCCCTGATGCAGCGTGCGCTCGCTGAAAAACGTGTCGTAGAAGACGCGGTAGCGCTCGAGCGTTGCCCTGACCTGCTGCAGCAGGATCGTGATCGCCTGCGCGGCGATCACACTCGCTTGCGCGTTCGAGTCGCCGGCGCCGGGGATCTCGTTGGCGAGGTCCACGATGTAGTCACCCTGGTAGCCGCCCTCCGGAACCTCCTGTCCGCGTGCGCGCGCTATGACCGACTCGCCGAGGCGGTCGATCTGGGAGCCGGCGTCGTTGAAGTAGTACTCGCGCGAGACGCTGTGACCGTGGTGGATCAGGATCTTGGCGAGGGCATCGCCGTAGGCGGCGGCGCGGCCGTTGGCAACCACGGTCGGCCCGGTCGGGTTGGCCGAGACGAACTCAAGGTTGATGCGCTCGGGATGCTCGGCACCACCGCTCGCGAACTGCTCGCCGCTGTCGAGCACGTAGCGGATCGCGTCCTTGTGCCACTCGTCAGAGAGCGTCAGATTGAGGAAGCCCGGCCCTGCGATCTCATAGCTCACGAGCGTCTCGCCGAGCACGCGCGCAAGCTCCGCGCCGAGCAGCTCCGCGATCTCACGCGGCGGCTTGCCGAGCTTCGGCGCCAGCAGCATCGCGGCGTTGGTCGCGTAGTCGCCCTGGCCCGCCCGCTTGGGGCGCTCGAGGTTCGGGGCAACCACAGCGTGGCCCGCCGCGCCGGCCTCATCGGGGCCGCTGCCACGCAAGGCAGCGGCAGCCGCCAGTAGCGCTTCACGGATCTGCGAAACGGGGTCAGTCACGTCTACCTTGCTCATGAGTCGGTTGGTGGGGTGCGGCGGTTGGGCTCGCCGAGTGCCCAGCGGGCCATGGCCGTACCGGTCGTCTTGTACGGCGAGATAACCTGGTCGGCGCCGGCCCGGATCAGCTTGCGTTCGGCGTCGTCAGCGGATGCGCGAGCGATCACCTTGATGTCGGACCGCAGTTCGCGTGCGCTCAGCGCGACGTAGATGTTCTCGGCGTCGGAGTCGACGCAGGCGATCACCGCGGCGGCGCGCTTGATGCCGGCCTGCAGCAGCAGGTCGTCGTCGGAGGCGTGGCCCTCGAGGTAGGGCACGCCGTCGGCGCTGGCGGTCTCGCGATGGCTCGGGTCGTGGTCGATCACCACGATTTGGGCGTTGTGCTCCTTCAGGTCGCGTGCGACCTGGCGGCCAACGCGGCCGTAGCCGCAGACTATGTAGTGCTCTGAGTAGGAGTCGATCATCTTCTGAATACGGCGCTCGTCGAGTATGCCGCTGAGCTGACCGGAGACGAAGAACTCGGCGACCGTGGCCAGGCCGTAAAAGAGCGTACCTATGCCGATGATCTCGAGCACGGCGACGATCAGGCGTCCGCCACCGTCCCGCGGCTCGGCGACGGTCCCGAGCGTCGTGATCGTGTCGAGCGTCCACAGCAACCCGAAGGCGGGGGAGACGTGCTCGACGATCGCGAAGGCGAAGCTGCCGGCCACGACCACCACCAGCAGCGCGCACAGCAGCCAGATCAGCCGCCGGTTGAACTGCTCGAGTTCGCGTCTATGAAGCTTGTTCATGTTGGTCAGTAGTGATATTGCTCGCCGGCGATGATCTTGTGGCCGCGGTAGAGCTGCTCGAGCAGAACCACGCGCGCAAGCTGGTGGGGCATTGTGATCGCGCCGAGTGAGAGCCGGTGGTCGACACGCTCGAGCTCGAGCCCGCCGAACGGCCCACCGATCACGAAGCAGACGTCGCGCCCGCTGGCGCGACGTCCCTCAAGGAAGCGGCTGAAGGCGAGCGAGTCGAGCGACTCACCCTCGACGTCGAGCAGCGAGATGAAAGCGCGCTCTGGAATCCGGCGCTCCACCTGGTCATCCTCGCGGACCTCGATCAGCTCAAGACGCGCGTAACGCGAGAGCAGTTTGGCGTAATGCTCGACATCGTCAACGAAGGGTGACCGCAAACGCCCCACGGCGACGACGATGATCCGCACGGTGGGATACTAAGCGTATGACCGAACCAAACCAGCCCGAGCGGCATATCAACATCCACTTCGCCCCTGAAGTGATGGCGGGCCACTACTCAAATTTCGCCAACGTCAGTCACTCTGACTACGAGTTCACGGTCACCTTCGCGCGCGTCGACCATGAGGTCGAAGACAGTGAAATCCCCGGCGTCGTCGTGTCGCGTATCAACCTCTCGCCGAAGTTCATGCGCGAGCTGATCGACGCCATGGAAGACAACTATTCCAAGTGGCAGACGCGCGAGAACATCAAGAACCTGCCCGAGTTCGGTGGCCCCCAGTCGCTGGGCGAGGAGGAGTAAGAAGCAACGGAGCGCCCAGGCGGAGGCCGTACAGGCCGCTAAAGTCAGGCGGCGGATGGGATTCGCCAATCGGGCAATCGTTGCTGCCGGTCTCGGCTTCGCCGTCTCCGCGCTTGTCGGTTGCGGGGGCAGCGGCAGCCTGCTTTCAGGCAGCCAGGCCAGCCGGCTCAATAATCAGCTCGAGCAGGCGTCGCAGGATCTCGCCTCCGAACAGTGCCGCGATGCGTCGCGCGACATCTCGAACTTCCGCAGCTCCGTCGACTCGCTGAACGCGGTCAACGCCACCCTGATCCGCAACCTCGACCAGGGCGCTTCGACGATCGAGGATCTCGCCGACAGCGAGTGTCCGATCGAGACGCAGACCACAAGCACGCGGTCGACGCCGACGACGACCACCAAGACGAATACGGATACGACGCCGACGACGACCACCAATACGGCGACCGACACGACCCCCACCGAGACTGAGCCGACGACCACCGTGATCACGATCACGACGCCGACCGACACGACCCCCACCGGTACCGGCACCGATACGACGACGACCGCTACCAACACCACGCCGAGCGGCGGTACCGGGGTCGGAGGCACCGGTACGACCACCACTTCGACGATCAGTACCGGCGTCGGCGACGGCGGCCAGGGCGCCGGATGAGCCCGGCTACGCACAAGATCGCCGGCCGGTATCGGGTCGAGGGACGCCTCGGCGTCGGCGGCATGTCGACCGTGATGCTGGCCGTCGACGAACGCCTCGAGCGCAAGGTCGCGGTGAAGCTGCTCGCTGAGCACCTGGCGGACGACCCGACCTTTGTCTCGCGCTTCAAGCGCGAGGCGCTGGCGGCGGCGCGGCTGGTGCACCCGAACATCGTCCAGGTCTACGACTTCGGCTTCGACCAGGCGACCAGCCAGCACTTCATCGTCATGGAGTACGTGCCGGGCCGCTCCTGCGCGGAACTGCTGCGGGACCGCGGCCACCTGGATGTCGAGCAGGCCGTCGACATCATCACCCAGTGCTGCCGAGGACTCGACTACGCGCACCGCAACGGCGTCGTGCACCGCGACATCAAGCCCGAGAA
>PLES01000010.1 GCA_003137075.1 Solirubrobacterales bacterium
GCCCGCACGTGACCACCTCGAAGCGATCGAGTCACCGATGCTCGGCACCTTCTACCGCGCCGAATCGCCGGGCGAGCCTGCGTTTGTGGAGGTCGGCAGCACCGTCGAAGCGGACACGATCGTCTGCATCATCGAGGTCATGAAGATGATGAACNNCGCGGCGAGATCGCGGTGCGCATCGTCCGCGCCTGCCGGGAACTCCAGCTCGAGTGCGTGGTCGGCGTATCGGACGCCGACCGGAAAGGCCTCGCCGCGCGCCTCGCCGACCGCAGCATCTGCATCGGCCCGGCGCCAGCGTCGGCCAGTTACCTGCGTGACGATCTCGTGGTCCAGGCAGCTCTGGGCACCGGCTGCGACGCGATCCATCCCGGATATGGATTTCTGGCCGAGAGTGCGCGACTCGCTACCCGAGCGGCCGAGCACGGCCTGATTTTCATCGGGCCTCCAGCGGAAGTGATCGAGATGACCGGCGACAAACTGCAGGCGCGCGAGCAGGCAACGCTGGCGGGGTTGCCGGTGCTGCCCGGGCGCGCGGTCGACTCGGTCGGTGATGCGCAGGCGCTCGCCCTCCAGATCGGCTATCCGGTGCTGCTGAAGGCGGCCGGCGGGGGCGGCGGGCGCGGGATCAAGCTCGTGCACGACGCCGCGCAGCTCCCGCAACTCTTCACGCTCGCGCGGGCCGAGGCGGTCGCCGCCTTCGGCGACGACCGCGTCTACGTCGAACGCTTCATCGCCAACGCTCGCCACGTCGAGGTCCAGATCGCCGCCGACGCGCACGGCTCGACGGTCCATCTCGGCGAGCGTGACTGCTCGGTCCAGCGCCGCTACCAGAAGCTGATTGAGGAGGCCCCGGCGCCGGGACTGCGTAGCGAGGTCTGCGAGTCGATCAGGATGGCGGCGGTGACGCTTGCCAGGGCGATCGGTTACCGCAACCTCGGGACCGTCGAGTTCGTCGTCGATGCCGACACCGACGAGTTCTTCTTCCTCGAGGTCAACTGCCGGATCCAGGTGGAGCACCCCGTCACCGAGACGCTGACCGGACGCGACCTGGTTGCGCTGCAGATGCGGATCGCCGACGGTGAGCCGCTCGGCTTCGGCCAGGCTGACGTGAGCTTCCGCGGCCACTCGATTGAGTGCCGGCTCTGTGCCGAGGATCCGGGACATGACTTCCGTCCCTCGCCGGGCACGCTGACGGCGTTCGCAGCGCCGGCGCTGGCCGGGCTGCGGGTCGACACGCACTGCCAGCCGGGCACCGTGATCTCGCCCTACTACGACTCGCTGATGGCGAAGCTGATCACCCACGGCGAGGATCGCGAGCAGGCGATCGCATTGCTGATCGAGGCACTGGAGGAACTCGACGTCGAGGGGGTCGAGTGCAACCGCATGGTGCTGATCGACGTGCTCAGGCACCCGGATTTCCAGGCCGGAGCGGTGCCAACCGACTGGCTGGCGAGGGCGCTCGCATGACTGAGGGCCGCGTGATCGACTTCATCGACACGACGATCCGCGACGGAAACCAGAGCCTCTGGAGCGCAACCGGCCTGACCACGCCGGACGTGCTCGCGATAGCCCCAACACTTGACCGAGTCGGCTACCACGCGCTGGACTTCACGTCGAGCACACACATGTCGGTCTCGGTGCGCTTCCACCAGGAAGACCCATGGCAGCGGCTGCGGCTGGTCAGCGCCGCGATGCCGAATACCCCGCTGGGCATGATCGGCACGGGCATGCGGTTCATCTCCTGGGTTCCGGCGGCAGAGGACCTGATGGCGCTCTCCTTCCGCGTGGCGGTTCGCAACGGGCTGCGTCGCTTCCAGATCGCGGATCCCTCGAACGATCCCGAGCGGATCCGGCGGATCGCCGCGATGGCTCGGCGCGAGGGTATTGAAGAGGTCGTGGTCGGACTCACGTACTCGATCAGCAAGGTCCACACGCACGCCTACTACGCGCAGCGCGCCGCTGCGCTGCGCGACTGCGAGGAGATCGACCGCTTCTACCTCAAGGATCCCGGGGGGCTGCTGACCCCAGACGCCGTCCGCGAGCTGGCGCCGCATTTCATCGCCGCAGCCGCCGGCCGCCCGGTTGAGTTGCACAGCCACTGCACCATCGGGCTGGCGCCGCTCGTCTATCTGGAGGGTGTGCGTGCCGGGTTCGAAGTGGTCCACACCGCCTGCGGGCCACTCGCTCGCGGGACTTCGCAGCCCGAGGTCTTCAACACCGTCCAGAACCTCGAGGCGGCAGGGTTCGGACACACACTCGACCTCGAAGCCCAAGCGCAGGTCAGCGCCTACTTCGAAGAACTCGCCGCGGTCAAGGGCTTGCCGGCCGGCACGCCGCAGGAGTTCGACGGGGCCTACTACCGCCACCAGCTGCCCGGCGGCATGGTCACGACGACGCAGCGCATGCTTGCCGAGATGCGTCGCCCGGAGCTCTACGACCAGGTCCTTGAGGAGGTCGTGCGCGTCCGCGCAGAGATGGGCTATCCGATCATCGTCACCCCGGTCTCGCAGTTCATCGCCAGCCAGGCGGCGCGCAACGTGATCGACGGAGAGCGCTGGAAGGCCGTATCGGATGAGACGATCCGCTACTTCTGGGGCCACTACGGCGAGCCGCCCGCGCCGGTCGACCCTGAGGTCGCGGACCGCGTGCTCTCGCGTCCGCAGGCCGCCAAGCTGCGGGACCTGGAGCCGATCAGCTTGGACGGCGCCCGGGCACGCTTCGGTGCCGCGATCTCCGACGAGGAGCTCCTGTTGCGGTTGACGATGCCGGGCGGACAGGTCGACGCGATGATCGCCAACCGCTCCGCAGAGTCGCCGCCGGTAAGTGTGCCGGCCGCGCTCGCCCCAGCCTCCCCACCCGCCCCAGCCTCCCGACCCACCGCAGCCTCCCCGCCCGCCGGCCAGCGGGCGGGCCTTGCGCCGATCGTCGCGCTGCTCCAGGGCCTTGAGCAGCGCCCGAGCGTCCAGGAGTTCACCTTGACCAAGGACGATGAGAGCGTGGTGTGGCGTCGTGGCTAAGCAGAGCTTTATCGAGTTGCGCGATGGCGTGGGGGGGTTCATGTTCGATGTCGATGGCACGCTCGCGCACCGTGGGGCTGACGGCCGTGCGCACGCGCAGCCGGGCGCGATCGAGGTCCTGAACAAGATCCGCGCCTCCGGGCGCAAAATCGTGGAGTTCACCAATGCCAGCCATGTCAGTTCCGCAACGGTCGCGGAGCGCCTGCGTGACGATGGCTTCCCGGTCTCCGATGAGGAACTGCTGACGCCGATCGACAGCGCGACCAGCTACCTGCTGCGTCGCTATCGAGATCAGCCGGTGCAGATCTTCGCTACGGAGGCGGTGCACGATTTCATGACCGCCGCCGGCGTTCGCGTGACCCGCGGCGACGACGCTCGCGTGGTCTTCGTCGCGCACCTGCAGCAGGTCGACCTCGATGAGATCGAGCGGGCAGCGCGCGCGATCGAGCGCGGGGCGCCGCTATTCACCTCCAGCTACGTGCGCGGCTATGCCGGCGCCAACGGCACGATCCTCAGCCGCGGGGCGATGATCACGGCCGCGATCGCCAAATCCGGCGGGACCCGGCCACGGGTTGTCGGCAAGCCCTCGCACGCCGCCGTCGCCGAGTTGACGCGGCGGCTCGGCGTGCCCGCGTCGGGGATTGTCGTGATCGGCGACGACGCTCGCATGGATATCGCGCTCGGCAAGCTCGGCGGCTCGCCCACGATCCTCGTCCGCAGCGGGATCAGCGGCGGCGTGGACATCGACGCCCTACCCGCCTCGCAGCGCCCCGACGTCGCGATTGATGGAGTAAGCGAACTTCTCGAGTTCTTGTAGCGCCCGTCCCGCGCCGCCGCTCGCTCCCGCGTTCTATGCGCCTGCGGTCCACTATGTGAGACCGGAAGCGCATAGAACGCGTCAGGAGCCTCCTCGCGACTCGAGCGAACGCATGATGTCGTCGTGCACGAGCTCCGGGGTTTTCATCACGAGCTTCCAGTCGTAGCGCAGCACGACCAACGCGTGCCGGCGAAGCGCGAGGTCGTTGCTCTTGTCGCGGTGGCGCTGCGCAGTGCTTGAGTGAGCGTCAATGCCGTCCAGCTCGACCACGAGCCTATGTTGCGGCCAGTAGGCATCGACGAGCACCCCGTGTACACGGGCATTGAAGATGGGCATCGGAATCTCCCAGCGCTCGCAAAATTCGATGAAGTTCTCCTCAAGTCGTCCATTCGCGCGCGCTAATTGGGGCTGATGGATCGCCAGCGCTTGGCGCAGCGGCTTGCTCCCTGGCTTGCCGTGCCCACAGATCCGCTCCAGCGCCGCGACGTTCAGCTGCTTGCGGAAGTCGAGCCGCCCAAGCGCCTTGCGCACGAGCCGCGGCTCGGCGATGGCGGCTAGATCGAGCATCGTCTGCGCGATCGAAGTGGCCGCAAGCCCCTTGTAGAGCGTCAGCTCGAGGTTGCGCCGCCCATAAACGCGCACCCCCTTCACCGAGTCGACGTCGCGTGGCGAACTCACCTCGATTGTGGTCGGCGGGTACTCGATCAGGCCGTGCCAACATGCCGCGGTTGCGTGACTCAGCATCGCGTCGGGTCCCGCGAACAGGACAGCCGCCCAAAGATCAGCCTCGCGGCTCGGCGCATGATGCCCGACCGCATAGACGCCGGGGAGCACGCGCGTCAGGTAGCCGGAGTGCGACCACCTGCCGATCGTCGGCTTGTTGAGGTCGAGCGCCACGAGCTGGGCCCAGCTGATGCGGCCGTGCTGCTCGCCGGCCAGCACGGCCACGCGTTCCATGCGCTTTGAATCCCCCATATAAGGAGAGAGGCGCGGGCAGGGTCGAATTCACCCCCCGTGTCCCGCGTGGCGCCCGCAAATTGCGAGCGATTCGCCCGCTCAGTCTTGGCTACGCCCACCACGCATTGACGCCGGCCAGATGCCCTGCTTGCCGGGGGCGAGGATGCCGTTGGGGTCGACGGCGTCCTTGATCGTTTCGCAGAAGCGCAGGTAGGCGTGGTCGCCGAACGAGTACTGGTCGGCCGCGAGGTCCATGAAATCGAGGTGGGCGCGGTACTCGCCGTAACCGAGCTTGGCCGAGTCACGCACGAGCCGCTTGGCGACGTCGTAGGCGGCTCGTGCCTGGGTCTCATCTTTGGTGTCGAAGATGATCAGCGTGACGTGGGCGAATGAGCGGGCGTTGGCGGGGATCAAGACGGCCATATAGTCGAGTCCGGCCTGCTCGATCATCCCGCGCAGCAGGTCGCGGACCGCCATCGCGTCGGTGCCTGTGAGCGGCGCGATCGGCGAGAAGCCGATGTGGCCGCCCTCCTCGCCTCCGTACCAGGCGGCCATCGCGTTCAACTCCAATCCGGGAACGCCGCCCTGGACCCGCTCGGCCGGGTTCGGCAGCGCGGCGATCTCACTAGGGGCGCACTTAGAGCCCCAGACCTCGGCACCTTCGATCGCCTCGAACGCGGCCTTGATCTTGGCGAAGCGATGGTCGACCACGGCCTCGTCGCCGTAGAGGCCGAAGCGCAGCAGCCAGCGCCCGATCTCGAGCTCGCGTGCCATCTTGTCGAGCATGTTCTCGGGGATCGGCCCTTCGTCCTGCCACCAGAGCCTGCGGTCGGTCACGACCGATGCGTAGACGGCCGTGTTGAGGATCTGGGGCACGCAGCGGATCGTTCCGTCGAGCGATAGCCGCCGCAGCGTGTCGACGAACGGACCGAGATCGTCATCACGCCAGACCCGCGCCCAGAGCGGCATGAACACCTCCGGCTCGGGCATCAGCCAGATACCCATCTTGGTGACGATCCCGAAGTTCGACTGCATGAAGAGCTGGTCAAGCGTCGGTCCGAGCCCGCGCTTGTAAAGGTGCCACGAGCTGTTGTCGGGCATCGCACCCATCCCTGTGCGCAGCACGGAACCGTCTGCCAGCACAACCTCCATCCCGCAGGCCATCCCCATGTCGACCCCGTAGGGCAGATAGGTCATGCCGTGGTCGAGCGTGTTGCCGATCACGCTGCCCCAGCCGATGTCTGGCACGGAGAGCATCAGCTTGTGGCCTCCGGCCTGGATCGCCTCGTGCAGATCGAACCAGCGAACCCCCGGCTCCACCTCCGCATAGCCGAGCTCTTCGTTGATCTCGAGCACGCGGTTCATCCGTTTCAGCGAGACGATCAGCGAGCCCTTTACGCGTGGGGCGGGGCCTCCGTAGCCGTTGTTGCGTCCCTGCGATGTGGTCCAGAGCGGAATCCCGCGTCGGTTCGCGATCTTCACCACAGCCTGGACTTCCTCGACGCTCTCCGGCAAGACCACCGCGGCCGCGACGTATTCGTCCCAGGTGGCGTACTGAAATGGGTCGCGCCACTCGCGCAGATCGGACTCTGAGCTGAGTACGCGTTCGGAGTCGAGCGCGCTTTGCAGTTCGCGCAGCGCCTCCTGCGAAATCGCTGAGGGAAGTGAGATAGCCATAGTCAGACCGACGCTAACTCCGGGCGCAGCTCGCTGCCAGCCATTCAGCGCGTAGCCGCTCGCCAAAGCGCGCACCGCTTCGCCGCGGTCAACGCTGCAGGTCCCGCTTGCGGTTGACGCTCGACACGACTCCGTCGAGACTCTGTGAATGACCAACAGCCACCAGGAGCGCTCGCAATGCTGAGCTCACGGCCGCAGATGCTCGAGCTGCTGCACGACGCTGAGCTCACCCCGGAGTCGCTCTATCGCGAGCTGACCGACGATATGAACCGCTCCGTGCGGGTGGAGGAGCTCGTCTATCTGGCCGCTGACCGGGTGCCGGGGCTGGTGCCCACGCGCGCCGAGATCGATACCGAGCTGCAGCTGCCGCTGGCCGAGAAGACCGGCATCCAGCTCGCCCAGGCGCTGCTGATCTCGGAGTTCCTCTCGCTGCCGCGAGAGGGCATCCATCTCTGCATGGCGAGTCTCGAGCCGACGCAGCTCGCACTTGACCATCTGGATGAATTTCTGAGCATCGGCGCCGTTGACTTCGGTCCCGTGCGCGTCGAGCGTCGCGGCGCCGCCGGCTGGCTCGAACTCTCCAACCCAAAGCACCTCAACGCCGAGGATGAGACGACATTGCCGTTCACCGAGGCCGCGGTCGACCTGATCACGCTCGATCCGGAGATCCAGATAGGGATCTTCCGCGGCGGGCTGGTCGAGCACCCCCGGCACGGTTCGATCCGCGTGTTCGGCTCCGGGATCAACCTCACGCACCTCTACTACGGGCGCGTCGGCTTCCTGTTTTACATCGTCCGCGACCTCTCATATGTGAACAAGCTCTACCGCGGGCTCATCGGGCCAGAGCCGGACGCCGAACACGAGAACCTCTGGATGGCGGTGGTCGAGCGGTTCGCGGTCGGCGGCGCCTGCCAGCTTCTGCACACGATGGACCACGTGATCGGCGTGCGCGGCGCGCGGCTCTTCCTGCCGGCCCGCAAGGAGGGGATCATCCCAGGCGTATCGCCGCTGAGGCTGCCGCGCTCCGTCGGTGACCGCGCGGCCCGCCAGGCGATCCTCTCAGGGCGCGAGTGGACGGTCGGTGACGCCGATGCGGAGCTGCTTTGCGACGAGGCAGTCGATCCGGACGATCTGGAGGACGCGATCGCGGCGAGGGTCGACGCGCTCACCGATCCAGGCCTCGTTAGCGCCGTCGCCAACCGTCGCGCGATGAGGATCGGGGCGGAGCCGCTCGACATCTTCCGCCAGTACATGGCAGAGTTCTCGATTGCGCAGGCCCACTGCCACCTGAGCCCGGCGCTCGTCAAGAACCTTGAGATGAACTGGAATGCCGGCAGCCGCCGCGTCTGAAGAGTCGCCGTACCGCCACCCGGCCGAGACGCTCGATCGTCAGCTGTTGCAGGCGCTCCAGCTGGAGCGCCTGCGCGCGACGGTGGCGCTCGTTCTGCGTGCCCAGCCCCGCGGCGCGCGGCTGCTCGCCCAGGCAGGTATCACAAGCGCGGACGAGATCGCATCGCTGGAGGACCTGCAGCGGATCCCGTTCATGCTCAAGTCCGATCTACGCGAGAACTATCCGTTCGGACTGTTGGCCGTGCCTCGCACCGAGATCGTCCGTGTCCATGCGTCCAGCGGGACGCATGGCAAGCCCACCGTCGTCGGCTACACGCGTAACGACCTGGAGAATTGGACGGAGCTGATGGCGCGCTGCATGAGCATGGCCGGCGTCAAAGCCGGCATGGTGGTTCACAACGCCACTGGCTACGGGCTGTTCACCGGCGG
>PLES01000142.1 GCA_003137075.1 Solirubrobacterales bacterium
TCGCGACTGGTGAACCGCAGCGCCTGTTGCACCCGCTCCCGCGTCGGCGGGATGATCGGCAGACCGTCGGTCCAGCCGCGCGCGGTGAAGAACTCCTGCACGCTCTCAAGGTCGCCGGCGTGCACTATCTCATGCGGCACCGGTTCAGCCGCCTCGTTCTGGTTCGCGGCGACGGCGCGCGCGGTCAGCGACGCGATTACCGCCGGCGCCAGATGCTCACGCACCTTCCGCTCGAGTACGGCCTCGCTGTCGGTCGGGATCACCCCGGGATAAACGGCGATCGGCACGTCGGCGATTCCGAGCCCGCGACTCACGGCACGGCTCATCGCGTCAAAACCTGACGAGACAATCGGCACCGCCGGGATCCCAGCGGCCTCTAGTACTGCCGTCGCCNNCCCTCGCATACCAACGAGGAGGTCGGAAACCCGCCCCGCTCGCATGCTTCACTGGCCCGCAACACGGCGGGCGTGCAACTGCCTCAAGCGCCGACCGCTATCACGGCGCCGGCAGCGCCGTGCTCACGCATGCGCCCCGGGAGCAGCTCCAGTGCTGCCTTCTCCTCTGCAGAGGAGCCGTGGATGTTGCCGAATACGTCGTGGTCGATGAACTCCGCGGTCGGGTAGCGAGCAGAGATCTCGTCCTTGATAACGCCGAAGATCTCCGGGCCGCGGAACAGGTAGTCCCAGACAAACGCGACCTTCTTACCGTCGAGGCCCTCAACGCCGGAGACCATCTCAATCTTCTCAACAGCGCTGCGTCCAAGCGGCCAGACGACCTGATACTCGCTCTCAGTCATGCCAGTTCCTTTCGCGCTCGCGCGGAGGCTGTGGGAGCGGTCCGGAACACGGACCAGCTCGACGGGAACATTAAGATAATTACTATCATGACGCGTTGTCGGTGTTGCAGGGAGTTATCTGATCGCCCGGCTAGGCAGCTGCGCCTGACTCGGCGAAGTCGACCCACGAGAGAGGGATGGGTGTATGTCATCGTCGACCCTTGACGTCGCCGAAGCGATCCGTCAGCTGGCCACCGAGCGCGTTGCTCCGTCCGCTGTCGCTGTCGATCGCAACCGCGCGTTTCCGCAAGAGTCGCTTGACGCGCTCGCGGACGGCGGCTGGTTCGGTCTGTTGGTACCTGAGGAGTTCGGTGGTCACGGCGGCGGCCTGGTAGCGCTCGCGCAGGCATGCGAGGAGCTTGGCTCCGCTTGCGCTTCGACCGCGATGGTCTTCCTGATGCACTCGGTCACGGCCGCGACAATCGCCGGCGGCGGCGGCCTCCAGGCCGGCGACTATCTGAGCGCGATGGCCGACGGCAAGCTGCTTGGAACGCTCGCCTTCAGTGAGCGCGGCACCGGCGCGCATTTCTATGCGCCGGAGCTGGTGGCGGTGGAGCAGAACGGGCGGATCCGCATCCGCGGTCGCAAGAGTTTCGTCACCTCGGGCGGCCACGCAGGCATCTACCTGGTGCTCACCCAGAGCAGCAGCGCGGGCCTTGACTGCCACGCGGTGACTCCCGCCGACGGCATCCGCTTCGATGGCGAGTGGGAGGGGCTCGGGATGCGCGGCAACTCGAGCGTCGCCGCGGAGTTTGACTGTGCGATCGACGCGTCGTCCAGAATCGGCGACTCTGGCGCGGGTCAGGCGCTCGTCTTCGGCGCCGTTGCCCCTTACTTCCTGGTAGGTCTTGCGGCGGTGAACCTCGGGATCGCCTCGGCGGCGCTCGCCGCGACGATCGGCCACGCCGCGACCCGCCGATACTCCGATGGCAGCTCGCTCGCTGAGATCCAGTCGATCCAGCATGCGCTGGCCGGCATGGACATCGCCACTCGCTCCGCGCGCCTGCTCGTGCACGCAGCGGCGGCCGCGGGAGAGGCAGCCGATGAGACCGCGCTGGTTCAGCTGATGGAGGCAAAGGTTCTCGCCACCGATACAGCCGCGGTCGTCACGCAGAGCGCGCTTGAGGTCTGCGGCGGCCAGGGCTTCACTCCGGCGCTTCCGATCGAGCGTCACCTGCGCGACGCGCGCGCAGGGGCGGTCATGGCGCCGACCAACGGTGTGCTTCGCAACTGGATCGGCAAGGCACTTGCCGGTCTTCCGGTTCCATGAGCCGGCGTGGCGCGGAGCTGCGGATCGGCGCGGTCTCCTACCACCCGCGGGTGGTGACCATCTGGGAGAAGTTCATCGAGCACTTCGAACACAGCGCCGTGCCGATTGATTACATCCTCTACTCCAACTACCCGCGTCTGGTCTCGGCTGTGCTCGATGGTGATGTCGAGATCGGCTGGAACACCAACACCGCGTTTGTGGAGCTCGAGCAGCAGCTGGGTGAGCAGGCGCCGATCCTCGGGATGCGGGATATCGACGCTGAGTACGCGACGGTGATCATCACCCGTCGCGGCGAGGGCTTCGAGCAGGCCGGGCAGCTGAGCGGACGCCGCCTGGCGCTGGGCAGCCGCGATTCCGGCCATGCGGCGATCCTGCCGCTCTACTACCTACGCCAGCAGGGTTTCGATGCCGAGACGGGCTGTGAGCTGATCCGCTTTGACACGGACATCGGCAAGCATGGCGACACCGGCGACTCGGAGTTGCGGGTTGTACGGGCGATCGCCCTGGGCGAGGCGGACGCCGGGGCAATCGGCGAGCCGACGCTGGCGGCGTTTCGCGGCGAGCGGCTCGCGGAGCTTGCCGACATTGAAGTCTCCTGGCGCAGCCCGACCTACTACCACTGCAATTTCACAGCGCTGCCGACGCTCGACCGCGAGCTCACGCAGCGCTGGAGTGAGGCGCTCCTGGCGATGAGCTACGACGATCCGCAGATGCGGCCGGCGATGACGCTCGAGGGCGTGAAACAGTGGCTGCCCGGTGACCGCTCGGGCTACGAGGCGCTCGCCGATGCGATGCGCCAAACGCTGCCTTAGCCATGACCCGGGAGCTCGACGCCGGCGCGCTGGAGCTCGGTGGTGGCCTCGAGGTGCTGCTCGCGGCGAGCATCGATCCGATGCAGCCTGGAGCACGGCTGCTGGTACGCACGCCCTCGCGCGCGACCGCGTATGAGCTGCACGGCTGGGCTCGCCGCGCCGGCCACCGAGCGGTCGCCGAACGGCTGCCTGACGGCGGACCGTATGAGCTCGAGATCGAGCGTGGCGCCCACCGCGGCGTACTGGCCGACCCGCTGCCGGCACGGGCCAGCGGACCGAAGCCTGCCGACGGCAGGATGCGGACTTCGGAGCTGCGTTGGCAGGCTGAAGTCCCGGCGAGCACCCCGGCGAGCTGCGGCTTTGCGCCGCTCGGGTCGATTCCAGAGCTGGGGGCGCCGCGGTTCGATTGGACGCTGAACGACCGCGACAGGATCTGGGCCGACGATGTCGCCGAACTGGTGGATCAGGCAGGCGCGGCGCAGTGGGACGCAGCGTCGGCGGTGCCCTGGGATGCGGCGCTCGAGCTGCCCGAGTTCATGGAACGAGCGGTCTCACAGGTGATGACCTTCATCGCCCAGAATGAGTACGCGGCGCTCTACGTGCCGGCCCGCTTCCTGCCTGGCGTCAATCCGGCTTTTCCAGAGATGGTGATGTGGCTCTCGCGCCACGTTCACGACGAGGCGCGCCACATCGAGGTCTTCACCAAGCGCTCGCTGATCGGTGGACAGGCCAGCTATTCGTTGGCGTCGACCGAGCTCTCACTGCACTCGCTGCTAGAGGAACACGACTTCAGCGGCTGCGCGCTGCTGCTCAACGTGCTCGGTGAGGGCACTTTCCTCGACCTGTTGCAGTTCGTCGACCAGCACGCTCCCGACGCGGCGACCCGCGCCGCAGCGGCGCTCGCCCACCGCGACGAGGTGCGCCACGTGCACTTCGGGATCTCGCATGTGCGCCGCCGGATCGCGCTCGATCCGGCGGAACGCGCCGCCCTGGTGGCCGTGGCCGAGCGGCGGGCGTCGAAGCTCACGCAGATGTCCGGGCTGAGCCCGCTGCTGGTCGAAGGGCTGACAATCATGGCGGCCGGCTCGCTGCAACCGGCCGAACTCTCGCACGGCGCCGACGCCGTCAAGGGTCTGATGAAGACGATGGAGACCAACCGCCTCAAGCGCCTCGCCGCCGCCGGCTTCGATCCTCAGACCGCCCAGTACCTCTCCGATCTACACACCCCGAACCTGATGTGAGCGGGCGGGCGGGCCGTCGGTCCGACACCTGCGCCTTACATTTGGCCCCGCAGTACCCGGCTGTCGTCGTCCTGACGCCGCGTGACACGTGCTGCGTCGAGATGTTCCAGCAGCGCCTGGGCGTACTTGCGGGATGTGTCTAGCTCGTCTCGCGCTCGAGCGAGCGTGATGCTGCCCTCTGCACGGATCACCTGCTGATNNTGCAACTGCACGGATCACCTGCTCGACCCGCGCGCGGACATCGGCCACGGCGTCGACGTGCGCGTGCATCGCGCGGCCGATCCGGACTACGCGTCCGGCCGCCACCAGCGCCGGGATTTGCGCCTGCCGGTCCCCAAGATCGGCATCGTTCGGCGGCTCAAAGCCAGCTTCGAGCAGTAGCTGCTCGAGCGCCAGCGCGGCCGGGCTAAGCTCGCTGGGTTCGAGCGTCCGCTCTGCACGCGGCGGCGCCGCGGCAGGCGCTTGCCGTTGCTTGGTAGCGGCGCGCAGGATCACGCCGCCGCCGAGCGTCTGCGGCGGGTTCTGACGGCGCACGACCAGCCGGTCGCCCTGGGCGAAGATGAGCGGCCGCTCGCAGCGCAGCTGCCAGTAGTTGCCCTCGTGATGGACTGCGCGTGCCGCGACGCTGCGGGTGCCGTGGTGGGCCGTCACCCACTCACGGTCCGCCAAAGGTTCGCGCAGCGTCGTGAGCTCGACCTCGACGCGATAGGACGTGCTCAGTGGTGCTTGCGCATCGGCGAGCACGTCGCCAGGGCTGATCAGCCCACGCGGCACGCCTGAGAGGTTGATCGCCACACGCTGCCCGGCGCTGGCGCTGGCGACCTGCTCGTCGTGGACCTGAACACCGCGAACTCGTAGGTCGCGCCCCGACGGAAGGAGCTTCAGCTGATCCCCGCGGGTCACGGTTCCCGACCACAGCGTTCCTGTGACGACCGTTCCGGAGCCGTGGATGGTGAATACGCGATCCACATGCAACATGGCCGATCCGGAGCGCTGGGCACGGCTCGCTACCTGCGCCGCGACGGCGTCAAGCGCCGCCGCGACGGCGGCCACTCCGGCGCCGGTGCGCGATGAGCAGGCGACCGGTGTCGCTCCCGGCAGCAGCTCATCGATCAGCTCAATCGCCGGTGTCGGATCGGCTATGTCGCTCTTGGTGACCGCCACCACGCCACGCTCGACGCCGAGTGCCTCGAGCACGCGGACGTGCTCGATCGTCTGCGGCATCACGCCGTCGTCGGCGGCGACGGCAAGCAGGTACATGTCGATGCCGGTCGCGCCCGCGACCATCGTGCGCACCAAACGCTCGTGGCCGGGGACGTCGATCAGTGAAACGCGCCGGCCGCTCGGCAGCAGCAGCGGCGCGTAGCCGAGCGCGATCGTCATGCCGCGCTCGCGCTCACTTGGGAGGTGATGGGTGTCGACCCCGGTCAAGGCCGCGACCAGCGCGGTCTTGCCGTGGTCGATGTGTCCGGCCGTGCCGACCGTGAGCGGCGCCAGACCCGTCGCCCGCGTGCCGACGACGACCGCTGCCGGCTCGCTCACCCCATCGCCGTCCGCACGGCGCGCCCTACCTCGGTGACCTCTGCATCGGTCAGTGTGCGCGGGTCGAGCAGCAGCCGGTCATGCTCGATCCGCCCGACGACCGCCGGTTCGCCGCTGCGTAGCGCCCGCGCCAGCAACTGTGCGGGACCGTCGAGCGCCACCGCCGGACCGGGCAGCTCGAGCAGCGGTAACGCTCCGCCTCCGACCAGCGCGACGGTTTCGACTAGCTCGCCACCGGTCGCCTGGGCCAGCGCTTGCGCGCGACGCGCCAACAGCTCGTGGCTCGCCGTCAGCATCGACAGCACGGGGATCTGCTCGCGCGCGAGCTCAGGGTCGCGGTAGAGCGCGAGGGTTGCCTCCAGCCCGGCCAGCGAGAGCTTGTCGATGCGGGTGGCGCGGGCCAGCGGGTGGTGGCGGCAGAGCTCGACCTCGTCGCGGCGGCCGATGATGATGCCCGCCTGCGGGCCGCCGAGCAGCTTGTCGCCGGAGAAGGTGACCACGCCGGCCCCCTGCGCCACGGCCTCGCGCACCGTCGGCTCGCGCGCCAGGCCCCAGCGGGACAGATCCACCAGCGTGCCGGAGCCGAGATCGTTCATCAGCACCACGCCGGCGGCGTCGGCGATCTCCACAAGCTCGGCCGCGCCGACCTCCGCGGTGAATCCCTGGATGCGGTAGTTCGACGTGTGCACCTTCAGAATCACACCGGTCTGCGGACCGAGCGCGGCGCGGTAATCCTTCGCATGGGTGCGGTTGGTGGTGCCGACCTCGACCAGACGCGCCCCGGCGCGGGCCATGATGTCGGGCATGCGGAACGCGCCGCCGATCTCGATCAGCTCGCCGCGCGAGACCACCGCCTCCCGGCCGCCGGCCACCGTGTTGAGCACGAGCAGCACGGCGGCCGCGTTGTTATTGACCAGGGTCGCGTCCTCGGCACCGGTCAAGTCACACAGCAATGCGCGCACGTGATCGTCGCGTTCGCCGCGTTTGCCGTCGGCCAGNNGCCTCCGCCAGCACGGCGCGGCCGAGATTGGTGTGCAGCACCGTGCCGGTGAGATTGAACAGCGGGCGCAGGCCGGAGCGGTTGTCCGCCTCGAGCCGGGCGAGGGCGTGGGCCGCCAGATCGCCGGCGCCGGGAACCGCCGTCGCGCCACCCCGCAGCGCCGCCCGCGCCGCATCGAGCGCGACACGGATCGCGCCGGTGGACGCGGCGCGGCCAAACCGCTCCAGCAGCACCGCAGCCGCGTCGGAGTTCAAAACCGCGTCGACCGATGGCAGGCCGCGCAGGTGGGCGGGGACGGAACCCTCCATGGTCACGATAGTGTTGCAAACACGGGGATGCGGGGCAATCAAGGCACGCAGCGCGAGAGGGCTTGCCTGCCTGATCGAGCGCCCCGCATGCTGGGGAGATGGATGCCGACACGCGCCTGACCGCCCTCGCCCATGGTGGCGGGTGCGGGTGCAAGCTCTCCCCCGCCGTGCTGCGCGAGGTGCTCGCCGGCATGCCGCAGGCCGCGCTGTTTCCGGACCTGCTGGTCGGCACGGAGACCGGCGACGACGCCGCGGTGTACCGGCTGAACGACCGCCAGGCGCTGGTGGCGACGACGGATTTCTTCACGCCGGTGGTGGACGATCCCACCGATTTCGGGCGTATCGCCGCGACGAACGCGCTGTCCGACGTCTATGCCATGGGTGGGCGGCCGATCCTGGCGCTGGCGCTGGTCGGCATGCCGCTGGGCAAGCTGCCGGTGGAGATCGTGCAGCGCATCGTCGCCGGCGGGGCGGAAATCTGTGCGCAAGCCGGCATCCCGGTCGCCGGCGGCCATTCCATCGACAGCCCGGAGCCGCTGTACGGCCTGGTGGCGCTCGGCCTGGTCGACCCCGCTCACATCATGCGCAACAGCGGCGCGCGGGCCGGCGATGTGCTGATATTGACCAAAGGCGTCGGCGTCGGCGTGTTCAGCGCCGCGCTGAAGCAGGGCAAGCTCGGGGCGGCCGGTTACGCGGCGATGCTGGCCTCCACCACCCAGTTGAACAGCGTGGGCGCGGACCTGCCGGGCCTGGCCGGCGTGCACGCCGTTACCGATGTCACGGGTTTCGGCCTGCTCGGCCACGCGCTGGAGATGTGCCGCGGATCGGGCCTGGGGGCGACGATCGAATTCTCGACGGTGCCGGTCCTGGACGGCGCCCTGGCGCTGGCCGAAGCGGGCTTCACCACCGGCGCCGGCACGCGCAACTGGGACAGCTACGGCGCGGACGTGCGCCTGTCCCCCGCCCTGCCCGCGACGGCGAAAAGCCTGCTCTGCGACCCGCAGACCAGCGGCGGCCTGCTCATCGCCGTCGCGCCGGAGGACGCGCTCACCGTGCTGCGCCATATCCGCGGCGCCGGCTTCGCTGCGGCCGCGGTGATCGGGGAACTATACGATCGTGCGCCCGCGATCGACATTGCGTGACGCTCCAAGCGCACGCGACCTCAGTCGTAATAGGCCGGCGCCATCTTCANNTCGAAATTCGCCGAGGGCACGCGGCGATTGTCGAAGTTGGCCTGGAAGTGGGCGGCATCGCCGGAAAGGATCACCGGCCCCGTCTTCGGCAGCTTCACCAGCAGCGACTCATGACCCGGCGTATGCCCCGGCGTCGAGAGGACAGTGACGCTGCCATCGCCGAAGATGTCGTAATCCCCCTCAACCTTCGTCACGGGATGGCCGGGCTTGAAGCGCGGCGTTCCATCCGCGTTCGGCCAGTCGTATTCCGCCTTCTGCACGATCAACATCGCATCGGGAAACAGCTCCACATTGCCGATGTGATCGGGGTGGGTGTGGGAAATGGCGACGAACTTTATGTCCCCCGGCCTGACACCCAGCGCCTCGAGCTGGGAGGCAAGCGTCTTCGGGCGCCGCCACAGCACGGCCCTGGGATCGGACGGCACCAGCCCGTTCGGCATGGCGGCCACCGCGTCAGCGACGCCCGTGTCCCACAGCAGCCAGTCCTGCCCATGACGAATCAAATAACAATTATCGACGAAATCCTTCGACTTCCCGACATCGACACCCGGCGACCAGCGGCTGATGTCGCCGGCCACCCCTTCCCCGCAATTCAAGATATAAAGCCGATCGGCGGTCTGCGCCCTCGCCGTCCCTGCCGACAGAACCAGCAAGGCAGCGACCGAAAAACGGATCCAACAACGCGCCATGGCCCGCTCCCCCCACCGACGTAACGCCGCAATTCTACGCGGTATCATTCCGATGCGGCAGTCAACTGTTCGGTATGGCCAAGCCATCGAAGTGGCGCGCCCTGGTGGATTCGAACCACCGACCCACAGCTTAGAAGGCTGTTGCTCTATCCAACTGAGCTAAGGGCGCAGAGCCAGTCCGCCCGAGGTAGGCATTCCACCCCGCCCGGGTCAAGGCCATCCCAGCTTACATGCGGATGTCTAGACAAATCGCCCGCATTCTCCATCTTCCCGCCAACCGCCCCATCCATGACAGTCCGGTGACAGACACGGAGCACCCCCATGCCCGCCTTGCAGCAGAAACCGCACACCGGACCGCGCCGCCGCGTCCTCGCCATCGCCTGCGGTGCTCACGCCCTGCACGACGGCTACACCGACCTGATCTACGTCCTGCTCCCCATCTGGCAGACTGAGTTCGCCCTCAGCTACGCTGCCCTCGGCGCCTTGCGGATGCTCTGCGCGGGGTCGATGGCCGGATTGCAGGTGCCCGCAACCGCGCTGGCCCGCCGGCTGGGCGCACCGCTGGTGCTGGCCCTCGGCACCGCGCTCAGTGCCTGCGCTTACCTGAGTATCGGTCTCGGCGGTGCGGGATTTGTCGGCCTGGCTGCGGCGCTGGTGGCCGGCGGCGCGGGATCCTCGACGCAGCATCCGCTCGCCTCGGCTTTGGTCTCCCGCGCCTATGACAATCACGGGGTCCGGTCGGCCCTGGGCACCTATAATTTCGCGGGCGATCTCGGGAAGATGGCGCTGCCGGCGGCGACCGCCTGGCTGCTGGCCATCATGTCCTGGCGCCACGCACTGGGCGTCATCGGCCTGTTCGGGCTGCTCACCGCGGCCTGCATCCGCCTCGGCCTGCCGAGGCGCCTCGGCGCCACCCGGACCGAGACCGCACACACAACACAAACCAGCCAACCCGCAACCGGACCGCGAGGCGGGTTTCCGCTGCTGTTCGCCATCGGCGTGCTGGACAGCAGCACGCGCATGGGATTCCTGGCATTCCTGCCCTTCGTGCTGCGCGCCAAAGGGGCCTCGACCCCAACGATCGGCCTGGCCCTGACCTTGATCTTCGCCGGCGGTGCCGCCGGCAAGCTGGCATGCGGGCTGCTAGGCGCCCGCCTTGGCGTACTTCGGACAGTCATCCTGACCGAGGTGGCGACCGCGTTGGGCATCCTGGTCCTGGCACCACTGCCGCTGTTCGCCGCCCTGGCATGCCTGCCCATCATCGGCATTGCCCTGAACGGCACCTCGTCCGTACTCTACGGCACGGTGCCGGAACTGGTCGCGGCCGACAAACGTGAGCACGCCTTCGGTCTGTTCTACACCGGCACCATCGGCGGCGGCGCGATCGCCCCGGTATGTTACGGCCTGGTGGGCGACGCGACCGGCCCGGACCGGGCGATGATGGTGGTTGCGGCGGTCTGCCTCGCAACCTTGCCACTGGCCTGGCTCCTAGCGCCCTTCCTGCACGCCGAGAGGCCAGCGCCTGCCTGACGCATCACCCAACCGGCACGCCTTTCGTGGTCGAATACTCGAAGTGCAGCGCCTGGTCCGGATGCACCAGCGGATGGATCGCGTGCGCTGCCATCGCCGCTTCGCTGAAGCCTTGCAGGATCAGCTTCAGCTTGCCGGGATAGCTCGCCACGTCGCCGAGGTCCTCCTCGATGCGCAGCAGCTGGNNTCGCCACGTCGCCGATGGCGAAGACCCCCGCCAGACTGGTCTGGCAGGTCGCGGGGTCGACCCGGATGTGGTGGCCCTCGCTCTCCAGCCCCCAGGCGGCAATCGGCCCAAGGTCCATCGACAACCCGAAAAAAGGCAGCAGCACGTCGGCGGGCAGCACGCGCGTGTCGCCTTTCAGGGTGGCCACCTCGACCCCGGTCAACACACCATCCAAGCCATGCAGGGCCTGCAACTGGTAGGGGACGACCATCTCGATTTCTCCCCGAACCACCGCCGCATCCAA
>PLES01000113.1:0-4791 GCA_003137075.1 Solirubrobacterales bacterium
TGGCAACTCACCGTATTATCAGACACCGTACCGCGGAACGGTGCGGCATGATACGGTTGATCCATGGTCAATCGTGAACGCGAGCTCGAACGCTTGATCCAGGCCGCCGAACAGCCGCCGCAGTTGGTGGTGTTACGCGGCCGGCAGCGCGTAGGCAAAAGCTTCCTGGTCGATAGCGCTCTCGGGGTGCGCCGTGGGGTGTTCTTTCAGGCAGATGAGCAAGACGAGCGTGGGCACCTCGATCTGTTCAGCCAAGAAGCCGGAGCGCTAATTCCGGGCGCGCCTGGGATTCAGCTTGACTCCTGGGACGACGCCTTCCGGTTTGTCGGTCAGCAAGCTGCCATCGAGCGGCTGGTGCTCGCGCTCGACGAGTTTCAATGGCTGTGGGAGGCGCAACCCGCCATTGACTCGATCCTGCAGCGTCATTGGGACCGTTGGCAGCGAGACCAAGTGCCGATCACAGTCGTCCTGTCAGGTAGCGCGTTGGCGAAGATGGAGGATCTACTCGGACCCGGCCGGCCATTGCACGGGCGAGCCGACTACAGGCCTCTGCTGCTTCCGGTTGACTATCGACAGGCTGCTGGTTTCGCGGCGAGTGGGGCTTCGCCGGAGGAGTTGCTACTTCGCTGGGCGGTACTCGGCGGAACCCCGCAGTACGAAGTCTGGGCCGGCCCTGGCCCGATCAAGGACGCCATCGCCGATCGCATCCTGAGAAAGGGGGAGTCGCTCTACGAGGAACCGCTGAATCTGCTGCGCGCAGAGCAGACGATCCGAACTCCTGGAACCTATTTCAAACTCTGTTCAGCGATCGCATCTGGCGCCACACAACACAATGAGATCGCAGATAAGGCGAAGATCGACAAGTCGAACGTGGCAAAGATGCTCGAACGCATGGAGACCTTGGGATATATCGAACGGCGTCAGCCGCTGACCCGTAAAGGCTTTGATCAGAGCCGTGGCGTCTACCGGCTGTCCGACCCGTTCTTCCGCTTCTGGTTCCGCTATGTATGGCCGAACCGGAGCCGCTTAGAGCGCGGCCGCGTCGCCGACGTCGCGGCCAAGGTAATGGCGGATCTGGACAACTTCATGGGGCTGATCTTCGAGGACTGCTGTCGCGTCTGGTTGGGGGCGTACTGCGACGAGCCATTGGCTAGTGACGTGACCGCGGTCGGCTCTTGGTGGGCCCGTAACCACCAGCCGGAGATCGACATCGTCACGTTGCGCGGCCACAGATATGGTCCGCTGGGAGCCTGCAAGTGGGATGCGCACGCGCCATCTCAAGTGCTCGGCACTCTCAGGCGGGACCGTGAAACGCTCCTCGGTCCGGACGCGGACGGAGAACTCGTAATCTTCGCCCGAGGCTTCGCTGAGGACCTCGTATCGCGCGCTGAACGGGATGGTGTGCGGCTTGTGAGCGCTGCCGACCTGTTCGCCTGAGATGCCGCCAACGCGCGCTGGCGCACGCCTCACCACTGATGACCGGGCAATTGCCCGACTTGCCTTCCCGGCGCTCGGTGCGCTGGCGGCTGAGCCGCTGTACGTGCTGGTCGACACCGCCATCGTCGGTCACCTCGGAGTCGCGCCGCTGGCGGCGCTCGCGCTGGCGGGTACCCTGCTCGGCGCGATCGCGTCGCTCTGCACCTTCCTCGAATACGGCACCACCTCGAAGGTCGGCAGGCTGTTCGCCGTCGGTGACAGCGCCGGTGCCGCGCACCTCGGCCGTCAGGGCGTGCTGCTCGGCGCCGCCGTCGGCCTTGTGCTGGCCGCGATCACGGCGGCTATCTCGAGCCCGCTGGTGCATGCCTTCGGGGCGCCCGGCCGGGTCGCGCCACTCGCTGCGCTCTACCTGCGGATCGCGGCGATCGGCCTTCCCTTCGCGCTGCTTTCGGTCGCCGCCGAGGGCTACCTGCGCGGGGTCATGCGGATCCGGCTCCCGTTCACGGTGCTGCTCGCCGGCAACCTGCTGAACGCCGGACTCGAGTTCCTCTTCGTCTACGGCTTCCACTGGGGCATCGCCGGNNCCCGGCCGCTGATCGACTTCGCGGTATTGCGCTCACTCGCGCGCACCAGTACCGAGATCCTGGTTCGGACCGCGGCGCTCTATGGGGCCTTCCTGATCGCCGGCGCGGTGCTGGCCCGGATCGGCGCGGCCTCGCTGGCCGCGCACCAGATCGTCTTCCAGCTCTGGAACATCCTCGCGTTCGCACTTGACGCGCTTGCGATCGCCGCCCAGGTGATGGTCAGCCACGAGCTGGCCCGCGCCGACCGTGCCCGCGCGCGCTACCTCTCGGCGCGCATTCTCGGCTGGTCCCTGGCGGTCGGAGTCCTCTTCGGGGCGGTGATGTTTGCCCTCGGCGGAGTGCTTCCGCAGCTCTTCACCGGCAATCCGCGAGTGCTCAACCGCGTTCACGTCATCTGGTGGATCTTCGCGCTGATGCAGCCGGTCAACGGACTCGTGTTCGCGCTGGACGGGATCCTGATCGGTGCGCAAGACACCCGCTTCCTGGCCTGGTCGATGCTGCCCTGCACACTGATTGGCTTCGCGCCGCTGGCCGTCATCTCGCTGGCCGCCGGCTGGGGCATCGTCGGCGTCTGGGTCGCGATATACGTGTTCCTGGCCACCAGGCTGCTCGCGACCGGCTGGCGCTTCCGCGGCGAGGCCTGGACCGCGCGCTGAAGTCCTGCACGTTGCGGGAGTTGCTGGACTTGACAGAACCTCCTACACTGCTGCGCGTCAGCCAATAGCCGTAGCCACCCATGGTTGGACGCCGCGCCACATACGCGGCAGTCTCGGGTGGGGTCCGTGAGCGCTAGACAGTCCTGCACAGGGGGCATGGCCCCGCTGTGCTATCTTTGCTGGTCCGCGCCTAGCGCCGTAACCCGGCCGCCTGTGTGCGCTCACTTTCTCCCCATCAGCCCGAGGAGTAGCCGTCTTGGCCACCGCTGAAGCCCCACGGACGCGTCGCAGCTTTGCGCGTCTGAACCAGGTTCTGGAAGTCCCCAATCTCATCGATATCCAGCGCCAGTCATTTACATGGCTGACAGACACGGAGAACGGCGGTCTGCGCGAGACCATCGACGACGTGTCACCGATCGAGGATTACACCGGCAACCTTGCCGTGCAGTTCGGCGAATTCAACTTTGATGAGCCGGTCGCGAGCATCGAGCAGTGCCGCGAGAAGGATCTGACCTACGCCCGCCCGCTCACCGTCACGGTCGCGTTCATCAACCGCGAGACCGGCGAAATCCGTGAGCAGTCCGTCTTCATGGGTGACTTCCCGTGGATGACCGAGCGCGGCACGTTCATCATCAATGGCACCGAGCGCGTCGTTGTCACGCAGCTCGTGCGTTCCCCGGGCGCGTATGTGATGGAGCCCAAGGACCGTGAGAAGCAGGTCTTTGTCGCCAACCTGATGCCAGCCCGTGGTTCCTGGCTCGAGCTTGAGATCGACAAGAAGGGCCGCGTCTACGTCCGTATCGACCGTAAGCGCAAGCTGCCCGTGACCGTGCTGCTGCGCGCGATGGGATACGCGAACGACGACGAGATCCTGAATCTCTTTGAGAACTCGCTGTACATGCGTCTGACGCTCGACGCCGACACCGAGGTCACCCGCACCGAAGAGGGCGCGCTGATCGAACTCTTCAAGAAGCAGCGTCCGGGCGAGCCGCCGTCGATCGACGCGGCGCGCTCACTGCTCAACCAGCTGTTCTTCGACCCCAAGCGTTACGACCTGACCCGTGTCGGCCGTTACAAGCTGAACTCGCGTCTGGGCCTCGACATTGATCTCGACACCCGCACCCTGACCCACGACGACATCATCGCCCTGGTCAAGGAGCTCATCTCGCTGCCGAAGGCACTCGGCATGTCCGAGAACCCGGAGAACGAGACCAAGGACTACGCCGCAGAGGCGTCGGACTACCCGCGGGATCCGATCAAGGATCGGCTCGACGAGTACGAGCACTTCGGCAACCGCCGTCTGCGTACCGTCGGGGAGCTGATCCAGGAAGCGTTCCGCATCGGGCTGTACCGCATGGAGCGCGTTGTCCGTGAGCGCCTCACCACCGAGGACTCGGACACGATCACCCCGCAGACGATCGTCAACATCCGCCCGGTCGTGGCTGCGCTGAAGGAGTTCTTCGGCTCGAGCCAGCTCTCGCAGTTCATGGACCAGACGAACTCGCTGTCCGGCCTGACCCACCGTCGCCGCCTGTCGGCGCTTGGTGCCGGCGGCCTGACCCGCGAGCGCGCGCCGATCGAGGTTCGCGACGTTCACCCCACCCATTACGGACGCATGTGCCCGATCGAGACCCCCGAGGGTCCGAACATCGGCCTGATCGGCTCGCTCTCGGCCTTCGCCGAGATCTCGGAGCACGGTTTCGTCACCACTCCGTACCGGGTCGTCAAGAACGGCGTCGTCACCGATGAGGTCATCCGCATCGACGCGACGCAGGAGGAAGAGGCCAAGATCGCTCAGGCGAACGTCGAGGTCGACGCCAAGGGCAAGATCCTCGGCGATGAGATCCTCTGCCGCACGCTCGCAGGTCAGTACGTGACGGTCCCGCCGAAGGAGGTCGATCTGATCGACGTCTCCGCCCAGCAGGTCTGGTCAGTCGCGACCGCGATGATCCCGTTCCTCGAGCACGANNGTCATCGCCAAGAGCCCCGGCGTGATCTCCTACCTCGATGCCGAGAAGATCGTCATCGACCGTAAGGAAGGCGGCCAGGACGAGTATGAGCTGCACAAGTTCATGCGCTCCAACCAGGCGACGCTGATCCACCAGAAGCCGATC
>PLES01000113.1:4816-5857 GCA_003137075.1 Solirubrobacterales bacterium
AACTTCGAGGACGCGATCATCCTGTCCAAGCGCCTCGTGCAGGACGACGAGCTCACCTCGATTCACATCGAGGAGTACGAGATCGACGCCCGCACGACCAAGCTCGGCGACGAGGAGATCACCCGCGACATCCCGAACCGCTCGGAAGAGTCGCTGCGCAACCTCGATGACCGCGGCATCGTTCGCATCGGCGCCGAGGTCCAGTCCGGTGACCTGCTGGTCGGCAAGGTCACNNCCCAAGGGCGAGACCGAGCTCACCGCTGAGGAGAAGCTGATCCGCGCGATCTTCAAGGAGAAGGCCCGCGAGGTTCGCGACACCTCACTCAAGGTTCCGCACGGTGAGGGCGGCGTCGTGATCGACGTCAAGACCTTCAGCCGTGATGACGGTGACGACCTTCCGCCCGGAGTCAATGACCTCGTGCGCGTGTTCGTCGCCAAGAAGCGCAAGATCTCGGAGGGCGACAAGCTCGCCGGCCGCCATGGCAACAAGGGCGTCATCTCCAAGATCGTCGATATCCAGGACATGCCGTTCCTTGAGGACGGAACCCCGGTTGACGTGATCCTCAACCCGCTGGGTGTGCCAAGCCGGATGAACCTCGGACAGATTCTCGAGACTCACCTCGGCTGGGTTGCCGCCAACGGTTGGTATGAGGACGGCTCGGAGGCCAAGAAGGAGGCAAAGATCGTCGCGCGAAACGCGACCGATGGCGCCGCCCCGAAGGTCTACGTTGCGACCCCGGTGTTTGACGGCGCCACGGTTGGCGACGTTGATGAGGCCCTGGTCCGCTGGCAGGACGAGCACAAGGGCGCGATCCGCATGGACGTCGACAAGAACCGTCGCGTCGGTGAGCAGGCGTCAGGCAAGGTGCAGCTCTTCAACGGCCGCACCGGCCAGCCGTTCGCTCAGCACGTCACGGTCGGCTACATGTACATCCTGAAGCTCCACCACCTGGTGGACGACAAGATCCACGCCCGTTCGACCGGCCCCTACTCGCTGGTTACCCAGCAGCCGCTGGGTGGTAAGGCGCAGTTCGGTGGTCA
>PLES01000113.1:5916-6412 GCA_003137075.1 Solirubrobacterales bacterium
CTGCTCAAGGAGATGCAGTCGCTGGCGCTCGACGTCAACGTTGTCTCCGAGGAAGGTGAGCGGGCCGAGATGCGCGAGGAGGACGATGATCTCCTGCGTGCGGCTGAGGAGCTCGGTATCGACCTGAGCGGTGTGCGTAGTAACGATGGTGCTGCCGATGAGGCCACCGAGCATGAGGGTGAAACGGTCGAAGCCTCGGCCGACGAGCTGGAAACTGAGGATCCTGATCTGGTGTCCGGTGAGGACGTTGAGTCAGAGGACTTCGCGACCAGTGTCGACCCGATGCTCGCCGCAGACATAGGCCCCGGCGAGGCTGAAGGCGTTCTTGAAGAAGACGAGGCGTAAGGAATCGCATGATCGACATCAATAACTTCGACGCAATCGAAATTGGCCTTGCTTCCTCGAAGCAGATCCGCTCGTGGAGCTCGGGCGAGGTCACGAAGCCGGAAACCATCAACTACCGCACCCTGAAGCCTGAGAAGGACGGTCTCTTCTG
>PLES01000113.1:6475-6681 GCA_003137075.1 Solirubrobacterales bacterium
TACTTCGCCGCCTCGATGGTGACGTGGGTGGACGACGAAGCGCGTGCGCGTGACCTTGATTCGCTCGAGGGCAACGTCAACACGACGCTCGACGCCTACGCCTCGGAGAAGGAAGAGCGCATGCTCGAGCTCAAGGAGTCGCTCGAGCGTCGTGTGACCTTCATTGAGACGGCCAAGATCGGCCGGGATTTCTCGGACGAGGATCA
>PLES01000052.1:0-111283 GCA_003137075.1 Solirubrobacterales bacterium
CTCTTCGTCCGCGGCGCTCATCTATCTCCACTCATTTCAATTACCTGGATACCAGTTCACGTAGTGCTGAGAGCTCGTGCTCAGCCGGTTCGGGCGAGGTCCCCAGCTGCTCCGCGATTTTCAGCTCCCAACCGGTTGCCTCCTGTACCTGCTCAACCGTGACACGTGGGTGCAGCGTCGTCAGCGTCAGTTCACCACCGCGCGGTTCGAGCACGCCAAGGTCGGTGATCACCAAGGTCGTGTGGTCGCCGCGGGTCGTCATGAAGTCGAGTTGCTCGACGAAGGTGCGCTTGCCGTGCGGCGCGATCACGACGACCTCCGCGCAACCGGTCGCGATCTCCGGCGCGCCACCGGCGCCGGGCAATCTGGTCTTCGGGTGCGCATAGTCGCCGATCACCGTTGAGTTGAGGTTCGCGTGACGGTCGACCTGCGCGGCGCCGAGGAACGCGACCTGCACCTGTCCGGGACCGATCCAGTAGTTGAACATCTCCGGAACCGAGACGACGAAGTCAGCGGTCTGCGCGAGCTCACCGTCACCGATCGACAGGGGCACCCGGTAGGGCTTCGCGCCGATCGTGCCCGACTCGTAGACCAGCACCAGCTCCGGGTTGTGCACCATCCGTGCCAGCAGGGCGGCGGTGCTCGGCCGGCCAACACCGATGAAGCAGGAGCGCTTCCCGGCGAGGCTGCGAGCCGCGACGATCGTCTGCAACTCGCCCGTGTCATAGCCCACCGCGGGCGTTTCACCGGCGCCGCTCATGCCGCGACCTTGCCCAACACGTTTGCTTGCATCCACGCCGTGAACTGGTCGCGGTCGCGGCTGATCACGTCCCACTCGCGGTAGAAGTCGTTGTCGCGCTCAGTCACACCCAACGCGTACGAGGGCTGCGAGCCGCCCGGCGCGAGCGCGACGAAATCAATCACCCAGCCAGGGATCACGACGCCGCCGGGGCGCAGCTCGAGCTGATCAACGATCCGCTCCACGGTCACGACTGAACGGGTCGCGGCGAGCACGGCCTCCTTCTGCACGCCTGGGATGCCCCAGAGCTGCACGTTACCGTCGCGGTCGGCCTCCTGGGCATGCACGATCGACACGTCCGGGGTCAACGCCGGCACCGCAGTCAACGTCTCACCGGTGAACGGGCAGACGACCGCTTTGACGTTCGTCTGGCCGACCAGATCGGTCCCCGAATAGCCGCGCATCACCATGAACGGAAGCTTCGACGCGCCCGCGACGTAGCGGTTCGCCATGCCTGCGTGCGAGTGCTCCTCGAGCTCGATCGGGTGTGGCCAGCCGTGCTCCACCACATCCCTGAAGCGATGCAGCGAACCCACGCCCGGGTTGCCGCCATACGAGAACACGAGCTTGCGCGCCGCGCCCACGCCGATCATCTGGTCGTACAAGAGATCTGGCGTCATCCGAATCAGCTCAAGCTCACGCCGGCCCTGACGCAGCACCTCGTGACCCGCGGCAAACGGGATCAGATGGGTGAAACCTTCGAGCGCGACGCTGTCACCGTCGTGAACAGTCTCGGCTATTGCCTCCGAGAGGGACACAGCTTGAGCCATTGCATGCATCACTTTAACCACCGTGCCCGAGATCAGCTGCCACGGCGGCGCTCGAGCACATCGGCCACCAGCCCGCATGCTGCGCGGGCCGCGTCGAGCGGTCCCGTACCCGCCGCGCGGGCGGCGGCATACGACACGGCGAACATGTCTCCGGAGCCGGTTGTGTGCACGTCCTGCACGCTGCGTTCCGACGACACGTGCGTCTTGAGGGCGTCGACGTAGACGTCGACGCCACCCGAGCCGAAGGTCACGAGAATCTCACGGACCCCGAGCCGAGCCGCATCGGACTCGGTGAAGACGCCGCCTGCTGCCAGGATCGCTGCCTCGTCATCTGCGAGCTTGAGCACGCTCAGGTGGGCGAGGATCGCGGCGTCGTAGTCGTCGTCAGTCACCATCGGCCCAAGGGTCGCGGCCCGCACCAGGCCCTGTCCATCGAACGAGAGCGTGTGACCGTCGGCGGCCAGGCTGATGATCGTCGCCGGCGGAAAGTCGCTGCGCAGCAACGGTGCCACGTGCACCCAGTTTGTCTTGATCGGCGCCGCCTTGAAGCGGTCGGGCGTCCAGGGGTCGCCGAGCGCGGCGACGGTCATCGCTCGTTGTTCGCCGCTGTAAACCAGCTCAAAGGCGCTGGTGGTCTCGCTGTCGAGCACGACCGTCGGCACGCCGATCTGATCAAGCATCTCACTGAAGACCGGCGCGTCCGGCGGCGCACGCTGGGTGATGACGCAACCACCGGCACCCAGCGCCGCCAGCGCCACCCCTGCAAACGATGGGCAACCACCAGGGCTCGGCGCGCCTGCGTCGACGCGGTCAACTGCGAGGCTGCCGACGACCGTCAGGCCGGGCGCGGGCCCTATGCGCCACCGTCCTCGGTCACCGCCGGAGCTTCGAAGTGCTCGACAACCGGCGGTGCCGCGAAGTACGAGCCGATCAGCTCACGCCAGCGCGGGAACCGGTCAGATTCGCGGAATCCAACCATGTGGGCCTCGACCGAGTCCCACTCGATCAACAGCAGGTAGGTCGAGGGCTGCTCGATCCCGCGACGCAGCGTCAACGAGCGAAAGCCTTCTGTTGCGGCCAGCAACTGCTTGGCCTCGTCGATCGCCGCCTCGAACTTGCCCTCCGACCCGGGCGTGATCGCAAATACCGCATGTTCCAAGATCATCTTCAAACCTCCTCTGTGAGGCGCCCAGGGTTCTCACCGCGGCCGCGATCGATTCCGGGCAAGACCCCGATTGCCCATTACAGCGGTATCGCCGCAGCGGCGGTCGCTGCTTCGGGCAGTTCCGGCTTGCTCTTGGGCAGCAGTAGCGAGGCCAGCAGCGCGATCACCAGTAGACCGAGGGCGTACCAGAACGTCTTGCCCCAGGCAGCCGCCATCGGACCGGCGATATGGGCGCGGGCAGCCGCGGAGAGCTTCGCGGCCGAGCCGATCGAACCGTGGCCGCCACCGAGCTCGACGCTGATCTCGTGCGCGAGCAGTACCGACAGAACCGCGGTTCCGATCGAGGCACCGGCCTGCTGGAAGATGTTGAGTGCGGTATTTGCCCGCGCCACGGCGGCGCCGGTCAGCGACTGCAAGGCGCCGCTGAAGACCGGCATCATGCCGAAGCCCATACCGATCCCGAAGACGAAGAGGTCGACACAGATCAGCATGTACGAGGTGTGGGCGCCGATCTGCGTCAGCCAGAGTACCGAGGCGATCACCACCAGCAGACCGAAGGGCACGATCCGCCCGGACCCGGTCTTGTCCGAGAGGATCCCGGCGATCGGCATCGCGATCATCGAGCCCAGGCCCTGGGGCGCCAGCAGCAGACCGCTCTGCAGCGCCGACTCGCCGCGCACCGCCTGGAAGTAGAGCGGCAGCAGCAGGAACGAGCCGAACACAGCGATCACGAACAGAACCAGGGTCAGCGACGAGGTCGAGAAGACGCGGCTCCTGAACAGCCGCAGGTCGATCAGCGGATCACTGGCGCGCAGCGCGTGCCAGACGAACGTTGCCATCAGCGCGATGCCGAGCACGATCGGGATCAGCACCTTGCCGGAACTGAAGCCGCCGCTGCTGTTGGACTCCGCCAGGCCGTAGATGAACAACGCAAGACCCGGGGAGAGCAGGAAGAGATCGACCAGGTCGAGCTTCTGTTCGTGCGACGCCACATCCTTGGGAAGAACCCGCAGTGCGCAGATCAGCGCAACGACGCCGATCGGCAGGTTGATGAAGAAGATCCAACGCCATGAAGCGTCAGTCACCAGATAACCGCCGAGAATCGGGCCGAAGATCGGCGCCAGCAGCATCGGCACTCCCATGATCGCCATCACCCGACCGATCCGTTGCGGCCCAGCCGCCCTCGTCATGATCGTCATGCCGGCCGGCATGATCATGCCGCCACCAAGGCCTTGCAGCACGCGGAAGAAGATGATCGTGCCCGACGACCAGGCCAGACCCGACAGCGAGGAACCGACCACGAACAGTGCGATTGAGGTCATGTAGAGACGCTTGGTCCCGAAGCGGTCCGAGATCCAGCCGCTCAGCGGGATCACGGTCGCCAGCGCGAGCGTGTAGCCGGTCGCGACCCATTGGATCGTCGGCAGCGTTGTATGGAAGCTGGTGGCGAGCGTGTTGATCGCGACATTCACAACGGTCGTGTCGAGGATCGACATCACCACCCCGAGGATCACCACGCCGGCGACCATCAGCAGCGCCTTATCAATCGCGGTATCGAGTTCTGGGGCTTTGGGCTCCAACCCAACGCCCGCTGTGCCCTGCGTCTCGGTGACGGCCATCGCGTTCGCCCTCCTCTGGGGAAGCTGAGAGAGTGAGCGTTAGGTTACGGAAAAGGCGCTCAGAACTGGTCAGATCTCGCCGCGCAAAACCGCGTAGAGATAGCCGTCGTGGTAGGCCCCGTCGCGCCACTGGACGCCGCGGACGATGGCCTCCCGCTGGAAGCCGGCCGCCTCCAGCGCCCGCTGCTCCGCAATGTTGTCGACGTCGGTGTGCGCTTCGATTCGGTTCACCGTCGTTTGACGGAAGAAGAGCTCTGCGAGCTGGCGCTGGGCGGCTCGGCCGATGCCCTGCCCGCGGTACTCAGGGGCCAGCCAGATTCCGATCATCGGGCACCAGGAGGCGCGATTTGGTCCCCAGTGGCGCCAGTGCCAGCTGACGTCGCCGGCAACAGCGCCGTCCGCAGCCACGACTGTGAGCGCGCCTGACTCGTCGAGGCTGGGCGGGACCGGGGTGCTGTGTACCGCCGCCGGCCCGAAGTCATCGAAGCCGGCGTCGGCGCCGGTGAGCAGCGGCAGATCCTCGTGCCGTTGAGCGCGCAGCGTGACGACCATCGCCGCAGTCTCGCAGCTCGCGTGGGGACCCCGTCGCGCCAGTTTGGGTCAGGCCGCGGCCAGGTACGCCCGCCAGTTTCCGTGCTCTGTGATCTCCTCCGCGCCCTCAAGCGCCGCCGGTTCGCAGAGGAAGCCGACGACCTCAGACCCATCCGAGAGCTGCACCCGCCCCAGCGCCATCGGCGTCGGCAGATCTGCCAGCAGCGAGGAAAGACCCGCAGGCGGCAGCGCCCAGAGTTCGCCACCGACCCGCTGGGCGCCGGCGGCGCCCAGCGCCACGCGTACAAGCCCCGGCTTGGCGGGCAGCGTATCGAGCCTGAAGAGCCGGTAGCTCGGCGCGGTTTCGACGACCGCCACGAAGCGTCCGCCGCGCACGGTCAGCTCGGAGTTGAGTGGCATCCCGCTCATATGGGCCCCGACCACCAGCAGCTCGATCGCCGCGGCCGGCTCGCCCCGCGGCGGTGCAGGCGCGACCGACGCCCGCGAGTCGAACACCGGGGCGAGCTGCCTCGAGAGATCTGCGAGCGCGAGATCGTGGCCCCCCAGCGCGTAGAGCGTGATCCCGAACTGGGCGCCGGCGAGCTCACCGGCGGGCAACGCCGCTGCGCAGAGGTCGACCAGGTTGCAGAAGGTCACGTAGCTGCCGACACGCCGGTTGACCTCGAGCGGCTCGCTCTGGACCTCTGCGAGCGTCGGCTGCCACGGTGCCGTGGGCAGCAGCAGCGCATCGAACCCCTGCAGCTCGGCCCACGCCGCCCGTCGCAAACCGTCAAGGCGTTCACTGTCGGCGACGTACGCCGCAGCGCTGACATCGCGTGCACCCAGCACGATCGCAGCGACCGACGGATCCGCATCCTGCGGGTGCGACTCGATGAACTCGCCGACCGCGGCGTAGCGCTCGGCGACAAAGGCACCGTCGTAGAGCAGCGCGCCGGCCGCCAGAAAGGGGGTCGGATCTATCTCGTCAATCGTCGCTCCGTGCGCGGCGGCGCGAGCCCTGGCGCGTTGGAACGCCTCGTGGTACTGGGGCGAGAGCTCTGCGAACGCGGCGCTCGTGAAGGTCGCCAGGCGCGGCGGCGAGCCCGCGGCCAGCGGGCCGCGGGCGAACGGCTCGCTGTCGCCGATCACCATCAACGCGCGCTGGGCTTCCGCGAGCGTCGCCGCCATCACGCTGACGCAATCAAAGCTGCGGCAGGCGGGTACCACACCCGCGGTGGGGACGGCGCCGAGCGACGCCTTGAGCCCGACGATGCCCTGGAAAGCGGCCGGCACGCGTCCGGATCCAGCGGTGTCAGTGGCCAGCGCGAGATCGGCGATGCCAAGTGCCACGGCAACGGCGGAGCCCGAGCTCGAGCCGCCCGAGACGAGGCTTGGGTCGCGGATATCGCGGACCTCGCCATACGGCGAGCGGGTACCGACGAGGCCGGTCGCAAACTGGTCGAGGCTGGTCTTGCCGAGCATGATCGCCCCCGCCGCGCGCAGTCTCGCCACCACGGTCGCATCGCTCTGCGGTTGGTAGGAAAAGGCCGGACAACCAGCAGTGGTCGGCAGGCCGGCGACATCGATGTTGTCCTTCACGGCGACGGTCCAGCCCGCCAGCGGGAGCTGTTCGCCGCGCCCGCAACGCGCATCGATCGACTCCGCCTCGGCCAGCATCTCTTGGGCCCCCCGAACCGTGATCCAAGCTTCGGGACGGACGTTCTCGGCGAGTGCAGCCAAGGCTGCATTGACGCGCTCGACGGCGCTCTTGACGGCCGCAGAACCGTCAGCGGTTTGCATCACGGCTCCGAGATCTCGCTGACGTGCGCAGAGACGATCCGCCAGCTTCCGTCGATCCGCGTCCAGGTCTGTGACTGACGTCCGAGCAGCGCTCGACCCGGATAGCAGAAGCAGGTTGTAACGACGCCGAAGCTCTCACCCCAGGTATGCACCGCCGTCTCAAACAGCGTGCGGCCAGGCGGCAGTGGCAGCTGCGCCGCCCGCCACCGCGCGAGTTCGCCGGCCCCGTGCTGCCGATCGGCGATGCCGAAGCGCACAACCCGTTCGTCGTCGATAAAGGCGGCCGCCATCGCCTCGAGGTCGTGCGCAATCAGCGCCCGCTCGTAGCGCTCGAAGGCGTCCTGGAGTCCGGCTACCACCAGCGGTAGATCCGGCGTCATCGGCTCGGAGATCAAGCCGTTGCCACCTGCACCGGCAGCGCGACCAGCAGCGCCTCTGAGCTCGCGACGGCTCCAAAGACCCCGCCCTGCATCGTGACCATCTTCAGAGCAGCCTCGTAGTTACCAGGGTCGGTGGCACCGGTGCAGTCGGAAAGCAGCAGACACTCGTAGCCACGGTCGTTCGCGTCACGCATCGTCGTGTGCACGCAGACGTCGGTCGTGATGCCCGTGAAGACGATGTGCGTGACCCCGTGAGTGCGCAGCAGCAGATCCAGATCGGTCGCGTAGAAGGCGCCCTTGCCGGGCTTGTCGATGATCAGCTCGCCCTCGATCGGCGCCACCTCCGGCACGATCTCCCAGCCCGGCTCGCCACGCACGAGGATCCGCCCGCAGGGTCCAGCGTCACCGATCCCGGCACCGATCTGCTTGGAGCGCCAGAGCTTATTGGGCGGGCAGTCCGACAGGTCCGGCCGGTGGCCCTCGCGCGTGTGGATCACGTGCGCGCCCCATTCACGAAACGCGGCCAGCACTCGCGCTGTCGGTTCGAGACCGGCACGGGTCAGGTTGAGGTCGTAGCCCATGCGATCGACGTAACCACCGGGACCGCAGAAGTCGGCCTGCCAGTCGATCAGTATCAACGCGGTTGTCGCCGGATCGAGCGAGCCGTTGTAGGGCCACTGATAGGGGTTGGCCTCGACCTGTACTTCGTGGGTCGAGGAATCGAGACCAGTCAACTTGCCTCCACTGGGGTTGGGATCTGGGAGAGCGCTTCAAGCACTTCCTGCGCGTTTGCGTAGGCACCGAAGATGCCGCCCGAGTGCCGCACCATGTCGAGTGCCGCGAAGGTCAGGGTGGGATCGTGGGCGATCGAAGCGTCCCCCACGAGCAGACATTCGTAACCACGGTCGTTGGCCGCCCGCAGCGTCGAGTGGACGGGGCCCTCGAGGCCCCAGCCCGCAAGCAGTAGATCGGTGCGGCCGTGCATCCTCAAGAGGTCGTCGAGCGGGCTTCCGTGAAACGCGCTGACGCCGGTGGCGCTGACCGTGAGGGTCGGGATTCCCGCCGCGCTGAAGAGCGGGGCTGGAGTCGGCGCAGGCCCACCGGGGCCAGCGCCGAGCACAGTGGCCTCGGTGAGGCCAGTCAGGCGAGCTTGGCGGGCTGGTGTCGCCACGACGGCAACCACCAGCCCGCCAAGTGCCACGACAGCCTCGGCGAGGCTGATCAGAACGGCGTCCGCCGCCCCGGCCCCGGCTGGTCGCCAACTGCTGTCGCAGCAGGCAACCAGCGCGGTGCGGGCCGGGGTGAGGGCGCCGTGGAACGGCCACTCATATGGTGTCGCGGGGACTACCACGGTCACCTCACTACGGGCCGTTCCCGCGTTCACGACTTCGGCACCGTCCCGACCACTCCCTGGACGAAGCAGTCGAAGTCGTTGATCTGTGCGTAGGTCGCGGTCTGTCCGGCCGGGACCAGCACCTTGCCGGTGTTGCACTTGATCGGGCCCTTGAAGATCGAGGCGCCCTTCTTGTAGCTCGCGAGTTGAGCTTCGATCTTCGCCTGCACGCTCTTCGTGACCTTGGGTCCGAACGGCGCCAGCGTCAACGGGTTGTCGTTGGCCTGGAACGTGCCGACCCAGTTGGCGTTGTACTTGCTGCCGGTGAAGTCCCCGGAGATGATCGTCTTCGCGATCGACTCATAGAGCGGGGCCCAGTCCCACTCCGAACCTGTCAGCCAGCCGCTCGGATCGAGGTCCTGCGCGTCGTAGTGGTACCCGACCACGTCCGCCCCAGCCGCCTTGGCCGCCTCGATCACCGTCGACTGACAGTCCTGGTGCTGCGTGAGCACGTCGGCGCCGATGCTGAGCAGCGCCTGCGCGGCGGTCTTCTGCTTGAGCGGATCACACCACTCGGAGGTTGCCTCGGTGTAGGTCACGGCCTTCGGATCGGTGAGCTTGGCGCCGAGCTCGAAGGCATCGACGTTGCCGATCGTCTGGGGGATCGGGAAGGCGTACACGAAGCCGAGCTTGTTGGTCTTCGTGACCGAGCCGGCGGCCATGCCGCCGAGCGAAACCGGCTCGAACGCCTCGCCCCAGTAGGTGCCGAAGTTCGCCGGGATCTTTGTTCCCACGAAATCGCCGCCCTGATGCAGCACCACCACGTCGGGGTGTGATTTCGCGAACGCGAGAGCAAAGGGGTAGTACCCGTAGCTGGTCGCGAAGATGACCTTCGCGCCTTCGTTGACCATCGCCTGCATCGTCGCCGTGACCTGAGTGGTCTCAGGCACATTTGCGGCGAGCAGCGTGGTCACACCGAGCGCCTTCTTGACCTGAAGGCTCGCCTCATAGACGGCCTGGTTGTAGCCCTGATCGTTTTCCTCGCCGACCATGATGAAGCCGATCTTGGTGGCACCCTTGCCGACTGCGGAGCTTGCCGCTTTGGCCTTCGTCGCCTTCGGCGCGGAGGCCGACGACGCAGAAGCGGAGATTCCGGCGATACCCGCCGTCAGCGCCACCCCCACAACCGCCAGGCTCAGCCTGCGGCGACCGCGGCGGAACCGCGATGCACTGTTTACAGCCATCTGTAAATCCTTTCTCGTTCTTGGATCGATCGCCGTCTGCGGACGCCTCGCCCCGTGGGACGTGGGGCGGAGGGGCCGAGCAGACAGATACTTCGTTTCAGAGTGGTGGCAGCGCCCCCGCAGCCGACCCCCTGGAGGTCCTAAGACCTCTCTGCTCAGCTCGTGTTGGTGAGCGCCGCGGTGATGCTCTCCGGAGCCTGGGATCTGCCCCGGCGCGTGAAGACGACCAGCGCGATCAGGGTCACCAGGTACGGAAGACTGTCCAGCAGGTATTGGTTGACGCTGACCCCGTGCGCTTGCAGGACGGACGCCGACGCAAGCGCGACGCCGAAGAGATAGCTGCCGAACATCACCCAGAGTGGCCGCCAAGCTGCGAACAGGACCACAGCGACGGCAACAAAACCGTAGCCGTTCGTCATGTCGTCGAACCAGCTGTCGACGTATCCGATTGATAGCTCCGCGCCGCCGACTCCGGCGAGGCCGGCTCCGAAGCTGACGGCCAGGATCTGGATCACGTCGGGTCTGCGACCGGCTACCGAAACGACTGCCGGACGCTCACCTGTCGCCCGCACCACGAGGCCGGCGCGAGTCCGATGCAGGAACCACCAGACGCCTGGGACCAGCAGGTAGCTGATGTACACCAGAGGGTCGTGGTCGAAGAGGATGTTCCCGATCCAAGGGATCGATCCGAGCCCCGGGATCTTCCAGATCGGCAGCGGGTTGGCGCTCTCACTCACGAATGAGGCGCCTAGCACTGCCGTGAGTCCGACCGCGAGAAACCACATGACCAGGCCGCTGGCGAGCTGGTCGGCGCGGCGGCGCACGACAAGGTAGGCGTGGGCGAGGCCGATCAGGCTGCCACCGGCGGCGCCGGCGAGAACGCCGAGCAGCGGCGAGCCGGTCGATGCTGTAACCGCGTAGGCGGCGAGTGCGCCGGCCAGCATGCAGCCTTCGGTGCCGAGGTTGACGATGCCCGAGCGCTGACCGATCAGCTCTCCGAGCGCGGGATAGAGGATCACGGTGCCGCTCTCGACACCTGTTGCGAGTGCTTGTTCGATGCCGTTCATCGGCGTGTCTCCTTGAGGAATGGCATTGGCGGCACGTCGTCAACGGCGGCCCTTAGGTGGTGGGCCACTAGACGATCTCCTTGCGACGGCGCGACAGCCAAAGCGGTGCTGCTACAAGCAGTGCCAGCAGCACGTCAACGACGCTGCCGTCGAGGCCGTAGTTGAGTTCAAGGCCGCTGTTGCCGATCGCGATCGCGCTGAACAGCAGCGCCGTGAGCACGACCTTAAAGGGCTGGTGGCGACCGAGGAACGCTGCGAGGAAGCCGATGTATCCGTAGGTCGCGGTGCCGCCTGGCAGCAGTTGGTTCTGCGAACCGGCGAGGTTGAGCATGCCGCCGAGCCCGGCGAGCGCGCCCCCTACGAGCATCGAGCTGACCATCACCTTGGTCACCGGCAATCCGGCCCGGCGCGCTGCCTCTTGGTTACCACCGACCACCCGCAGGGCGAAACCCCAGCCGGTGTGGGCGAGCAGGGCCCAGATCACAATGGCGACGACGAGCGCGATGATGATCGCGAGGTTGATCTGGCTGCCGAGGACGTTCGGCAGCAGGTCACGGCCCGGCAGCGGGCTGCTCTCGGGCTGGCCGCCGCCGCTCGGATCCCGCCACGGCTGGTAGATCAGATAGAGCACCAGGTCGTTGGCGATGAAGTTCAAGAGCAGCGTCGTGACCGCCTCGTTGGCACCGAGCTGGGTTCGCAGGAGCGCTGGGACCCCGGCCCAGATCGCGCCGGCAACCATGCCGCCGAGGGCCATCACGATCCAGCCGAGCGGCCCGGGGAGCCCTCCTACGACGTAGACGCCGAGTCCGCTGGCGGCCACGGCGCCGACGATCAGCTGCCCCTCACCGCCGACGTTGACGAGACCCGCACGGGCCGGCACCGATACCGCGAGGGCCGCAAGGCCGATCGCGACCGATCGCGTCAGGACCTCCACCACCGACCCGTCTCCGAGCAGGGCGTC
Organism: Solirubrobacterales bacterium; assembly: GCA_003137075.1. Classification (GTDB taxonomy): domain Bacteria; phylum Actinomycetota; class Thermoleophilia; order Solirubrobacterales; family Solirubrobacteraceae; genus Palsa-465. The sequence goes on from PLES01000052.1 coordinate 11,670, forward strand.
GTGGATCATCGAGCTGTAAACGCCGGTTGGGCTCGCGTGCTTGATCGCCACGACGGCGCCGAAGAGGCACAGGCAGACGACGTAACTCAGCACGACAATCGCGAAACGGGTCCACTCGATGCTGGCCAATGCGGCCTGCAGGCGCGGGGTCGCAGGTGCTTCGACGCCGCGCTGCGGCGTCGTCGGCTGCTTGGTGGCTGTCATGCCGCCACCTGTTCGTGTGCCTGAGCGGTCATCAGGTGGCCGAGCGTGCGACGGTCGGTGCTGTGCGCATCGACGATTCCCGTGCAGTGCCCGTGCGAGAGCACGGCGATGCGGTCGCAGAGCGCAAGCAGCTCGTCGAGGTCCTCGGAGATCAGTACCACTGCGCTGCCCGCCTCGCGCGCAGCCAGAAGTAGGGCTCGGGTCGCTTCGGTTGTCCGCACATCGAGACCGCGGGTCGGGTAGGAGACAACCAGGACCGCGGTCGGCTCCGCCAAGGCCAGCGCAAGCAGCACCCGCTGGATGTTGCCGCCCGAGAGCAGCGAGAGCTGACGGGTTGGCGCCGCCACATCGAGCCGTGCGCGATCGGCATCGGCCTGAAGCTGTTTGGCTGCCGCACGCACATCGAAGTGCAGCGCGCGGTTACCGGCCATAGCCGTCCAGAGGGCTGCGTGCTCCGCCACGGTCAAACCTGGGACAACGAACTCGCGTACGGGATCACCGACGACACTGACCACGCCGGCCTTGCGGAAGGCACGCGGATCGGCGTCGCTCATCACCTTCGCTCCGATCCTGACCTGCCCGCCATCAGGTGCGACAAAGCCGGCGATCAGATCACCAAGCTCGCGCTGACCGTTGCCTGCGACACCGGCGATGCCGAGCAGCTCGCCCGGCTGCACGGAGAGCGAGACACCGCGTAGACCTGAACCCTCGCCGATCCCCGCGAGGCTTACGTCATCGAGCGCCAGCGCGGGCGGAGCGTCGCTCTCGACCCGCTCCGCGTTGACGACGCGCTGCACATCCTCGCCGACCATCGCCCGCACCAGCTCGTCGTCCGTAAGTGACTTGGCCGGCTCGTCACGGAGCACCACCTTGCCGGCGCGCAGGACCGTGACCCGGTCCGCGATAGCGCGGATGTCGCGCATCTTGTGGGTGATGATCACGATCCCCGCGCCCTGCTCACGCAGGCGGGCAAGCACGACGAAGAGGTCGTCTGCCTCCTGCGGCGTCAGCACGCTTGTGGGCTCGTCGAGGATCAGGACTCTGGCGCCGGCGAGCAGCACCTTGAGCAGCTCGACGCGCTGGCACTCGCCGATCGAAAGGTCGCGGACGCTGGCGCTGGGATGCACCGCCAGCCCGTATCGCTCGGAAGCCTCCGCCACCTTCTGCTGGATCTCCTTGGGCTTCAGGATCTGGGGCGTATCGCGCAGGTGCAGAGCAACGTTCTCCCAGACCGTGAGTGCGGGAACCAGCCGCAGGTCCTGGAAGACCATGCCGAGGCCGAGGTCGCGAGCGACCTGGGGTGAGCTGATCGTGACGGCGGCCCCGTCCATCGAGATCGTGCCGCCGTCTGGCCGGTAGACGCCGTAGAGCATCTTGACGAGCGTTGATTTGCCGGCGCCGTTCTCACCGAGCAGTGCGTGGACTTCACCCGGGTGGATCGCGAAGCGGACGTCATCATTCGCGCGCAGTGATCCAAAGACCTTGGTGAGCCCCTCGACCTTGAGCAGCGGCTCGATACGGTCGGCCGGCAGGCTCGGGGCGGGCGCTACAACAGCGCTCATGCGGTCCTCCGCGAACCATTTCGAACGCTGCAGTTGTACACAATTGACGCCATGCCTGAGAAAGGTACGGGCCTATTGAGGGGTGGCCAATGTACATAGGGCCACACATGCCCCGTGATTGCTGGCCCTGGGGCGAGGCTGGCGAGCCAACCACCCGTGAGTACTAGACGGCGATTGTGTACAATTGGTTAGGAGATGAGCCTGCCAAAGACTCCGGCGGCCCATCAGACCAGCGGCGGCGGGGTTAGGATCGTCCTCAGATGTCCGATCCGGAACCAGACGAGGTCGCCTCAGCAGGCGAGCGGCGTGAGCGGCGGCGGTTCGCCGCCGAGGTCGTTTACACGGAACTGCGCGGGCAGATCCTCGGCGGCCTGGTTCAGGCCGGGCAGCGACTTGTCGAAGAGCGGCTGGCTGAGGAGTTCAGCACGAGCCGAACTCCTGTACGCGAGGCGCTGAGACGGCTCGAAGGCGACGGGTACCTTGTGCGCGGCATCGGTGGCAGCCTTCAGCCCGCGCTGCCCGACGTCGACTCGATGAGCGATTCGTACGACGTGCGCATGGTCATCGAGGAGTTATCGGTGCGGCGCGCAACAGTTGCCGGCGATCGCTCAGCGCTCAGCGCGATCCGTGAGGACTGGGTGGCGCTGAGCGTCGCCCTGAGCCGCGACGGCTTTCGCATCCCCGGTCCGGACTTCGTCTACACCGACGAGCGGTTCCATCAGGCGATCGCCGCCGCAACCGGCAACCAGGTCCTGACCCGGATGCTGAGCGAACTCAACGACCGCATCCGCACGCTGCGCATCCAGGACTTCACCACGCCGGACCGGGTCGAGGCGACGATCGCCGAGCACCTCGAGATCATCGATACGGTGCTGCTCGGCGATGCCGATGCCGCGGCGACCTTTATGCGCGCGCACGTCCAGCGCAGCGCCCTGATCGTGCGTGAACGCGCAACGGCGGCTCGCAGCCGCATGGCCGGCGCCGGGGAGTAACCACTACGGCCGCACGGCCGCGCCACTGATCGGGGTGCCCGGCCCACTCTAGTTTGGGACCTAACGCCCGGCGGCCTGCAAGAGCGCGTCGGGTTCAACGCTGACAGTCGTGATCTGGCCGTTGTGAAACTCCCAGTGCGGCAGTTCTTCCAGGGCAATTCCCTGCAGAAACCCCCGCGCGGCTCGCAATGCGCCGCCGTGTGACACCAGTACCAGCTCACCAGCGGGCGGTGGCGCCAGCAGCAACGTACGCAGGAAATCGCTGAGCCGGACGTAGACGTCTCGCCGCGTCTCGCCCCCCTCGAAGCTGAAGTCGGAGTCTGTCCAATGCTCGTCGAGTTGGTCACCGAACTCGAGTGCGAGCTCGGTGTGTGTCCGGCCCTCGGCGACGCCATACCGTCGCTCGCGCAGAGCAGGCTCGACCTCGACGTCCAACCCAACGCGAGCGGCGATCGGTCCCGCTGTCTGGCGTGCACGCATGAGATCGCTGGAGACCACACGCGCGAGCGGCCGGATTGCCAGCTTCGCTGCGGTTGCCCGGGCCTGCGCGAGACCCTTTTGATTCAGTGGGATATCAGCCCAGCCCTGCAGGCGCGATTCCGCGTTCCAGTCCGTCTCTCCGTGCCGGACCAGGTGAATCGTGAGGCTCTGATTCATTTGCGTGGACACCGGAAACTCAAGCGGTAGGCCGCTCAGCCTCTGTGGTCGTGGAGCTCACGCCGCCTGCGGCGCCAGCGGGCCAACGTCGATTCATCCGGCAGCGGACGCTGCCTCAGGTATCTGCCCAAGGTCGACTCGTCGGGCCAGCGCTCACCAGCGTTCCGTATACCCGAGTAGCGCACGAGGCTCGACTCGTCCGGTCTGACCGCGTGCTCGCTGGGCGGGCGCTCGTCTAGCGCCGCTCCGAACTCGGGAAGGTTCCTAGGGGTCCGCACCAGTTCCAGGGAGGTGCCGACGGGCGCCCTGGGGATCGACGCGGTCGCGGTGTCCCCATCCGCACCGGCCAAGGTCGCCTGTGCCACTCGCTGAGCATGGCCCAAGGCGTCATGGACGCGCACGCGGCGGGGGTCCCCGGGCTCCAGACGACGGTACAGCTCGGCTGTCGCATCAGTCAATTCACCGTATGCGCGAAGGAAGCGATCGATGCTCGCCAGATCGGCCTCAGGCTCGGCGACCGGCTGGGCGGGGATGAGCGACTTCCGCTTCTTCTTACCCACGCGACTCCGGATCCTCAAGTGGGGTCACAAGCAAGCGGAAACGCGCCGGGTCAGTTGCCATAGGCCGGAATATAGGGGCCTGCCCGGAGGCACGTTGTCCCGGTCGCCGGTGACGCGCCGGTGAAGGCGAGACCGAACAATGGCGACGTTCCGGGCGCTCGAGCACGTCTCCCCAGAAAGTAGTAAAGCCCGTGTGCACAGGCTTTTTCACAAGTGGGCGATCCAGGATTCGAACCTGGGACCTCTTCCTTATCAGAGAAGCGCTCTAACCGACTGAGCTAATCGCCCGAACGAGCGCCCATATTAGCGAGCCTCCAGCTTACGAGCTGGGCAGCTCAACCCGACGTAGTGAAGACCGCGTGGTGGGTAAGCGACGGCGGCGGCTACTCGCCGCGCACACGTTCGGCGAGCTCGAGTGCGTCATCTAGAGACCCGAAGCTGAGCTGCACGGTGAAACCACTCGAGACGCCCTTGACCCTGACGTCCGTCTTAAGGGCCTGGCCAAACGCGTCGGCGATCTGCTCGATCGCGGCCTGACGATCCGGGTGGTCACCAGCATCAGGCTGGGCGCCCGTGCCTTTCGCGCCGGAAGAGTTCGTCGCAGACTTGTCCGCTGCACGAGCGCGCGACTCGAGTTCGCGCACCGACCATCCTGCTGCTGCCGCCTGGCGGGCGAGCTGGCGTCGAGCCGCGTTGTCGGAGGCGAGCAACAGTGCCCGACCGTGACCCTCCGAGAGCTGGCGATCCTCAAGCAGAGCAAGGGCTTCGTCTGGTAAGTCCAGCAGCCGGATCAGGTTCGAGACAGTAACCCGGCTGCGGCCGACCCGCAGGCCGACCTCTTCACGCGTCAGGCTGAGCTCGTCGACAAGTGCGGCGCAGGCGCGGGCCTCTTCCACCGGGTTGAGGTCTTCACGCGCCATATTCTCGATCACGGCGAGTTCAAGCGACGCCGCGTCGTCGTGATGGCGCACGATCGCCGGGATCGTCTCCAGCTCCGCGATCTGGGCGGCACGCCAACGACGTTCGCCGGCTATGAGCTCATAGCTTCCGCCTGCGAGTGGCCTGACCAGGACTGGCTGAATCATGCCGCGCGCACGAATCGAGTCAGCAAGCGCAACCAGGGCCTCGGCGTCGAACTGGCGCCGCGGCTGGTGCGGGTTGGCAGACAGCAACTCCACGGGGATCTGGCGCAACTCCTCCTGCTCATCGCGCGGCGCGGCGGCGAGGATCGCCGCGAGCCCGCGGCCCATGCCCTTGTTCTTCTCAGCCACGGGCCGCAACCTCCTTCGCGAGTTCGAAGTAGGCGCTCGCCCCCGCGGAGTGCGGATCGTGATGAATTACGGGCTTGCCGTAGCTCGGAGCCTCGCTGATGCGGACGTTTCGGGGGATCACGGTCTCAAAGACCAGATCAGGGAAGTGGGTGCGGATCTCATGCTGAACATCCTGCGCCAGCCGGGTTCGCGAATCGAACATCGTCAGGACCATGCCGGCGATAGTCAGGCGAGGGTTCAACTCTCGCTGAACCAGACTGAGCGTGTCAAGCAGACCCGCGAGCCCTTCGAGCGCAAAGTACTCGGCCTGCACCGGCACCAGCACCTTGTCTGCCGCTACCAGAGCGTTGACCGTGAGCGGGCCAAGTGACGGCGGGCAATCGAGCAGCGTGAAGGCGTAACGCTCGCGAACCCCGGCCAGGGCGTCCTTCAGTCGCGTCTCCGACCCTGGTATTCGGGGCAATTCGACGTTTGCGCCAGCCAGATCGGGGCTTGCCGGCGCCACCCAGAGATGCTGTATCGCACTTGGGACGACTATCTGCTCGAGCGTCGCATCGCCGCTGAGCAGGTCATAGACGCTCGGGTCGGCATCCTTCGCCAAGCCGACGCCAACGGTGGCGTTGCACTGTGGGTCAACGTCAATCAGCAGCGAGTCATAGCCGGCTTCGGCTATGCAGGCAGCGAGGTTGACCGCGGTGGTGGTCTTTCCGACGCCACCCTTCTGATTCGCAATTGCGTAGATGCTTCCCATCGCTTCGGTACTGAAGCTAGCGACGAGCCCGGCGATCCGCTTTGAGCCTGCCCGCACTTTGCGGGTTCAATCCGCCGCCGGCGGCGATTGCACGAGGGCATTCAGGGGCGCCCAAGTGGGCGCTTGCGCGCGACACCATCGCGGCGCGGGAACCGCGCCGGAGTTTCAGTGCGCTTCGCGAAGACATGCAGGTAGCGATGCTCCGCGCCCCGGTAGGGAGTAACTTGCACAGGCGGCTTTACCTGCAAACCGAGGATTTCCGCCGCGCGGGCGCCATCTGCCTCCGCTTCCGGTTCGCGCCTGCCGCGCCAGGCAACCAACACTCCACCCAGCACCAGCAGTGGGGCCGCGTACTCCGCAAGGATGTCGAGCGGAGCCAGCGCGCGCGCCGTGACAACGTCGTTATGGCCGATGCCTGGCCCCCAGGTTTCGGCGCGCCCGTGAACCACCTCTACGTTCCCTAGCCCGAGTAGCGCTACGGCCCGCGCCATGAACTCGCATTTGCGGTTGTTGGCTTCCACGAGGGCCACCTGCGCATCCGGAAGTACGATCGCCAGCGGGATGCCCGGCACGCCGGCTCCCGCCCCGAGGTCGGCCAGAGTTCGTGCCGCGAGCACCTCGGGTAGCTCCAACGCGACCAAGGCGTCGGCGAGGTGATCGTCCCTCACCTGGGCAGGTGCCCGGACCGTAGTCGGGGCCAACTCGTCATGGACTAGTAACGACCCGAACTGCCGTAGGCGTCGCACCGCTACCTCGTCAAGCCCGTAGCGGTCCGCCAAAGATCGCAATGAAGGCCCGAACTCGGGAAGCTGCTCAGGCTCGACGCCAGACGGGCGCTCGGCCACAGGCTGCTCAGAGAACTCGTCACTCATAGGCCGAGTATCAGCGATCGTCCGCGGAGTCGGCCGTCTCAGCGACCGCCGCCAGTCGCGAACGCTCCCGTGCGATGAAGCCCGCGTAGCGCTCAACCATCTCTTGAAAGCGCTCGCTCGCGTGACCATCCAGGTCCGGGGCCAGGCGGGCTTCCAGCAGAGGCAGGACATCCTCAATCAGGGCCGCGCCACGCGCCATCCATTGGTAGTAGGAGCGCCCACTGTGGTGATACGGGCCATAGAGCTTGGTTCGCGGGAAGCGCTGCATAAGCCAGCGAAACAGGGCCTCGTGGCGAACGTGCATGCGTAAGGTGATCTGCGGCTGCTTGCCGTCCCCACCGAAAGATCCCTCGCCGATCAACAGGCCCACGGCGATTCCCTTGTCAAACTCGCTCAGCTCTTGCGGGGTTTCCATGGGGAGAGTGTTTCACGTTTTTCTCTACGGTGTAACAGGCGGGGGCGGCGGGCGTCGCTCGTGGCCACACATGGCGCGAAAAGCCGCCACGTCCGCCGCTCCCCAGCAAACCCGTCGAGTCACAGGGGTCGCTAGTGCTGGATCAGTCGCGCCGTGACGGCCGCCGCGGAGCAACTCGCTCGACCCGCCGGGGCCTTTCACCTCTCCACAACCCTTGCGGTTGCGGACGCGGCGGTCTTCACGGCGCGGCGCTACTAGAGCTAATCGACCAGCGGGGCGACGACGAGGTGACGTGAGGGTTCTTGGCCCTCGGAGTACGTCTCAACGTCGAAGCGGCTCTTGAGGTGCTCGTGCACGACCTTGCGCTCCTGCGCACCCATGACGTCCAGCGGCACCGGGCGCTTCTCCCGCACGGCCGTCTCCGCCGCCTGGTCGGCCACGGCGTATAGCGCCTCTGCTCTGCGCGCCCGGTAACCGGCGGCATCGACGGCCAGCGGCCGCCGCGCGTCCAGCCCGTGAAAGGCGATCCGGTGCGTCAAATGCTGAATCGCGTCGATCGTTGCGCCGTGGTGACCGATCAGCAGCGCCAAGTCCTCGCCGACGTACGTGGCGGTGATCGCCTCACCGTTGTCCTCGACCTCGACCGTCGCCTCGATCCCAATGCCCTCGGCAATCGAGTCGAGGATCTCCTCGATGTACTCGATCGTCTCTGCGTCTTCGGCGGAGCTCACGAAAACTACCTCCGGCGCCCGGAGCGCTTCTTTTTCTTACGCGGCGGTGGCGGCGGAGCGGCGTTCGGGTCGCGCGTGCGGCCGTTGGTGCTACTCGAACCCTTGCTCGAGTTGCCCGAACTCGAGCCAGAGCCACCGAACAGACCGCGAGCGCGCCCAACCAGGCCCTGCTCGGCCTCCTTGACGTCCTCGACCATCATCGTCGTGTTCGGCATCGGCGGCGGCCCGATGATCTGCTTCAACGCGAACTGCTGAACCATCGTCCAGCCGTTGGTCGTAATCCAGTAGACGAGCAGGCCGGCCGGGAAGCGAATGATGAAGAGCACCATGAACAGCGGCAGCAACATCATCATCTGGCGCTGCGTCTTGTCCATCGTCGGCGCCGCCATGATCAGCGTCGAAACGGCCTGCGTCCCGACGTAGAGGATCAACAGCACGACCAAGGTCGCGCCATGTGCGGTGTTGGTGATGTCGTGGATGAAGAGGAAGCCGGCGCCGGCCACCGGGGCGCCATGGGTGGCGTAAGCGGGATTGGTGCAGTACGTCGTCTGGCTCAGAGCTGCGGCGTGCGCGACCTTCTCGGTCACGTGGTTGTGCAGCATGTAAGTCTTGGCGTAGGCCGCCTGGAACTTTGTCTGGATCGTGCCACAGATGTCCGAACGCAGGTTCTTGCGCAGCATGTAAAACAGCGAGATGAAGACCGGCAACTGCAGGAACATCGGCAGGCAGGAGGCGAACGGGTTGACGTTGTTCTCCTTGTAGAACTTCATCATCTCCTGCTGCTGGCGCTGCTTGTCCTCCTTGTACTTCTGCTGGATCAGCTTCATCTCTGGCTGGTGCATCTGCATCCGGCGCATCGAGTGGAACTGCTTGATCGTCAACGGGATCATCACCATCCGCACGCAGATGGTCAGCAAGATGATCGACCAGCCCCACGACAAGCCGACGCTGTCGTGGAAGAACTTGATCACGTGTGCAAAGACCGTGATCAGCGGCTGGAAGATGTTGGCGTCGAGAAGCATTTAAGAGGCGCTAGTGGCCGGATTTCGCGACTTGAACAGTCGCTGGGCTTCCACAGGGTCGTAGCCCCCGTGGCTGAACGGGTTGCAACGGAGCACCCGCCACCCGGCCAACACAAGCCCGCGCAGTATGCCGAACTTTGTGATCGCCTGCGCGGCGTACTCCGAACAGGACGGGTAATACCGGCAGCGCTCCCCGAGCATCGGCGAGATGAGCCGCTGGTAAACGCGGATCGGGACGACCGCAAGAGAACGCGCCGCCGTGGCCACCCGACTCACGACGCGAGAGCCTTGTCGATCAAAGTCTTCAGAGCCTCATGGATCCCGCTTAGCCCTTCGCGCTCTGCCAGGTCATGGGCACCGGCGCGCGCGATCACCACAGCATCACTGCCGACTGGCAGCCGCTCGCACTCAATCGCAAATGCCTCACGCAGGAGCCGCTTGACGCTGTTGCGCTCGACCGCCCCGCCAACTTTGCGGGACACCGAGAGCCCCAGCCGCGGCGGCTCGTCGCCACCGCGCGGGAACACGTATAGAACGAGTTCGCGGCCGGCATGAGACCGGCCGCTCCTCATCACACGATCGAAGTCAGCGCTTCTTGATAGTCGCCCACGGCGAGGCGAACGTGCGCCCGCCATACGACCACCTACACCGTTAGGCGCTTGCGGCCCTTGTCGCGGCGGCGCTTCAGCACATCACGACCAGCACGTGTGAGCATCCGCGAACGGAAGCCGTGAGCACGTGCGCGCTTGCGCTTCTTTGGTTGGTAAGTTCTTTTCATAAGTATTCCTCCCGGCCGAGCCGGGGTTTTCAGGCAGTATACGCACCAACCGGGGATTCCCGCCGACCACTGCTCTGCGTCGTCCGCACGTTGCTGTAGCGACTCACTCAACGTGGCATCGCTTTTTCCCGCGCTTTGCGCCAAGCCTCGGCTCAGCATCGAAGATGGCCCGCGGGCCACTGTTATATTCGCCCAACCGGAGCCGACAACTCCGGGCCCTCACGAATACGTACCCCAGACTCTCCGTTAGGAGCCGCTTGGAGTTGCCTGCGCATCTCGAGCCAACCCCTGCCTGGCAGGACATCAGATCCCAGTTGCGCCGCACCGTAGGGGAGTCCACCTACGACATCTGGCTGGCGCCGCTTGAGCTGAAGAGTTGGGACGGCTCCGTGCTTGTTCTGCAAGGGAAGCCGGGAACTGACAGTTGGGTAGCGGATCGCTTCGGTCGTGTCCTCGAGCGCTGCGCGAGACAACGCCTTGGCAACAACGTCAAGGTGGCGTTCGCAGGTGACCCCGCGACCGTGGCCCGCGACGCGCTGACGCAGGCGGCGCACATCCACCCCGAGCACCAGCGGGAGCGGTTCAATCCGCGTTACACCTTCAACCAGTTCATCATCGGGGACGGCAACCGCATGGCACACGCAGCGGCGCTCGCGGTCGCTGAAGCTCCGGGCCAGACCATCAACCCGTTGTTTCTGCACGCTCCGCCGGGCCTCGGCAAGACCCACCTTCTGCACGCCATCGGCAACTACATAGGCGAGTTCGACCCGCAGACCAACGTCCGCTACACGACGGTCGAAGCCTTTACCAACGGCTTTATCGCGGCGCTCAACGGCAAAGCACTCGCGCGCTTCAAGCATCTCTACAGAGACGTTGACGTGCTGCTTATCGACGATGTTCAATTTCTCGCCAGCAAGGCCAAGACCGAAGAAGAGTTCTTCCACACCTTCAACGCGATCTACGACTCTGGACGCCAACTCGTCCTGACCTGCGATCGCCTCCCGAGCCAGCTCACGGGCATCGAGCAGCGCCTGCGCCAGCGATTCGAGGCCGGCCTGGTAGAGCATCTCACCCGTCCCGACCGGGCTACCCGAGTCGCGATCCTGCGCAAGCGCGCCAAGCTCGACAACCTTGTGGTGGCCGACAGCGCCGTATTTGACCTTCTGGCCGAGCGCATCACTGACAACGTCCGCTCGCTGGAGGGAGCCCTGCAACGTCTTGCTGCCAATCACTCGCTGACCGGCAGACCGATCGACCCTGAGCTCGCGCTGGCAGTACTGGGCCAACTTGCACCTCATTCCTCTGACGGATCGCCGAGCGGTCCGCTCACGATCGACCAGATCCAGGAGGTGGTTGCGAGTCAGTTCAAGCTCTCAGCGGCTGAGCTTTGCTCGGAGAGCCGCAGGGCATCGGTGGCCTGGCCACGGCAACTGGCGATCCACCTTTCACGTGAACTGACTGACGCACCGCTTCAGAGGATCGGCGAAGCCTTCGGGGGTCGCAACCACGCAACCGTTCTACATGCCTGTAAGCGTGTTCAAGAACGCACGACTGTTAACAAAGAAGACGCAGCTGACCTGCAAGCGCTGCTCTCAACTCTCACTGCCAACACCGCCGACCGCGGTTGCTGACAGACTCAACCGTTGGCTTGAACTGAGACATCGCCCGCTCCATGCGTAGAAATCTTGCCTTTTCCACACATTCTCTTAGACCTATGACTTCTACCTTCCTTATGAGGTATTGACCGTGAAGATTTCTCTCGACAGGGACGTCCTCCTGGCCCAACTCCAGTCGGTGACTCGCGTCGCCTCAACCCGCAGCGCGATCCAGGCGCTCTCCGGCGTGCAGCTCGTGGCCGGTACCGGGAGCTGCGAACTACGGGCTACGGATACCGACGTCAGCCTGCGTGTCCCGCTTGACGCCGACGTTGCCCGCGACGGGACCGTCGTGCTACCGGCACGTCTCTTCCTTGACGTCGTTCGGTCATTGCCCTCTCCTAGCGTCTCGCTCGAGTTGCGGGCTGCACAGCAGGACGTCGAGGTCATCTCAGGCAATGCCACCTTCAACATCCGCACGCTTCACGCCGAGGACTTCCCGACCTTTCCAGACCCAGATCTTGACTCTGCGGTCACGATCCCCGCCGCCGCATTTGTCGCCACGGCACTGAAGGTCTCCGGTTCGGCCAGCCGCGACGAGACTCGTCCGGTCCTCACCGGGATCCACGTCGCCGCCTCTGGTACTCAACTGCGTATGGTCGCCACCGACTCCTATCGACTAAGCGTCAAAGAGACGACGCTCGATTCGACGCTCGCGGTTGGCTTCGACGTCAATATTCCGGCGCGCGCGCTCCAGGAGCTGGCTCGGATTGCCGCACACGCTGAGGACGAGAACCTGACTGTCAGCGTGCGACAGAACCAGGTCGTCTTCATCCTCGGCAAGGTTGTGCTCTCCTCTCGGCTGATCGACGGCCAGTTCCCCAATGATCGCCAGCTGATCCCTGAGGCCTTTGAACACGAGCTGCGCATCTCCGGGCCTGAGCTACGCGACGTTGTGCGGCGGATCAGCCTGCTGGCTCAGAAGAACGCGCCCCTGCGTCTGGCCTTCGCCCCGGGCGAGCTAACCGTCTCGGCGCAGACACCGGATATCGGCGAGGCGCGCGAGGCGCTGCCGGTGTCGTTCCAAGGCGAGCCCTTCGAGATCGGCTTCAACCCGGAGTTCCTGCGGGACGGCCTCGATGCGATCGAAGACGGAGACGTGCTCGTCAAACTGATAAGCCCGCTACGTCCAGGGCTGCTCGAGTCCGGCGATGGCAGTGGCTTCGTCTACCTGATCATGCCGATCAGGCTGAACGTCTAGCCGACAGCGAAGCGGTGCGGGGTGCGCGTCGTCTCCGTCACCCTGCGAGATTTCCGTACGTATGAACGGGCCGCCGCCCCGCTGGGCGGCGGCTTAACGGTGGTCGTGGGACCCAACGGCGCCGGCAAGACGAATCTGCTCGATGCCATCTACTTCGGCTGCACCGGTCGTTCCTGTCGCACAGCCAACGATCGTGAGTTGGTTCGTTTCGGTACCCAGACCACCCGGGTCGTCGTGCAGACCGAGGGGCGCGACGGACCACATGAGCTCGCCGTCGGCTTCACTCCGGGGGAGCCGAAGCAGATGACGGTCGACGGAGCGCCGGTCGAGCGCCTGCTCGACGTCGCGGCTCGGCCGCTTGTGAGCGTGTTCCTGCCCGATCGACTGGAGCTCGTGAAAGGCGTTCCGGCGCTACGACGCGCGCACCTTGACCAAGTGGTGGCGGCGTTATGGCCGGGTCGGGCACAGAACCGCCGCTCCTACGCCGAGGCGCTCGCCCAACGCAACGCGCTGCTGGCCAGATTACGGGCCGGCACAGGCTCACGGGCCAGCCTTGAGACCTGGGACCTGCAGCTCGCGCACGCCGGGCTCGCGCTGATGGCCGACCGCAGGCAGGCGATAGAGATCTCAACGGAGCCCTTCCAAGCGATGTGTGCGCGACTCGGTCTGGACGGGGATCCCGGACTTGCCTATCGGCCACGCTCACCCGCGACCGATCCGGACGGGCTGGTCGCCGAGCTGCGGGCGCGGATCGACTCCGATCTCGAGCGGGGGTTCACCGGCCACGGGCCTCACCGTGACGACTTTTCGCTCACTCGTGATGGCCGGGAGCTACGGACCTATGGATCGCAGGGCCAGCAACGGCTGGGCCTACTCAGCCTCTTGCTCGCCGAACGGTCAGTCATTGGGCAGTACCGTGAGACCGTGCCGCTGATGCTGCTCGACGATGTGATGAGCGAGTTGGACAAGGACCGCCGCGCCGCGCTGGTCGAGGTGCTGACCGACGGTGGCGGGCAGTCGCTGATCACCACGACGGACCTCGAGCATGTTCCCGGTGCTGACGAGTCGTCGGTCTCGCGGATCAGCGCCGGCGACGGGGTCCTCGTGCACGCCGGCGCCGCCCTAGCCGGCCGCTGATGAGCTTTCGCAGACGGGCTCCCAGGCAGATCGCCGGCGCGCTGGACGGGATGCGTGTGGCGTGGGAGCCTGACACCGCGGTGGCGAAGGTCCAGAGCACCTGGGACGCGCTTTCCGACGTCTGGCAGGAGGTCGTCGGTGAGTACGTGGCGGCTCGCGCGACGCCAGCAAAAGTGGCGAACGGGGTACTCACGGTGAAGTGCTCGGAGGCGGTTGTGGCGGATACCCTGACGCTCGAATCGGGAGATGTTCTGGAGCGCCTCAACCAGCGTTTGAGCGGTGATCCGATCACTAGGCTGCGGTGCGTTACGACAGGCACCTGACCGCAGAGTTATTTTCCGGCTATTTGCAGGGAAAAACACAGCACGCCAGAGGGCCTTTCGGCGTGTTCATGTGCTACTATCAGAGACATCAAAGTTTCGATGCCCCGGCGCACGAACAGCGTGTGTTGCCGGGGCTTTCAACGTCAATCGGAGGATTGTTGACGAACGAAGACGGCTCCATTGGGCCCCAGAGCAAACAGTCGGGCTATGACGCAGAGAACATTCAGGTTCTTGAGGGTCTCGAGGCGGTTCGTAAACGCCCCGGCATGTACATCGGTTCGACCGGTGAGCGCGGCCTGCATCACCTTGTTTACGAGGTTGTTGATAACTCCGTTGACGAGGCCCTGGCCGGCCGCAACGACACGGTCAACGTTGTAATCCACCCGGACAACTCGGTGACTGTGGTAGACCACGGCGCCGGCATCCCCGTCTCCACCATGGAGAAGGAGGGCAAGTCCGCACTCGAGGTCGTGCTGACCGTGCTGCACGCCGGTGGTAAGTTCGGCGAGGGCGGCGGTTACAAGGTCTCCGGCGGGCTTCACGGCGTCGGCGTATCGGTTGTCAACGCGCTCTCTGAGCAGCTCGACGTCGAGGTTCGCCGAGACGGCTACAAGTGGACCCAGAGCTACCAGCGCGGCGTTCCGATGGGCCCGGTCACGCGCGGCGAGCCGAGCGATGACCACGGGACAACCATCACCTTTCTGCCCGACGCAGACATCTTTGAAAACCTTGACTTCAGCTTCAACACGCTCGAGGAGCGCCTGCGCGAGACCGCGTTCCTCACACGGGACCTGCGCATCTCGATCGTCGATGAGCGCGCCGAGGGCCACCGCGCAGACTTCCACTACGAGGGCGGTATCCGGGACTTCGTCTCGTTCCTGAATGAGAACAAGGAGCCGATCCATACCAAGGTGATCGACTTCTCCGGCGAGTTCGAAGATGGCTCGGTCGAGGTTGCGATGCAGTGGAACGCCTCCTACCAGGAGTCGGTCTTCTCATTCGCCAACAACATCAACACGCACGAGGGCGGCTCACACCTGAGCGGCTTCCGTTCGGCGCTGACCCGAGTTATCAACAAGTATGCGCACGATGTTGGTGAGCTCAAGGAGAAGGACGTCAACCTCACCGGCGAGGACATCCGCGAGGGGCTCACCGCGGTCATTTCGGCGAAGCTCTCCGAACCGCAGTTCGAGGGCCAGACCAAGACCAAACTCGGCAATCCCAGCATGGACGGCTTCGTACAGACGATCGTCAACGCGAGGCTGGCCGAGTGGCTTGAGGAGAACCCGCAGGACGCGCGCCGCGTGATCCGCAAGGCCGTCTCCGCCGCGCAAGCGCGCGCGGCGGCCCGCAAGGCGCGCGATCTCACGCGTCGCAAGTCGGCGCTTGAGAACTCCACGCTCCCGGGCAAGCTCGCGGACTGCTCCGTCAAGGACCCGTCGTTGGCCGAGCTGTTCGTGGTCGAGGGTGACTCCGCGGGTGGGTCCGCGGTAGATGCCCGTGACCGCAACACCCAGGCGATCCTGCCGCTGCGTGGCAAGATCCTCAACGTCGAGAAGAGCCGGATTGACAAGGTGCTCGGCAACACGGAGATCCAGGCGCTGATCACGGCGATCGGCACCGGTGTTCGCGACGAGTTCGACATCGAGCGGGCGCGGTACCACAAGATCGTGCTGCTTACCGATGCTGACGTTGACGGCGCCCACATCCGCACGCTCGCGCTTACATTGCTGTTCCGAGAGATGCAACCGCTGATCGAGGCCGGCTTCGTTTACATCGCCAAGCCGCCGTTGTACCGCCTGACCCGTGGCCAGAAGCACCGCTACATCGAGCGAGAGAGTGAGCTCGAGGAGATTCTGCTCGGCGACAAGTTCGAGAAGATCGAGGTCACCGACGGCGCCGGCAACGAGTTCAAGCTGACCGAGGCTCGCTGGCAGCGCTTCACCCGCCAGCTCAAGCAGTACCAGGGCTGGGCGCAGGCGCTGCGCACCGCTCACGGCCACGGCGTCGTCTCGTTCATGCAGCAAGCACGGCTGCTCGAAGAGGGCATCACCGACGTCGAGGCGCTGCGCGCCCACTTGACCGGCTCTGAAAGCAACGGTCACGCTTACTCGACCAAGCTGCTTTCAGAGGACCCGATCGAGCTGACGGTGCTCACGATCGAGGCCAAGACCGGCCTTGCTACGACCCATCACGTGCGACGCGCGTCGTTGGACGCAAACGAGTACCGGCGCTTGGCCAGCGTCCACAAGGAGCTCGCCACACTTGCCGGCACGCCACCGTTCAACATCAAGCTCGGTGAGCGCACGACCGACGCTGCCTCGTTTGAGGAGCTCCGCGCCGGCATCCTCGACATCGCCCAACGCGGCGTCGAGTTCTACCGCTTCAAGGGGCTGGGCGAGATGGATCCGGAGGAGCTGCGCGAAACCACGATGGACCCCGCCTCGCGCACGCTCGTGCAGGTCACGATGGACGACGCCAGCGCCGCCGATCGTACGTTCTCGATGCTGATGGGCGATCAGGTCGAACCCCGCCGCGCGTTCATCGAGGAGAACGCCAGGCTCGTAACCAACCTGGACGTCTAGGAGGCCCGCGTAAATGTCAGCGATTGACACCATCGGCGGCGGCAACATCGAGCCGCGCAGCCTCGACGAGGAGATGCGCTCCGCGTATCTGGACTACGCCATGTCGGTCATCGTCGGTCGGGCCCTGCCCGATGTGCGCGATGGTTTGAAGCCCGTTCACCGCCGTGTTCTGCACGTGATGAACGAGATGGGCTTGAATCCGACCCGCAAGCACGTCAAGTGCGCGCAGATCGTCGGCGAGGTCATGGGCAAGTACCACCCGCACGGTGACAGCGCGATCTACGACACGCTCGTGCGCCTCGCCCAGAGCTTCTCAATGCGTTACCGGCTCGTCGACGGGCACGGCAACTTCGGCAACATCGACGGTTGGCCGGCCGCCGCGATGCGGTACACCGAGGCCCGCCTCGACAAGCTCGCTGCCGAGATGCTGCGGGACATCGACCAGGACACGGTCGATTTTGTCCCGACCTACGACGGTCAAACGCGCGAGCCACTGGTGCTGCCGGCGCGCTTCCCGAACCTGTTGGTCAACGGCAGCTCCGGCATCGCCGTAGGCATGGCCACGAACATCCCGCCGCACAACCTGCGTGAGGTCGTGGCCGCGACGATCGCGTTCATTGATGACCCGCAGATCGACCTGGACGGGCTGATGAAGCACGTCACCGGCCCGGACTTCCCCACGGCCGGACTGATCCTTGGCCGCGACGGCATCCGCGACGCCTATGCCACAGGCCGCGGCCGCGTGCGCGTCCAGGGCAAGGCGCACATCGAGCCGATCGGTCAGGGCAAGGAGGCGATCATCGTCACCGAGCTGCCGTACCAGGTGCGCAAGGGCGGCGACGGCGGCTTGATGCTGAAGATTCGGGATCTGGTCGCGGAGAAGAAGATCCCCGAGATCAGTGACCTGCGCGATGAGTCTGATCGCCGCGGTATGCGGATCGTGATCGAGCTCAAACGTGAGGCGATCCCGAAGGTCGTGCTCAACAAGCTCTACAAGCACACACCGCTGCAGACGACCTTCGGCGTCAACATGGTCGCCCTGGTTGACAACGTACCGCGCACGCTCTCCCTGCGTGAGGTGCTGGGTCACTACATCGACCACCAGCGCGAGGTTGTAGTCCGTCGCACCCAATATCAGCTGCGCCGGGCCGAGGAGCGTGCCCACGTTCTGGAAGGGCTGCTGATCGCGCTCGACAACCTCGATGAGGTGATCGCGCTGATCCGCGGGTCGCGTGACCCCGAGGCCGCGCGCATCGGCCTGGTCGAGCGGTTCGAGCTGAGCGTGATTCAGGCCCAGGCGATCCTGCAGCTGACGCTGAGTCGCTTGACGGCGCTGGAGGCCGACAAGATCAAGCTCGAGCACGCTGACCTGATGGAGCGCATCAAGGAACTGCGGGAGATCCTCGGCAACGAGGCGCTGGTGCTGGGCTTGATCAAGACGGAACTGGCCGAGATCGCCCAGACCTACGGGGATGAGCGCCGGACCGAGATCACCTACGCAGAGGGCGAGATCGACATTGAGGACCTGATCGCGGACCAGCAGATGGTCATCTCGATCACGCACTCCGGCTACATCAAGTCGCTGCCGCTCTCCACCTACCGCCAGCAGCACCGTGGCGGTGTTGGTGTGACCGGTATGGATACCAAGGACGACGACTACATCGAGCATCTCTTTGTGACGTCGACCCATGACTACCTGCTGTTCTTCACGACCCGCGGCAAGGTCTACCGGCTCAAGGTCTATGAGCTGCCCGAGCAGTCGCGCACGGCGCGCGGGCGCGCGCTCGTCAACCTCCTGCCGCTGCGTGAGGGCGAGCGGGTTCAGTCGGTGCTCTCGACACGCGATTTCACAGAGGGCAAGTACCTCGTCTTCGCAACCCGCAACGGGATCGTCAAGAAGACCGAGTTTCTGGCCTACAACACCCCGATCAAGGCCGACGGCATCATCGCCCTCAACATCCGCGACGACGACGAGTTGATCGCGGTGCGCATCACAACTGGAGATGACGAGATCATCATGGTCTCTCGCTCGGGGCAGGCTTCGCGCTTCCACGAGGATGAGGTCCGCGCGATGGGCCGCGATACCTCGGGCGTGCGCGGCATGAACGTCAAGCAGAAGGGCAATGCCCTGCTAGCGATGGACGTGGCCCGTGACGATCAGGAGCTGCTGGTCGTCACGGAGAACGGCTACGGCAAGCGCACGCCGATCTCGGACTACCCGGCCAAGCACCGCGACACGATGGGCGTAAAGACGATCACGCTCACTGAGAACAAGGGCGCGCTGGCAGGAGCCCTGGTCGTACGTGAGCATCAGGAGCTGGTCTTCATCTCCCAGAACGGCATGGTGCAACGCACCTCCGTGCGTGGCATCAACCGCTACGGCCGCGCCTCGCAGGGCGTCAAGGTGATGAACATCCGCGACGACGACCAGGTCAGCGCGGTTGCGCTGGTCGCCGAGTCCGACAGCAGCGATGTGGAGCTCGAGGGCGGCGGCGATGTGCTGGAGGGCGAAGCGCTCACGCTCGAGCCCGGCGACGGGCCCGCGGTTGACGGTGACGCGACGGCCGTTGAGAGCGATGCGACCGACGTCACTGAGCCGGCTGACGAGACCGACGAGTAGAAGCCGCCCGGCCCGTCTGGCCGGGCTTAAATGACGAAGGGGCGCTGTCGACACAGCGCCCCTTCGCGACTACTTGGCTGGCATCGCCGCTCTGGATGAAGCACGACGCCGGAGGGACTAATTCCGGCACCAGAGCGGTGGTGTCTCGGTTGGACTCCGCCTAGGCGGTCAGCCTCCGACCTAGTGGCCGGACACCTCCAGAGTCCCAAAAATACTGTCAGACAAGATTGGACCACCTCCTTTCTCTGGTGACGTAAAGGTACACACCTCGGCGGCGGATGGCGCCACCTTGGTTGACCGTGTCGCCAGCTCAGGCGGCGAGGTACTGCTTCCAGGACCCCGGGATCGTGGGGCTTGCGACCTGGATGAAGACGTCAGGGTTCGGCGTCCGCGGTACCTTGGCGAGCTGCATGCCCGCCTGGCGAGGCAGCGAGTCTCCCTTGCGCCGGTTGCAGGGAGCGCAGGCAGCGACGATGTTCTCCCAGGTTGAGCCGCCGCCCTTGGAGCGGGGGATCACGTGATCCACGGTCAGCTGGTTACGCGACCCGCAGTACTGGCAGGTCCAGTCGTCGCGTGCGAACACGGCGCGCCTGGTGATCTTGCGGCGGTGCGAGTCACGCGGGACGCGCACGTAGGTGACCAGTCGAATCACCATCGGCCTGGTCATCGAACCGTAGGCGGAGTGAAGTTCACGCTCGGAGCGTTCCACCATCTCGGCCTTCTCCTTGAGCAACAGCACCACTGCGCGCCGCACCGTGCAGACATTCACCGGTTCGTAAGTCGCATTCAAAACGAGCACCCGACCACCATCAGGTCCGCGTCGATGGTGCTCAGTGAGCGACGCGGACCGGGGTGGGGCAGGTATTGCCGTAGTGCCCATCGCGGCAAAGGATAACGGTCGGCCGGACGGGCGAGCCCCGATCGAAAGAGGCTTGGTCAAGGCCGTGGCGGTCGAGCCGGACGGCGCCGATAAGCTCAGGCGGCGGGGAACGAGCCGAGGCTGCGCAGCACCTCGACATGTCCCGCGAGCGCGGCCAGCGCCTCGACCAGGTGTGGCTCGTCGTCACGGCCCTCGAGGTCGATGAAGAACATGTAGCGCCCGAGACCCTGACGGCGCGGGCGAGACTCGATCCTCGTCATGTTCACGCCCCGCGAAGAGAGTTCGCCCAGACACGTCACCAGCCAGCCAGGGGCTTCCGAACCGGCACCCCAGAAGACGACCGCCGTCTTCCAGGGGCCACGCGGTTCACCGGCACCCGGAAGCCCGGCCGGCGCCCCGGTGGGCGCGAGCCAGACGAAACGGGTCTCGTTGCCCGCGAGGTCTTCGATGCTGGCGTTGAGGACCTGACAGCCGTAGAGGTCGGCTGCGAGCTTGGTGCCGATCGCGGCCCAGCGGTGGCGGATGCGCTCGGAGACAAGTCGCACGGCGTCGGCGGTGGAATCTGAGGTCATCACGCGTGCCTGCGGTAGCCGGCTGCGGATGAAGCGCGCGCACTGGGCGTTGCCCTGCGGGTGTGAGATCACGACCTCGATCTCCTCGAGCGGGATCGCGTCCTGTGCTATCAGGCACTGGTGGATCGGCAGCACCGTCTCAGCGACGATCGTGACCCCGTCGGTCTCAAACGCGAGCGTGTCGAGCGTCGCGCTGACCGAACCTTCAAGCGAGTTCTCAATCGGAACCACGGCGCGGTCAACGCTGCCGTCGTGCACTGCCATGACCGTGTCGTAGATCGTCGCGCAGGGGATCAACTCGAGGGAATCCGCTGCCGGCGCCGTGAGCGCGGCTTCCTGCGTAAAGGTCCCTTCAGGACCCAGGTAACCGACCCGCACGGTTAGGCCTGGCCGCCTTGACCGGCGCTCTGCACGGGGCCGTTGCCCGCGGGCGGGTCACTTGGTTCGCCGCCGCCGCCGCCCCGCCGCCCGGTGCCGAAGCCGGCGCCCCGTGCGCCCCGGCGCCTTTCAGCGTCCGCAACGGCCTCCTCACCGGTGTCGCCACGCAATGCGAGCGCGACCGCCTCAGCCTCCTCCGGCGAGAGCTCCAGGTCAGACTTGCCTTGGTGCACCTGCTTGGCGTAAAGCCGGGCGTGCTCCCGATGGTGGATGGTCGAGAGCACCACACCTGACTGATTCGTGTCGAGCAGCGCCAGCGAAGTGGATTGCCGGCCGGACATCTCTCCGTAGGCGTCGTAACGCACCAACGCCCGGTGCGCGATAGAGCCGTCGAGTCGCGTCTCCGCGTGCGTCACGCGTGTGTCGAGCCGCGTGCCGAAATCTTCCACGTACTGGGCGAGCGTCTCAAATGAGGCCTGTAGGTGTGCTGCGTGGGCCACAAGGTCCCGGTCGCCGTCTCCGAGCACCGCGCGCTGCGCGGCTCGCAGCCGACGCAAGGCGACGGTCAAGCCGATCGCCCACGCCAGCCCAACAACAGCCGCGGCTCCGGCGGCAATCGCGACGACCTCAGTGGTGTGCTCGCTCCCGGTCACCCGCCGAAGGATAGGCGCACCGGTCGTCAGTTGAAGTCGACGTTGAAGGTCAGGAAGTTGTTGGCGGTATTTGTCTCGCGGGGCACGGGCACGACTTCAGCTGTGATCTGATAGGGGCCGGATAGCGCCTTAGGCAGCGTGACGCTGCAGTTCGCGCTGTGCTGCGGCGTGGTTTCAGGGATCGTCGATTGCGCCGTCTCCTTCGGCTCTCCCTTGACCGTTACCTTGCAGACAACCTGGTACTCGTCGAAGTCGCCGCCGTTCGTCAGCGAGAGGTCAAAGGTCGGTGCCGATGTAGAGACGGGGATCGTGTTCAGCACCGCGGTGCTCAGGGCTGTGCCATCGACGGTGACCGCGGTGAGATCGTGTCCGTGTAGGCCCGGTTGGTCGTTGTTCACAGCCTTGCTGGGGACGGTCGCCCCGATCCAGACGTCGACGGTCTTGGCGTCGAGCCAACCGAGGTCGGGAACCACTTGCCCCGAGTTGATGGTCGCGCCGGTGGTGCCGCCGATCGGCAGCCCCGCGTCGTTGAGGGCCGCCGCGATGCCGGTGCCGACCGAGGTCTTGTAGATCACGTCGGACGCGTACAGCATCGATGTGCCGCCGGTGATCTCGGCGACATCGCCGACTGCTGTGGACTTGTCCATTGCGCCCTCGATATGCGAGGCGATCTGCTGAATCCCCTCGTAGCGAAGCTTCATCATCTGCACAAAGCTCTGCTGGGGGGTGGACATCTGGTCGGGCGTACTCAGGTCCTCGGCTCTCTGGAGCTGTGCGAGGGCGTCCCCGGCGGCCGTATTCAGATCCTGCTGGAGTCCGTTCAGGTTGCTACTCCCGTCGCCATTGCGGAGGTCTTTGAAGACCTGCGCGCCGGTGGTGTCGGAGGCCGTGACGTAGTTCGAGACGGTTCCCGCGTAGGCCTTGAGTGAATTCTTGGTCTGATTGACCTCTACGTGGTGAATCAGCAGAGCGACGACCACCACCAGGGCGACGATGACTCCGACGGCGATCAGCCGTCGTGTCTGCACCTCTTGGTTATGGCCTCCGGGGGGACGGCGCGACGGTCCGCCAGGCGGTCGCGACCCGCCCCGGCCGGCTGGCCGCCTGGGGCGTGATGCTGCTCTGGAGGCTTGCGTCGGCTCGTCGGCCTCGTCCTCGTCGAAAAACGACAAGTTTTATTCGCTCCTTGCGGGGATATCTGAACGCTGAGTAATAGCGGCTGAGTGGCCGCTGCGCCAAGTTCGCAAGCGCTCGTGCAAGTAGGCGACCACACGCAGGGAAGCCGGACTCGGCCGCGAACTCCGCTCACACGTGAGCGCGCTTCAGTTGCCGACAGCCACCGAGGGGGCGATCCTCGGCCGTTACCGCCTCACCAAGCAGCTTGGCAGCGGCGCCTTCGGCACGGTCTGGTCGGCTCGTGACGAGCGCTTGGATCGTGACGTGGCGGTCAAGGTACTGCCGCGCAGCCGTGTGATTCATCAGCGCTTTGAGCGTGAGGCACGGGCCGCCGCGCGGCTTCAGCACCCGGCGATCGTCACGCTCTATGAAGCCGCGGTGGACGATGAGGGCGCCTACCTAGTTTCCGAATTGGTCCGGGGCCGCACGCTCGACCAGATGCTCGCGGCCGGCAAGCTCTCGGACCGAGAGATCATTGAGATCGGCGTCAGCCTCTGCGAGGCACTTGATCACGCGCACGATCAGGGCGTCATCCACCGCGACGTCAAACCTTCCAACATCCTGGTCTCAAACCGATCCAGCAACGTCGCCGGGCGCGCCAAGCTGACCGACTTCGGCGTCGCGCATGTGGTTGGCGGCGACTCCCTGACCCGCACCGGCGACGTGATCGGCACGCTTGCGTACATGGCGCCCGAACAGGCTGAGGGTCGCGAGGTGACGCCGAGTGCGGACATCTACTCACTGGCGTTGGTGCTCTACGAGGCGCTCACCGGCGTGAATCCGCAGGAGGACGCGCCTGCGCACGGCCTGCGCCGCCGCCGCCACAGCAGTTTCGTGCCGCCGCTTCGCCGTCAGCGTCGCGACCTGCCACGCGGCCTTGGTTACGGCATCGATCTGGCGCTGAGCCCGCGCGCCGATGCGCGCGGCAGCCTGCGCGAGCTCAGGGCGGCGCTTGCAGGCTCGCTGGTCGAGGCCGACGATACCCGGGGCGTTGTCGGCGGCTGGCACGGCTACGACGAGACGGAAGTCGACGAGGATCCCGGTCTCGCATGGCGTGAGCGGCACGATGCCGACGGCACGCCGCGACTGCAGTTCGATCGCGACGAAACGCTTGTCGGCGGTCGTTCCAGGAGGAGCCGCGTGGCTTCCCATCAGGTGAGCCGCCGCGCTTCCGCAAATCCCGCAGGCGCTCCGGAGTGGCTGCCGCGCGCCTTGTCCGCACTCGGGGCGGGACTGACCGCCTCATGGCTCTCAGTGCATCTGCTCAAGCAAGCGCCGCTGGCGCCGGCCGCGATCGCCTTGATCGCAGCCGCGCTCGCGCTGCTGCTGCCGCGTCTCGGCTGGCTCGTCACGGTTGGCGCCTTTGCGGTGTTGGCAGCCGGCGAGGGCCGCACCGGCGGTGCCGTGCTCTGGCTGCTGGTGGCAGTTCCGCCGGTCGCGCTGTTGAGCTTGAAGGACGGTTGGTCGGCACCCGGGCTCGCGCCGGCGCTCGGACTGATCGGGCTCGCCGCCGCCTTCCCGGCGTTCGCCGCCAAGGCGGGCAGGAGTTGGTGGCAGCGTGCGATCATCGCGGCCGCCGGCTACGTTTGGCTGATCGCCGCCGGTGCGCTGGCCGGCCACAGCCTCTTCTGGCTGCCCTTCAAGCCCCCAGTCGTGCACGGCTGGATGACCAGCCCCGACGCGATGGTGAACCAACTGCTGATCCCGCTGGTTCAGGCCCGCGGCCTAGCAGGAGCCTTGGTCTGGGCGGCGGCGGCCGCGCTGGCGCCGCTGCTCGCCACGCGCCGCTGGCCAACGCTCGATCTGCTGCTCGCGATCGGCTGGGGCGCGGCGACGCTGTCAGCGCTGGAAGCCGTCGGGGCGCGTCCACTGAGCGATCCGATCACAGGAACCGCAGTTGCAGTCCTGGTCCTAGGCTGGCCGGCACTCACAACCCTAACCCGCGAACTTCGCTCGGGCGCTGGAAACGCAGCTTTGGTTGCGTAGCATGAATACCCGGAGAAGCCTTACTGATGAGCGTTCTGAAAAGCCTAGAGAACAAGATCGCCGGGGCGGTCGAAGGGACCTTCAGCCGGGTTTTCCGGTCGGAGGTCCGACCCGTGGAGATCGCGCGCAAGCTTGCGCGGGAGATGGAGGAGCATCAGTACGGCTCGCTCTCGCGGGTCTATGTACCTAACGAGTACCGGGTTTACCTGTCTGCGCGCGACCGTGAGCGATTCATCAGCTATGAGGATGCACTTGCCGGGGAGCTCGGCGCCTACCTGCTTGAGCATGCGCGCCGTGAGCGCTACGCACTGCTGTCGGCGCCGGTGATTCAGTTTGAGACCGACGTGCGTCTCGGGCTCGGTCAGTTCGGGATCGCGACCCGCGTCGTGGAGGCTGATGACCTGCCGGCGGCGCCAGTCCGCGAGCAGGCTCGCGAGCAGTTTGGCGAGACGCTGGTGTTCAGCTCAGCCGATCCGGTCGAGGCACCGCCGCAGCAGGCCACGCTGCGCAGCAGCAATGCCCTGCTGCTTTACAACGGGCGCCGCATCATCGTCGGCGGGCAGGGAGCGACGATCGGCCGTAGCCGCGAGTGTGAGGTGGTTGTCGACGATGCCAACGTCTCGCGCAAGCACGCCGAGCTGCGGCTGCGCGCGGGTGCCTGGATCCTGACCGACCTTGACTCCACCAACGGCACCCGTTTGGATGGACGCCGGATCGAGCGACCTGAGCCGCTCGAACCCGGTGATCGGATCGAAGTTGGTGCCAGCGTCATCACCTTCGATCTGGACTGACGGGACGCGCTGATGCTGCAACCCGTCTCAGTCGGACTCAAGTTCGGCTTCCTGATCGTCCTCTATCTCTTCCTCTTCTGGGTCGCGACCAGCTCCCTCTTTGATCTGCGCCGGGGCTTCGGGGGCAGGGGCAGCGGCGCCGCGGCGCCGCCTGACGCGACCGGTATTCACGCCACCGTGGACCCGCTGCAGGTGCTCGGCCAGGAATTCGAGCCGCGCCTCGTGGTGGACGGAGCGCTCGGTCATAAGCCTGGGGTGGCTTATGACCTGGCTTCGGGCGCTACTCTCGGGCGCGGTGACGTCGAGATCCAGCTCCAGGATCCGTTCGCGTCTACCCGTCACGCGAAGATCACTCGTCAGGGAAGGACGCTCGTGATTGAGGATCTCTCTTCGACCAACGGCACCTACCTGAACGACGAGCTGTTGAACGGTCCGGCGCCGCTTCGCGACGGTGACCAGATCCGTATCGGCGACTCGAAGTTTTCCTATTACCAGTAGGCCCCAAAGCCGCACCACCCAGACCAGAAGATGCTTAGAGCAGCAGAGACGATCGTGCGCACCGACCCAGGGCGTCAGCGCGCCGGCAATGAGGACTCAACGTTCGCGCGCGCGCCGGTGTTCGCGCTGGCCGACGGCATGGGCGGCGCACAGGCCGGCGAAGTCGCGTCGGCGATAGTCGCGCATACCTTTGCACAGGGTCTGCCGGACGAGGGCACATCTGAGCAGCGGCTCGCCGAGACCATTCAGCTGGCCAACCAGGAGATCCACAAGCGACAGCTTGCGGAGCACGAGCACGCCGGCATGGGCACTACCGTCACCGCCGCCTATCTCGACGAAGACTCGGTGGCGATAGCGAACGTCGGCGACAGCCGTGGCTACCTCTTCCGGGACGGAGAACTGCAGCGTCTGACCAACGATCACTCGCTGGTGCAAGAGTTGGTCGCCAAGGGCGAGCTGACCGACGAGGAGGCGCTCGAGCATCCGCAGCGCTCGATAATCACACGCGCGCTGGGGCCGGAGGCCGTCGTTGAGGTCGACACCTGGAGCTACCCGCTGCGCCCGGGAGACGTTGTGATGCTCTGCTCCGACGGCCTCACCGACATGATTCCCGAGCGGCAGGTGCAGCAGGCGCTGCTTGAGTCCCCGAGCCTGTCCGCCGCCGCCGATCGTCTGATCGACGAAGCCAACGCAGCCGGCGGCCGCGACAACATCACCGTCGTGCTGTTCCGGGCTGAGACGGTCGAGCCGGGCAGCTCCGTGGATCAGCCGACAAGCGCCTACGAGGTCTCGTTTGACGATCTCGCGGCTGCCGAACGCGTGCCCCCGGCCCCGGCCCCGCCGCTGCCCGTGACGCCGCGCCCGTCGCTGCGGGCGCCGCTCTCACGCCGCCAGGGCTGGAAGCCGCGGGTCCCCAAGGGCATGGTGCAACCGGGGCCGCGGGAGCGCCAATTCGGGCGCCTTGGCAAGGCGGTGGCCGCCACGGTGGCGGTACTCGTCGTCTTGTTCCTATTCGGCGGCGGCGGCTACCTGGCCAGCCGTCAGCTTTACTTCCTGGGAACGAATGGCCAGGGAACGGTCGTCGTGTACCGCGGCTTCCCGTACGTGTTGCCGTTCGGCGTCCCGATGTACGAAACGTTCTATGTCTCCGGTGTGCCGGCCGCGCTGATCCCGGCTTCACGCCGAGGTGACGTTCTCAACCACGCGATGCGCGACCAGACCAGCGCGATCAAGCTGGTCAATCAGCTGGAGCTCGGCCAGATCGTCAAATGAGGGCGCGCAACCGCGAGTTGTTCGGCCTGGTCCCCGCCGCGCTGCTGCTCACGGCCGGATTTGCGGCCGTCTTCATCCAGGAGTCGGGAAAGCTCTCAAACGTCTCACTGGTCTACGGCGCGGTCTTCCTTGGACTGTGCCTGGCCGGACACATCTTCATCCGGATCACGCTGCCGCACGCGGACCCCTACATCTTTCCGCTGGTGGCGGTGCTCGCCTGCTTCGGCCTGGTGATGATCTACCGCATCGCGGGCGCTACGGAGGCTCGTCAGCAGGCGCAGTGGTTCGTACTCGGCCTGTTCCTGTTCGCGGGCACGGTGATGTTCTTCCGGGACTACCGAAAGCTAGAGAACTACCGGTATCTGATCGTGATCGGATCGATCGTTTTCATGGTGCTACCCCGTGTGCCAGGCCTCGAGTCCGCTACGCAGACCCAGACCTACGGGGCCTACCTGGAGATCCACGTCGGCTCAGTCACGTTCCAGCCGACCGAGTTCGCGAAGATCGGCCTCGTGATCTTCCTCGCCAGTTATCTGCGCGACCACCGCCAGGCGCTGGCCGAGGGACGCAAGATCTTCGGCTATCGCGTGCCGCCGCTCAAGCATCTCGGCCCCGTGCTGCTGCTGTGGGGCGTCGCGATGCTGATCCTGGTCTTCCTGCATGACATCGGTTCCTCACTGATGTTCTACGGCGGACTGCTGTCGATCGTCTACGTGGCCACGCAACGCGTCTCGTTCGTGGTGATCGGGCTCGTCGCATTCGGCGTCGGAGCCTGGTACCTGGGCACTCACATCCCCCACATCGACTCGCGCGTACAGGCGTGGCTTTACCCGTTCAAGCCGAGCCTCTACAACGCCCAGAGCGGTAGCAGCTACCAGATAGCCAACGGTCTCTTCTCGCAGGCTCAAGGCGGGCTGTTCGGCCAGGGCTTCGGCCAAGCCTTGTTGACGGTCCCAGGAACCCACGACGCCTACGTTCCGCTGTCCGATACGGACATGATCTACGCGGTCATCACCGACGAGCTCGGCCTGTTCGGGGCGGCGGCACTGCTGCTGATCTACCTGCTGCTGGTGGCGCGGGGCTTCAAGGCGGCGATGCTCGCGCGCGACTCCTTCTCGAAGCTGATGGCGACCGGGCTCTCCGCGATTCTCGCGATCCAGGTCTTCGTGATCGTCGGCGGGGTTACGCGGGTGATCCCGTTCACCGGCGTGACGTTGCCGTTCGTCTCATACGGCGGCTCCTCGATCATGGCCAACTTCATCCTGGTGGCGCTGCTGCTGCTCGTCTCTGACCGGGCTCGGCGCCCAACCACAACGTGAACCGCGCGATCGTCAGGCTGTTCGCGGTAATGATGCTGCTGTTCGTGGTGCTGGTCGCATTCACCTCGCGCTGGACGGTGTTCAGCGCCACCGCGCTGCAGGACAATCCACTCAACAAACTGCAGACCTATGCCTCGTGGAAGGTGAAGCGTGGCAAGATCATCGCTGAAGACGGCGTCGTACTGGCAAAGTCCGTACCGGCCAGCGGCGGGATCTGGAACCGCAAGTACCCACAGGGCTCGCTGTTCGCGCAGACGATCGGCTATTCAGATGAGCAGCAGGGTTCATCAGCCGGTATGGAGCAGTTCTTCGGCCAACAGCTGAGTGGCCACAAGAGCGCGCTGGCGAGCGTTTTCGGATCGTTCGGCGGTGCTGCCGTCGGTGACGACCTCTACTCGACCCTCGATTCCAAGGCCCAGGCGCTGGCGCGGAAACTGCTCGACAAGCCGGGAGCTTGCGGGCCAAACCCTACGCCGTGTACGGGCGCGGTCGTAGCAATCGTGCCCCAGACGGGAGCGGTCAGGGTGATGTACTCGAATCCGACCTACGACGACAACGACCCCAACAAGTACGGGCGCGATTCAGATTGCGAGCCCAACCCGTTCGACAATGGCTGCCTCGTCAACCTCGCGCTCGCCGGGCGCTTCCCGCCAGGATCGACCTTCAAGCTCGTGACCACGGCGGCGGCGCTGGACAGCGGCAAGTACACGCCGGACTCGACGTTCAGCGGCGACTCGCCCGTCACGATCTCAGGCCGCCCCCTTCAGAACGACAGCAACCACAGCTACGGTGAGGTCACCCTGACCCAGGCGCTGACCGACTCTATTAACACGGTTTACGCACCGCTCGGCCTGAGCCTGGGTTCTAATCTGATGCTCGAATACATGAGGCGCTTCGGCTTCTACTCGACGCCGCCGCTCCAGTATCCGGCCAACGAGATGAGCGCCAGCGGCGAGCTTGACGAACAGACGCAGAAGTTGGTCAAGCCGCCGGGACCCTGCACTAGCTACTACAACTGCGTGGACCTGGGCCGCATGTCGATCGGGCAGGACAAGCTCGCCGTGACGCCACTGCAGATGGCGATGGTCGTCGCGACCGTTGCCGACCGTGGCAAGCTGATGGAGCCGCGGCTGGCAACCAAGGTCGTGGACGCGGAGGGGCAGGTGGTGGAGAGCTTCCCGCCAGTGGAGGATGACCAGGTGATGAAGCCCAAGATCGCAGCCGAGCTGCAGGCGATGATGAGAGACGTAGTGGAGGAAGGCACCGGTCAGTCCGCGAATCTTGAGGGGTACCAGATCGCCGGAAAGACTGGCACCGCCTCGACCGCGGTCACCAAAGACGGCCAGCCGCTGGACGACGCCTGGTTCGTGGGATTCCCCATCCATGATCCAGACATCGCGGTTGCCGTCATGCTTGAGAACATTCCAGAGGGATACGGCGGCACCTACGCGGCGCCAATCGCTGCACAGATGATCAAGACACTGCAGGCAGAGGACCGATGAGCGAGTTCGAGGCAGGATCGACCATAGATGGGCGCTACCGCGTGCTATCGCGAATCGGCGCAGGCGGCATGGCTGACGTCTACCTCGCACAGGATCAGCAGCTCGGGCGCGAAGTCGCCGTCAAGCTGCTGCACCGCCGCTTCTCCGAAGACCCCGCGTTCGTCGAGCGCTTCCGCCGCGAGGCCCAGGCTGCGGCGTCGCTGCAGCATCCGAACGTCGTCAGCGTTTTTGACCGCGGGTCGTTCGACGGCACCTACTACATCGCCATGGAGTACCTGCCCGGCCGCTCGCTGAAGCAACTGATCCGTGAGGAGGCGCCGCTCGAGCCAGGGCGTGCCGTTGACCTCACCGTTCAGATCCTCAAGGCCGCCCGTTTCGCGCACCGGCGCAACGTGATCCATCGCGACCTCAAGCCTCACAACGTGATCGTCGACGACAACGATCACGCCAAGGTGACGGATTTCGGGATCGCCCGGGCCGGTGCATCAGACATGACCGAAACCGGATCGATCATGGGCACCGCTCAATACCTCTCACCCGAGCAGGCACAGGGACACGCAGTGTCGGCGCCCTCGGACCTCTACTCGGTCGCGATCGTGCTCTACGAGATGCTGACCGGCAAGGTCCCCTTTGAAGGGGACTCCGCGGTCACGATCGCCCTCAAGCACGTCTCGGAGACTCCGGTGCCGCCGAGTCAGCTCAATCCCGCCGTCAGCCCCGCGCTTGACCAGGTGGTGATGTGGGCGCTGAATAAGGACCCGGCCGACCGTCCTGCGGATGCCGACCAGTTCATCGCCGCGCTCGAGCAGGTCCGCGGGGCCGTGACCGGACCGGTCGGCGAGATCACGGCGACGATGCGGGCCGTGTCGGTCGGCACCGACCTGGTGCCGACCGCCTACAGCACCGGTGCTGACGCCGGCGCCTTCCCCCGCGCATCGCTGTCTGCGGCGGACGCCGTGGGGGTCTATGGACACTCCCAGAACCCGCAGCTCAGCGGCGACAAGCTGAACCGCTATGACGACGACAGGGACGACCGGCACGGCTCGCCGATCTGGCCGTGGTTGGTCGGTTTGCTGGTGCTGGTGCTGATCGGCGGCGGCATCGCCGCTTTCCTGCTGACCCGCCCGAGCAAGGTCTCGGTGCCGGGCGTTGTCGGCCTATCGCTGCCGATCGCGCAGGACCGGCTGGATGCGCTCAACCTCAATCCGAACCCGACCTACGAGACATCGACGAGCGTCGCCAGCGGCAACGTGATTGACCAGGTGCCCGGGGCCGGTACGAAGCTCAAGAGCGGTTCGGACGTGACCCTGACGGTCTCGAGCGGTGCCGGCAGCGTGCAGGTGCCGTCGGTTGTGTCGCTGACGCAGAAGCAGGCGACCGCCCAGCTCCGAGCGTCAGGGCTCAAAGTGCAGCGCGTCATCACGCAGCAGGACTCGAGTGTCGACAAGAACGACGCGATCGCCACCTCTCCGGACGCTGGCACCACCGTGCCCCGGGGCGAGGGCGTCGTGCTGATCCTGAGTTCGGGCACGGCGTTGCCGAACGTCGTCGGCGACACCCTGACGGCAGCTCAGCAGGCGCTGAACGGGTACAAGGTTCTGACCACGCAGCAGGTCTCGACAACCGCGACCGCCGGCACCGTTCTGAGCCAAGTTCCGCCTGCGAATACTCCGGTCGCGTCGAATTCGACAGTCAATCTGACGGTCGCCGCAGCCTCCAAGACCGCTGCCGTCCCGGACGTGGTCGGCTACACGATGGCTGGTGCCGCGCAGACGCTGCGGACAGCGGGTTTCAGTGTGATCGAGCTACCCGAGACGGTGAGGAACCCGAGTCAGGTCGGCAACGTCGTGAGGCAGCGCCCGCAGCCGCAGACGATCCATAAGAAGGGTTCGAACGTCGTCATCATCATCGGCGAGGCGCCGGCAACGCCGACGACCACAGCGACGATTCCGCCGGTCACAACGACCACCAGCACGACGACGACTACCACGGGCCAGTCGACCACACCGTGAGCGCTGTGTCGCGGATCTTGGTGCTCGGCGGCGGCCGGTCGTCCGAGCACGAGGTGTCGCTCGCCTCGAGTAGCTCGGTGGCGGAAGGGCTGCGCACCGCCGGCTATGAGGTGCGCTCGGTGGTGATCGGCCGTGATGCCGTGTGGCGGGACGAAGCCGGCGATGAGCTCTCGCTTACGCCCGGGCGCGGGATCCCGGAGATCGACGTCGTCTTCCCGGTTCTGCACGGGCCTTTTGGCGAGGACGGCACGATCCAGGGCCTTTTGGAGACGATCGACGTGCCCTACGTCGGCGCCGGCGTGCTGGCGAGCGCGCTCTGCATGGATAAGGTCGTATTCAAAGATCTGATGGCTCAGGCTGGAATACCGCAGGTGAACTACGGGGCCGTGACGGTCGCACGCTGGCGGGAGCATCCGCAAGCAGTTCTGCGTGAGCTTGAAGCGCTCCGGCTGCCGGTGTTTGTCAAGCCGGCTCGGCTCGGTTCGTCGGTCGGGATCGCGCGTGTAGCCGAAGCGAGCGCCCTGCGGGCGGCGCTCGACGACGCCTTCCGGTATGACCCGATGGTGATTGTCGAGGCCGCAGCTACCGGGATTGAAGTCGAGTGCTCGGTTCTTGGCAACGGCGACCCGATCGCCTCAATGCCCGGCGAGATCCTGCTCGCCGGCGGCGAGTCCGGCTGGTACGACTACGAGGCCAAGTACACGCCCGGGGGCATGCAGCTGATGGTCCCGGCGCGGATCTCGCAGAGTGCCCAGGAGCGCGTCCGGGAGTTGGCCGTCGAGGCATTTGTGCGCAGCGGCTGCGCCGGCCTGGCACGTGCGGACTTCTTCGTGGACGGCGAGTCGGTACTCGTCAACGAACTCAACACGCTGCCCGGCTTCACGGCGACCAGCGTCTACGGGGCACTCTTCGCCGCCAGCGGGCTTCCGTACCCGGAGTTGCTGTCCCGGCTGGTGACGCTCGCGGTTGAACGCCACGAGTTCGAGCGCGCCCACTCCTTCTAGTCGAGCGCCGCCGTGGCCGCGCCGGCCACAACTTGATGCCGGTCGATGCGTTGTACTGGTTGGGGCTCAACCGTCACAAGGAGAGTTGGATGTCGCACTCACGTTCGAAACGCGCGCTCGCGCTAGGGGCAAGCCTTGCGGCGGTGACGGGCGTCGTCGGCTTCAGCGCGGCGCCGGCGCTGGCCGCAGGCGGCACGATCGTGGCGAGCGTGAGCGTGCCGAACGCGGCCGCGCTGGGAAACGTATCTGCCGTCCTGGTCGACGCCAATGGCCAGGCCGATACGACCGCGACCGTCGCCGCGCCCACCAACGTGTCGGGCAACGGCGAGCAGTTCAGCTTCGCGAACGTGCCCGAGGGCGCCTCTTACTACGTCTATTTCTACGACGGCGCGGCTGCCGACAACCTGGCGCCGGCCTTCGACGGTGGGGCGACGCTCGCCGCGGCGACGCCGGTGACGATGCCTGCCGCGGGCGGGACCGTCAACGCACCCGTCGCGACGCTCGTCGCCGGCGGCGTGATCACCGGCACGGTGACCAATGCCAGCACCGCTGCAGCACTCTCCGGCGGCACCGTGGCCGCGATTCCGACGGTCAACGGCGTTGCCGTGAGCGGCGGCTTCCTAAATGACGCCGACGGCACGCTCACCGTCAGCGGCAACTCATACACGCTCAGCGGCCTGCCATCGGGTGAGTACGTATTGCAGTACGCGAACACGGCCACGAACCCGTCCTACCCGAAGGCCTATTACTCGGCCGGCGGGGTCACACAGCTACTCGGGGACGCAAGCGACTTCTCGGTCACGACGGCCACCGCCGCCCAGACCGCCAACTTCGCGGTTCCGGAGGCCGGGACCGTCACCGGCACCGTGCTCGCGTCAGCCTCTGACGCGCCGTTGGCCGGCGTGATCGTCCAGTTCTATGCGAGCTCCGGCCAGCCGGTGGTACGCACAACCACCGACAGCACCGGGGCCTATGCGGAATCTGACCTGCTGCCAGGCTCGTACAAGATCTCATTCACGCAGACCAATCCGGCGCTGCCGCTGGCACTGCAGTACTACACAGGCGCCGCCACCCTGGCCGGGGCCAACGCGGTCACGGTGGTGGCCGGCAGCACGATGAGCGACATCAACGTCGCTCTGGCCCCTGGTGGCGGGATCACCGGCAAGGTTGTGGCGGCGCGTGGCGAGGCGCCGCTTGGCGACAGCGGCGTGTACGTGATGGACGCGTCCGGCAACGTACTGGGCCACACCACGACGGCGAGCGACGGCACCTACGCGCTCTCGAACCTGCCCGCCGGCACCTACTACGTAGAGTTCGGTGCGCCCAACTCGCAGGCGCTTGACCTCTTGACCGACTCGGCGCTGGTGCTGTTCGGCTACCAGCCTGAGTTCTACGGCGGCACGCTCTCACTGGCTGGAGCCAGGGCGGTCACGGTCGCGGCCGGCACCAACACGACCGCGATCGACGGGGCTCTGCTGCCTGCAAGCGCCGCCGTGGCCGGCTTGCCGGCCGAGTCAAAGGGCTCGCTCAGCGGCCTGCACAGGAACAAGGCCGCATTCGCGTTCACCGTGGTGCTCGGCTCCGGCGTTTCGGCCGACGCCGCGTCGGTCGCCGTAAAGCTTCCGGCCGGGTTCGGCTGGAACAAGGCGGTGCTCGCCAAGGATCTCTCGCTCAACGGCTCGAAGTTCACCTACACGGCCGTCGGGCGCACTCTGACGGTGACCTTCCAGCCCGGCCAGCGACGCTTCAGGGTGATCGTCGCCGGTGGTGGCGTCACCGTCTCCAAGGCACTGCGCACCAAGGCCGGGCACAAGAAGATCGCATCGGTCACGGTTGGCGTCACCGTCACTGACAGCCAGGGCGTCCTGACGCCGCTCAGCGTCGTAGTCAAGCGCCCGAGCTGAGCTCTCGGACATCCCGCAAGGCAGCGGCGCGCCGAAGCCCCAGGGGCGGTCCAGCGGGACCGCCCCCGTCAGCCGCCACATGCAACCGGCGATGTAGGCTCATGTGCCTATGAAAGAGATCACCTCAGTAGCGGTTGTCGGCGCCGGCTTGATGGGTTCGGGAATCGCGGAGTCGGCAGCCCTGGCCGGCGTCGACGTGGTTCTGCGAGACGTTGACCAGGCCGGGATCGACCGTGCGCAGCAGCGCGTCGAGCGCTCGCTGGCGCGCGCCGTTGAAGGCGGCAAGATGCGGGATGACGAGGCAGCGGCGATCCGGGCGCGGATCAAGCTCACCACCGACCTCGGCGAGATCGGCGATGTAGATCTCGCGATCGAGGCTGTTCCTGAGGACGCCCATTTGAAGCTTGAGGTGATGGCGGCGATCGACGCGGCCGTGAGCAGCGAGACGGTGATCGCCTCCAACACCTCCTCGATCCCAGTCACCCAGCTCGCACAGGCGGTGACCAACGCCGAGCGGGTGGTCGGCCTGCACTTCTTCTCGCCGGTGCCGGTCATGAATCTGGTCGAGATCGTGGTCGCGCTTGACACCAGCGAGGCGACCGTCGCCGTTGCCAAGGCGTTCGCGGCACAACTTGGCAAGACCCCGATCGAGAGCAAGGACCGCTCCGGGTTCATCGTCAACATGCTGCTGGTCCCCTATCTGTTGGCGGCCGTGCGCATGTTCGAGGACGGCTTCGCCACGCGCGAGGACATCGACACGGGTATGAAGCTCGGCTGCGGCCATCCTATGGGCCCGCTCACGCTGAGCGACTTCATCGGTCTGGACGTGCTGCACGCGATCGGGATCTCGCTCTACGACGAGTTCAAGCGCGATGAGTACGCGCCGCCGCCGCTGCTCAAGCGGATGGTTGCCTCAGGACGGCTTGGCCGTAAGTCGGGCCGAGGCTTCTACGAATACGGCTAGCCCGGCTGGCTCGGCCGCGGCCGTCTGCGGCGCCTAACGCAGCCCGGCAGACCAGGCGGCTATCTGTAGAGCTTGATTTCGTTCACGGCTGCGTAATCGCCGCCGTGCGGCAGCTTGGTGATCCAGGTCAGGAAGTACGAGTACTTCCGCCCTCCGCCGGTTAGCCGGATCTCGCGGCCGCTCACCACCCGTTGGCTGGTGCTGAGCCGCTGCCAGCCGCTGCCGGCAAAGTTCGTCGCCGATGGCTGCTGGTTGGAGCCGTAGATCGTCGCTTCGAAGCCGGGCGTGACGGTATCGATCACTATCGCGCTGGCGCTGGTCCCGCGTGTATGGGCGACGTAGATGCCGACGCCGGCCTTTCCGAGTTGGCCGGTGTAATACGTCTGCGTCGGCCAGGACGTGTTCGGCTTGCCGTCGATCGCGAGCCGCGCTTGGTTGTTGTTCTGCTCGGTCCCGCCGATGCCATCGGGGTTGTAGGCGGTCGCGCAGCGTCTGCAGAGCACCACCAGCTTCGCTTGGCCGCCCTTACCGGGAAGATCGGCGCCGCTGTGCGCCCGCGAGCCAAGCCAGATGCCGATCCCAATCAGGGCCAGCAGCATCACGATCCCGGCGAGTCCGACCGTGCCGCGGTGCCTGATCGCCAGCGGCACGCGGCGCCGGGTGCGGCGCGGTAGCGAGTTCATGACGATCGTGGCCTCGCCGGTGACACTGCCCGCGCGCTGTGCCTCGAGTGCCAGCAACGCCTCAAGGTCGGCGATCAGCTCCTGGTCGTCGGCATAGCGGTCCTCCACGCGTTTCGCGGTAGCGGTGTCGACGATCGCGGCCAGCGCCGCTGACGCTTCGGGCCGCTTGGAGCGCACGTCGGGCAGCTCCTCGCGCACGTGTTTCATAGCCACGCCAACCTGCGTTTCGGCGCTGAACGGCAGTTCGCCGGTCAACATCTCGTACAGCACCACGCCGAGTGAGTAGAGATCGGACTGGCCGGTGACGGACTGTCCGAGTGCCTGCTCCGGCGACACGTAGTCAGTCGTCCCGAGAACTCGCCCATCGTCGGTGAGTCCCTCCTCCTCGAGCGACCGCGCGATCCCGAAGTCCGTCACCTTGGCTGTTCCCTCGAGGTCGATCAGGACGTTCTGCGGTTTCACGTCGCGGTGCACGATGAGATGGTCGTGGGCGGCGCCGAGGGCTCGTGCGATCTCGATCGCATAGGCCACGGCCTCGGGGATCGGCAGACGGCCAAGCCGGCGGACCCGCTGCTTGAGGGTCTCGCCCTCGATGAACTCGAAGACGATGTACGGGTGGCCGGAGTCCTCCCCGGCGTCAATCACCCCAACGACGTTGGGGTGCGAGAGCTGCGCCACGGCGCGAGCTTCTCGCCGGAACCGCTCGAGCTGGTCCGAGTCGTCCGCGACCTCACGGTTCATGACCTTCACGGCCACTGACCGCTGCAGGGTCTCGTCAACCGCGCGGTAAACGGTCGACATGCCTCCGGCTCCGATCCGCTCCTCGAGACGGTAACGAGCGCTGAGCGTGATTCCGAGCAGGTCGCTCATCGCCACCCATTGTGAACGCGCTGCGCCTGTAGCGGTGCAACGCCGCTGGCGTTGCCCTCGGAGTGGTGCTCCCGGATGACGCGCTAGGCGCCGACGAGCTTGTCTACGCCCGGCTCGCCGCGTACGCCCATCGGCAGCACTTCGATCACATCGTCCTGGTCGGTGATCGTCCCGATCACAGCGGCGCCGGGGTGGAACGAGGCCAGCAGGTCCACAGCCGCATCGGCCTGGTCGGCAGGCACCATCGCCACCAACCCGCAGCCCATGTTGAAGACCTCCCACATCTCGGCGGGCGAGACCTCGCCGAACTGGGCGATCAGTTCGAAGACCGGCGGTGATGGCAGCGGCTCGCTGATCGAATACCCGACCCCGGAGCCGATCCGCCTCAGGTTCAAGAGGCCGCCACCGGTGATGTGCGCGAGCCCGCGCACATCGATCGAGGAGCGGAGCAGCTCGAGCACTGCGCGCACGTAGATCACGGTCGGTTCAAGCAGCGCGTCGCCGATCGTCTTGCCGCCAAGCGTGGCCGGGGTCGCACCGAGCCCGAGTCCGCCGTCTTCGACCAGCGCCCGCCGCGCCAGCGTCAAGCCGTTGGAGTGAACTCCGGAAGCCGGTAGGCCGATCATCACGTCGCCGGGGCGTACGGCCGCGCCGTCGATGATCTGGTCGAGCGCGACCGTGCCAAAGGCCGATCCGACAAGGTCGAATCCGTACGGCGACGGATGGCCGCGCAGCACCTCGGGCACCTGGCAGACCTCGCCGCCGGGGATCTCGACGCCGGCGTCGGCGGCGCCGATGCTGAGGCCTACACCGATCTGACGCAGCAGCTCAGGGTCGGCTCGTTCGACCGCGATGTAATCGAGCAGCGCCAGCGGCTCGGCGCCGACGCAGATCAGGTCATTCACGTTCATCGCGACGCAGTCGATCCCGATCGTGTCGAAGCGCTGCAGCTGCTCGGCGACGATCACCTTTGAGCCGACGCTGTCGGTCGCGAGCGCGATCCCGACGTTCGGGGCTAGGCCGCCCGGCAGGCGCATGATGCTGGCGTAGTGGCCAGGCAGCGGCACCGCCAACGAAGGCCGGCCGGTCTCGATCGTCTTCAGCACGCCGACGATCGCGGCTACGCCACGGTCGGCCTGCTCGGTATCAACCCCTGCTGCGGCGTACGCGTCGGTCACAGTTCCATTGTTGCCGATTTGTCAGCGTCTGTACGCGCGTCGCGCTCCGCCGCGCTCGGCCTGAACCGCTGGGCGATCTGAGCCATCGCCAGGGAGCCACCGATCGCGAGCAGGGGCACCGCCGGGATCAGATAACGCAACCCGAAGCCGCCGGTCGCCGCGGTACCGAGCAGCAGGCAGACGCCGGTGCCGCCCAGCAGCAGGATTTCGCGGCGCCCGGGCAGCCGCATCAGCACAGCAAACACGGCCGCGAGCGCCAGCAGCGCCAACAGCGGCCGCGGCACGTGGAAGCTGCCGCGGTACCAGCGCACCAGGCCGGAGGGGGAGCGCACGGAGAGATGCAGGCCCGGCAGGTCGAGCTTCCGCGTCGCCGGTGCGCTGGCCTCGTCCCGCGCCCGCAGCGGTAGCGAGGTGGCGCTGACCGAGTCGTTGTAGGCGGTGGCTCCGGGCGTGAAATAGCGCAGGAAGTCCCCGAGCGTCGCTCCGACGAAGTCGAGTGGTTGATGGCGGATGATCGCCTCGGAGAACGAGAGCAGCGTCGCGTTGGTCGAGGCCACCTTCGAGACCGATTGATTCGCTGGATCGAAAACGCGTTGTGCCGGTGACGGACCCCAGACGTACCAGTCGGGCGCCGAGGGGTGGCTGGCACGCTGGGCCTTTGACTCGCAGAGCGGGCGCGCAGCTGGCTCGAGCGTGCCTCCGGTGCAGTCGGCAAAGCCGGCGACGCGTCCGTAGAGCGTCCAGCCTGAGGTGGCCGTCAGCCCGAACACGTGGTATTTCGAGTCGACTGCGGCGCTATATGCGCAGAGTGGGATCACCAGTGCAAGCAGGAAGGCCACAAACGCCCGTGAACCGGCACGGATCCAGACCAGGTAGATCAGGAAGACGGGAATCGTGAACGGCGCCGCCTCGCGCTCCAGTGCAGCGAAGGCGAGCAGCAGCCCGCAGAACGCCGCCCGCAGCCAGATCCGGTCGTGGCCCTGCACCGAAGCTGTCGCCGCCGCGGGTCTCGCCGCCGCCAGGCGCGGCCAGACCAGCACAAGCGTCGCGGCCAGCATCGTCACGCCGAAGAAGGTGTCCGACATCACGTACTGCTCGAGCGTGATCGCGTAGCCGTCAAACAGCACCAGCGCAGCCGCCGCGGTTGCGCCCCAGCGCGGTACGCGCGCCCGCAACAGCGCGGCGTAGATCGCGACGCCGGCGCCGAGCCCCGCCAAGTGCTGGAAGGCGACCAGTTCAAGCAGGCTGCGGTCAGGCAGCGTCAGCAGGTGCACCAGCAGCGGGTAACCGACCGGGTGAATCGTCGGTAGGCCGACGATCGCGCCCTTGTAGGCGGTCGCGATGTAGCCCCACGAGTCAGGGAACAGCAGCGCCGGCGTGTAGGCGACCATCGTCAGCAGTCGTACGAGCGCTCCCAGCCCGACAGCTATCAGCAACGGCCAGTGGGGCGCCAAGCGCGTGACGAGCGACCCAGCGCTCTCCCGCAGACCGGCTGGCCCGCGTCTCCTGACCCCCTGGGTGGCGGTGGTCACGATGACCCCGCCGGTCTAGCGCTCCGACCAGAGGCGCCGCAGCACCACCGAGCCGAGCGCGATGCGGTACGCGGCAATCGGCGCCAGCGGCCGGTCGCGCTCGATGTGCTCGATGATCCGCGTTGAGCCGAGCGTCGAGAAGAAGGACGCCGCCGCACCGATCGCGAACGGCACCGCCGTGCCCTCGGGCAGGCCGTGCCGCTTGAGCCGCAGCAGCTTCAGACCAGTGGCGCCGGCGATCACTGGCAGCGCCACGTGGCGTGACAGGCGCTCGGCGTCGGCGCGGGTGAAGCCGCGCAGCCGCGCGGCTGTGAGGGTCGCCCCGTTTCGTGAGACTCCGGGGATCAGCGCGCAGGCTTGCGCCAGTCCGAGCCAGGCTCCGTCAGCGGCCCGCGCATCCTCATGGCCGCGTTCCTGAGGACGGCGGTCAGCCCACGCCATTG
The DNA here is from genome assembly GCA_003137075.1 of Solirubrobacterales bacterium. GTDB lineage: Bacteria > Actinomycetota > Thermoleophilia > Solirubrobacterales > Solirubrobacteraceae > Palsa-465. The sequence continues at coordinate 52,623 of PLES01000052.1, forward strand.
CGGCGCCGCCCACCATCAGGCCAACGGCAATCGATCCCGCACGGCCGAGGTGTCGCTCGATCGGCTTTTCCAGCAGGAAGCCGATCGCCGCGGGCGTTACGAAAGAGAGCGCGACCACTTTGACTCGCTCAAGGTCGGTGGTGCGGGCCGACTCGATCACTTCACCGCGCAGCGCGATCAGCAGCGCTGCGGCGGTACCGGCGTGTAGCGCGACCTCGAATGCCTTGCGGACCTCGGGGTCAGCGGCCGCGTGCTCATCCCAGCGCAGCAGCCACGGGATCAGCTCGATGTGACCGGATGATGAGATCGGCAACAGCTCGGCCGGCCCGTGCATGGCACCGAGCGCAAGCGCCCTACCGGCCGCTCGGCTGCGCGCGCCCATCAAGCCAGCGCGCGCCGCGAGCGGGTGCGTCTCACGATCCACCAGACAACCGCGAAAACGACCACCACTACGACCGCGTAATCGACGTATTGCAGGTGCTGCTTCCACTGCGGCCACTGCTTGCCGACGGCCTTTCCGACCAATGCCCAGGCAGTGATCCAGACCAGCGACCCGAGCGCGCTCATCGCCACGAACTTTCGGTAGCCCATCTTCACGATGCCCGCCGCGTACGGCGGCGCCGAACGGAAGACCGGAACCAGGCGGCTGATCGCCACCACCGGCGCGCCGAAGCGTTGGACCCAGGCACCGGTGCGCTCGATCTTCTCGCGCTCCACGTGCAGCGGGCTGCCGCGACGGGAGAGCAGTTCAATCAACCCGTAGTTCCCGATCGCGTACGCGATCGATGCGCCAATCACATCACCAACCACGCCGGCGATGATGATCCCGGGCAGCGAGAGATGATGGTTGTCGACGCTGAAGCCGGCGAACAGCATCGTCACCTCGGTGCCGGGCACGATCGCCAGCTGCGACATGATGATCAGCAGACAGACCCCTGGAAGTCCAAGGTGTTGGACAACGTGTGTTGCGAATGTCACCAGTGAGGCGGTGACTGAAGCGACGGTAAGCACGGCGCTGAGTGTACGGTTGTCGCGAGATATGGCAGTCCCGCTATTCGATACCGACACTCCGCTGGCCCCGTTCAGGGAGCAGATCATCGAGCGCGTGAGCGCCGTGATCCGCGGTGGGCACTTCATCCTCGGGCCTGAAGTCAAGGCCTTTGAAGCGGAGCTGGCCGCGTATGTCGGCGCCAAGCACGCGATCGGCGTGGCCAACGGCACCGACGCCTTGACGATCGCGGTACGCGCCGCTGGGGTTGAGCCCGGAGACGAAGTGATCGTGCCTTCGATGACTTTTTACGCGACTGCGGAGGCCGTGGCCGCGATGGGAGCGATCCCGGTGTTCGCGGATGTCGACTACGACACCCGCAACCTGACTGCCGCGACGGTCAAGGCGGCGCAGACGCCAAAGACCAAGGCGGTCGTGACCGTTGACCTCTTCGGGATGCCGGCGCTGAGCGCGCAGATCAAGCACGAGACCGGGCTGCCGGTGATCGAGGATGCAGCCCAGGCGATTGGCGCGAGCCTTGGCGGCAAGCGGGCCGGCATGCTCGGTGACGCCGGTACGTTCTCCTTCTATCCGTCCAAGAACCTCGGCGCCTTCGGCGACGGCGGCGCAATTGTCACCGACGACGACCACATAGCTGAGATCGCGCGCGCGCTGCGTTTCCACGGGTCGAAGGACAAGCAGTCGTTCGAGTACGTCGGCTACAACTCACGCCTCGACGAGATCCAGGCAGCCGTGCTCAGGGTGCTGCTGCCGCAGATCGACGCCTGGTGTGACGGGCGTCGTGCCGGCGCCCAGGCCTACGTCGATGCCGGCCTCGGCGACCACTTCAAGCTTCCGGGCTCGCTCGACGGGGCTGTGCCGGCCTGGCACCTCTACGTTCCGGCTGCAGATGACGCCGACGCCAAGCTCGCCAAGCTCAACGCCGCCGGCGTGCAGGCGCGCGCCTACTACCGCACGCCGCTGCACCGCCAGCCCGCGATGGCCCAGTTCGCGCCGGCCCACGAGTTGCCGGTTACCGATGAGCTCGCCCGCACGATCCTGGCGTTGCCGATCAGCCCCGTGTTCACGCGCGCCCAGGCTGATGAAGTTGTGGCCGCGCTGGCGGCTTAGCGGAGCCGCCAGCTTGAAGACCGGGGACGGCAGACTGTGACCAACGCGGGCGGATCACAGTGAAGGTCTGGGTCGACCTGACCAACTCCCCGCACGTGCTGGTGCTCGCGCCGATCATCCGGCGCCTTCAGCAGCAGGGGCATGAGGTGGAGGTCACTGCGCGCGACTTCGCCCAGACCCTGGCGCTCTGTGAGCGGCTCCAGATTGACTGCCACCCGATTGGGCATCACCGCGGCGCCGGGCTCAAGGACAAGGCGACAGGCCTCTTTGACAGGTCGCTTGCGCTTGCCCGATTTGCGCGCAAGCGCGGTTTCGACGTCTCCTTCGGCCACGGCTCAAACGACGTAACGGTCGCCTCAAAGCTGCTGCGGATCCCCAACGCGACGATGTTCGACTACGAGTGGGCGACGGTGCAACACAACGTCAACTGCCGGCTCGCTCGGGCTGTGGTCGTACCCGACATGATCCCGGCGGAGCGCTTCAGGCAGTACGGCGCGACCAAGAAGCTGCGCCAGTACCCAGGTCTCAAGGAGGAGTACTACCTCTACGACTTCGAGCCCGACCCGGCGGTGCTCGCGGAGCTCGAGCTCGACCCGCAGCAGCCGATACTGGTCGTGCGCACGCCGCCGGCGGTCTCGCTCTACCACCGGTTTGAGAACGACCTCTTCGGTGAGGTGTTGCAGCGCGTACGCGGGACCCAAGCGGTGGTTCTGCCTCGTACCCCGGAGCAGCGTAAGCAGCTCAACGAAGCCGGCGGTTTCATCGTTCCCGAGCAGGCGATAGATGCGCAGTCGCTGATCGCCTACGCAGACCTGGTGGTCTCTGCCGGCGGCACCATGAACCGTGAGGCTGTGGCGCTCGGAACGCCGGTGTTCACGGTCTTTGAGGGCAAACTTGGTGCTGTTGACGAGCGCCTGATTGCGGAGGGGCGCCTGCGCAAGCTGGAACGCGTTGACCAGGTCACGCTCACCAAGCGCGAGTCGGCGGACCCCGCTCGTCCTGGAGCTGACCGCATCCGCCGCGATCCGCAACTGCTTGTGGAGTTGCTGACCTCCTACCCGTAGCCGTTTGCGCGCTCAATCAGGCTGAAGTGCTTCGCGGTGGTGCTTTGGCTCCAAGGCAATAGAATCCGACGCGATGCGCCGACGGATTCGGTCCGCGGCCTTGCCTATCCACCGGCAGTCACTGCCACAGGTAGTCGTGGATGGCGTTCTGGTCGCCCTCGCCTACTTGCTTGCCTTCTGGCTGAGGTTCGGTGGTCGTTGGCCGCACCGCTACAAGCTGCTCTTCACCCAGACCATCTGGTGGGTGGTCCCGCTGACACTGGTCGTGCTCGTCGGCTTCGGCGTATATCAGCGGCTCTGGAAGTACATCGGGCGTCGCGATTTTGAGGCGATCGCAAAGGGCGTCACCGTCGTCACGCTGCTGGTCGCCGGCGTGATCGCGCTTGCGCACCCGGTCACATATCACCCGGTCTACAAATCCGAGACCCGGCTGCTGACCTCTGGCGTCGAGCTGCCGGCATCGGTGATCGCCGTCTTCCTACTGCTCAGCTTCGCGTTGCTTGCAGGTGCGCGCTTCGTCACGCACGCGATCAGTGAGGGACGGGTGCGAACCATGAGCGCGCCCAAGGGCACGCGTGAGGTCTTGATCGTCGGCGCGGGTGAGGGTGGCCGGCTGGTCGCGCGGGAGCTGATGCGCAACCCCGCGCTGCAGATGCGCCCGGTCGGCTTTATCGATAACGACCCGCGCAAGCGGGGCCTCAAGGACGAATACGGCCTCAAGGTTCTGGGCACGCATGAACCGCGCGAGCTGGGCCGCGTGCTCGACGCGGTCGAGCCTGACGAGGTGCTGATCGCAATTCCGTCCGCGCCGGGCACGGTTCGCGCGGCGGTGGTAACCGCCTGCCGTAGCCGCGGTATCCCGGTCCGCACGATGCCGACCGTGTTTGAGATGTTGCAGGACGGCGGCGGCGAGCTACGTGTGACGCGCCAGCTGCGTGAGGTTCGAGTCGAGGACATCCTGGGCCGTGAACCGGTGCACATGGAGCTTGAGCGCGTCGGCGCCTACCTAGCCGGGCAGGTCGTCCTCGTGACCGGCGCCGGCGGGTCGATCGGTGGCGAGCTCTGCCGCCAGATCGCGCGCGTCGGGCCGAGCAAGCTGGTGCTCGTCGACCATGCCGAGGACAACCTCTTTGAGATCTCGCGCGAGCTCTCCGAGGAGCGCCACGTCAACGTGACCGTGCCGGTGCTGGCGGACTGCAAGGAGGAGGAGCGGATGCGTGAGGTGCTGAGCGAGCATCGTCCAACCGCTGTCTTCCACGCCGCCGCCTACAAGCACGTCGCGATGATGGAGATGAACCCGGTCGAGGCGGTGCGCAACAACTCGCTTGCGACGCTGCTGATGGCGCGGATCGCCGGCGAGATGGGCGTCAAGAACTTCGTTCTGATCTCAACCGACAAGGCGGTCAAGCCGGCAACGGTGATGGGGGCCTCCAAGGCGCTGGCGGAGTGGGCCGTCGAGGCGATGGCCTCCCGCCACCCCAAGACGCGTTACGCGACCGTTCGCTTCGGCAACGTGCTCGGTTCCTCCGGGTCGGTCGTGCCGATCTTCAGAAGGCAGATCGCCGCCGGTGGTCCGGTAACGGTCACCGACAAGCGCATGAGCCGCTACTTCATGACGATCCCAGAGGCGGTCCAGCTGGTGATCCGCGCCGGCTCGCTGACGGAGCGCAGCGGTGACGTCTTTGTGCTCGAGATGGGGGAGCCGATCAAGATCGTTGAGCTCGCTGAGACCATGATCCGTCTCTCTGGCTTTGAGCCCGGCCGTGACATCGCGATCGAGGAGGTCGGCGCCAGGCCCGGCGAGAAGTTCCACGAGCTGCTGTTCAACCCGTATGAGCGGGCACAGTCGACGCCGTCCAGCAAGATCATGCGCGCCGAGCGCGAGCACCTCGACCCAGGTTGGGTAAGGGCCACGTTCGATCACATCAACCTTTTGGTGCTCGAGAACAACGCGGCTGCGCTCGCGGAGCACGTTTCCAAGCTCGACGCGGAGCGGCTAGCCGGTACCGCCTCCGGTACCGGAGGGTCCACTACCGGCGCTCCGTCGTAGACTGCCCCCGCAGCGCATGGAAGTCCCCTTCGCTTTATCAATCCACAAGTTCGTCAACTCGATCGGAGCTGACGCCGGTTTCGCAGCGTTCGTGTGCGTGGCCGTGATCGGATTGCTCTATTTCGCGCAGGCCCGTGACACGGCGACATTGCGCGAGCGGCTTGAGGACGCCCATGACCGGATCGGTGGCCTTGAGGCGCGGATCGCGCAACTAATGCACTTGCAGTCGGCGCGTCAGTCGGTGCCGGCCCCGCCGGCGCCCGGACGAGTTACGCCGCCGCCGGTGGCAGCGCGGCCGATGGGCAGCGCGATCGCCTCGGTCAGGCGCGTCCCGGCGGCCACCGCTGCCGGCACCGGAGCGACTCCCGGCACACCGTTTCCCGTCGCTCCTGTGGGCGTGGGCGCGCCGGCGCTCGCCTCCGCAACCAAGCTGATCCCAGATCCGGTGCTGCCGGCGGCCACCGGCCCGGCAACCGACGACACGATCCTCGTCCCGGCTGCGGCCGTGAAGGCCGCCAACGGCAACGGTGAGGCGCCGGCGGTGCCTGCCGGCATCCCGCCGCGGGCCACCGGCGCGAGTGCACCGCCGCGTGTGCAGATTCGGACCGACGGCTCAGGCGCGACCCCGCGGCGCGCCGCGGGCGCCCCGCCGACGCGACCGCTCGGCGAGGCCCGCTTCGACGTATTTGAGCAAGACCATGGCTCCCGCCAACGAGGGCGCCGGCTCCCGCTCGCGATCGGCCTGGTCGCGCTCGTGGTGATCATCGGCGGCGTCGTGGCGATCTTGTCGAGCAGCTCCAGCAACTCGACCGGTAACGGCACCAAGACCACGGTCGCCAAAACCAAGACCAGCTCGACCACCGGCAAGCACAAGGGCACCAAGCACAGGGGCGCGCCCTTCGTCGCGTCGAGTGTGAGCGTCGCCGTGCTCAACGGAACCTCGCGGGCAGGCCTCGCCGCCGACGTCTCCACAGCGCTTTCCGGGGCCGGCTATCAAAAGGGCAGCGTCACAAACGCCGCCTCGCAGAATGACCCCAAGACGACCGTCTACTTCACGTCCGGCTACAAGTCCGCCGCGGACCACGTGGCCAAGCAGCTCAAGCTCAGCGATGCGAGCGTGAAGCCAGCGACACAGTCGGCGATCCACAGCTGCGCGACCTCGCCCACCGGGTCGACCACGTCGTGTAGCGGCAACGTGATCGTCTCCGTCGGCCAGGACAGAGCCTCGATGGCGTCGACCGGCTCCTCCTCCGCCGGGTAGCGAGCGTTGACACCGGTGGTCTCGTCGCTCGCCGGTAGTTCCGGCCTGCTGCTCGCGCGGCACGGACAGACCGATGACAATCTCGAGCCGATCCGCGCCCAGGGCTTCACTGACACGCCGCTGAATGCTGTCGGACGCGCTCAGGCCCACGAGCTGGCGGAACACATCTCGGCCAGCGGCCTGACGGTCGGTGCGCTCTGGTGCTCAGACCTCTCGCGCGCGGCTGAAACCGCCCGCGTGGTCGGCGAGCGGATCGGCATCGAGCCGCAACCAGAGCCGCGCCTGCGGGAGGGCAACCGGGGCGACTGGGAGGGGCGGCTGTTTATCGACATCGCGCGCGACGACCCTGCCGGCTACGCCGCCTGGATGCGCGCCGGCGCCGACTTTCGCTTCCCGGGTGGCGAGTCCCTGCAGGAGCACGCGGATCGTGTCTGGGCTGCGCTTGAGGAGATCCGCGCGATCGGGCCGCTGCCGGCCTTGGTCGTCTGTCACCGCGGCTCGATCAGAACGGTGCTCTGCCGCAGCGACCCTCGTGGGCTCTCCGCTTTCCACGAGTTCGAGGTCCCCAACACCGGCCTGGTGCCGCTGTGAAGCGGCTGCCGGCGATCGCCTTCGGCGCGCTTGTTGCGGCCACGCTGCTCGCCTTCTTTCTGACCCAGGCGGTGAAGTCCAACGACGCTTGGCTGAACGGCAACCCAACGCCAATCCCGGCGGCCTTCAATCCTGTCGGCGGTCGCGTCTGCCAGTCCAAGAAGGACGCGGAGGGGAACCCCACATGGCTCAACTACAGGCAGACATCGCTGTCGGTCAAGCTCTGGCACGCGGATACGGTCAGCGTGAATGTGACGGACAACGCCGGCGTTCCCGTTGCGACCATCTCGCAGGGGCGTTCACTGCAGCGAAACGTGCCCAGCGTGTTCCTCTGGAAGGGCTTTGAGAACGGCGGCACGCTCGCACCCGACGGGACCTACTTCTTCCAGTTGAAGTTGGTTGAGCAGGACCGCACGATCGACCTCACGAACGCGCCGATCACGGTGATGACGCACGATCCGCTGGCGCCGGCCACCTCAGTGGCGCTGACGCCAATCGCCACCACCACCACGCCCACGACCACCACGCCGACAACTGCCACACCGACAACTGCCACACCGACCACGGGCACAACAACGGCTGCTACGAGCGACGCTACGGCAACAGCCCCGACAACCACCGGCACGGCCACGACCACGACCGTAACCACCGGTGCGGTGGTGCTGACGCCACCAGCGGGCAGCGTCACGGTCCACTTCAAGGCTGGCCCCTACCGTCGCGTCTGGATCGACGTGTGGCGCACCGGCCTGCCAGGCAAGCCGGTGCTCGTGAACAAGTTCAGGGTCGATCCCACGAGCGACAGCGCGGTCTGGAATGGCACCGAGCAGAACGGCACGCCCGCGCCGGCCGGCACATACCTGCTCGGCGTCACCGTTCAGGATCTCGCCTGCAACCCCGGGACCTATCCGGTGGTGGTGCCGGCATCGCCGGGGACCACCCCGCACGCCGGCGTGACCGTGCGCTACCTGGCGGCGATACCGCCACTGGCGCCAACCCCTGCGGGCTCAATCGCAACCGTCCAGGTCGACTCGCCGACCGGTCCCTACGACTGGGCCCTGCGCATGGTCGGTAAAGGCAAGGTGCTTGCGCGTGGCAGCGGCAGTGGCGCAACCGGCACCGGAGCCGGCGCGCTCAGCGTCAGGTTGCCGAAGAAGAACGCCGGCCTCTACAAGCTGACGATCACGGCCGGACCGTATTCGACGGCGGTGCCGTTGGTCGCGAGTGCCACGGGCGCGCGCGCGGCGCGCGCCCGTGTACTGGTGGTGCTGCCGATGCTCACCTGGCAGGGCGAGAATCCGGTCGACGACACCGGAGACGGCGTCCCGAGCACGCTCACCGACGGCGACCGCATCGCGCTCGAGCGTCCGTTCGCTTTGGGTCTGCCCGTGAGCTTCCGGCAGGACGCCGCCCTGATCAGCTATCTCAACAGCCAGGGCTACCACTTCCAGCTGACCACCGACCTCGCCCTGGCGCGGGGCGTAGGGCCCTCGCTGGTCGACCACTGGGGCGTCGCGCTGGCCGGGAGCGAGACCTGGCTGCCGAGTTCGCTGGCGGGGTCCCTGAAGGCGTTCGTAGAGCACGGTGGTCGCGTGCTCTCGCTCGGCACAGATGCGCTCGCGGGTACTTCAGTGCTGAGTGGCTATCCCTCCGATCCTTCGGCTGATGCGCCCAGGACCAGCGACGTCGATCTGTTCGGCGCCAAGCACGGTCCGCTGACAAAGACCGGCGGTGACCTGATCACCGAGCTTGAGGACCAGCTGGACATCCTCAACGTCGCGCCGGCGTTCTCCGGATTCAAAGCGTTCGAGCCGGTCGAGCCTCCGGCCGGCGTCAAGGCGTCGCTCGCCGGAATCGCGGACGGCGCTCCGGCGGTGGCGGCTTTCGAGCTGGGAACCGGTTATGTCGTCGAGGTCGGCTTGCCTGACTTCAACTCGACGCTCGCAGCCGACGTTGACTCGCAGGAGCTGCTGAACCGCATCTGGCAGCTGCTCGCCAAGTAGCGTCAGTTCATCCTGATGGCCGGATACCTGAAGCGGCTGCTGAACTCGCTCGGCGCCTACCAGATCGCGAGCATCATCCAGAAACTGCTGGCGGTGGCACTGCTGCCTGTCTACACCGGCAGAATCGCGTCGGCCGGGTACGGGATCGTGGAAACGCTCGCGACCTTCGTGATCTTCGTCAGCATCGTGCTGCGGTTCGGGATCATCGAGGCGTTCCTGCGTTACTACTTCATGGACAAGGACCGCGAGCGCCAGGACGCGCTGGTACGCCGCAGCGTGCTGTTCCTGATTGCCACCACCACGCTCGCCTGTCTGGTGCTTGTGATCCCGGCGGGGCCGCTGGCGCGACTGATCACCAGCGAGCACGTGCCAGCCGCATTCCGGGTCTCGGTGCTGGGCATCTGGTCGTTCACCAACCTGGAACTGGCCCAGGCCGTGTTGCGCGTCGACGAACGGCTCAAGGCCTACGCGATCTGTGGCATCACCAACGTGCTGCTGACGGTCAGCACCTCAGTGGTGCTGGTGGTCGGCTTCGGTGACGGCTACATCGGACTGCTGATCGCCAACTACGGCGCAACCACCCTGGTTCTGCTCGGGCTCTGGTGGACGTTGCGAGAGCGCATTTTGAATCACCCTGAGACCCACACCGCCGACTCGTTCCGCACGCTCTTCCGCTTCGGCCTGCCGACGGTCCCTGCCGAAGCCTCGGCCTACGCACTGAGCGTCGCCGACCGCCAGTACATCGTGCACCAGAGCGGAGCCTCGGCGGCCGGCCGTTACGCGATCGCTGTCAAGGTCGCGGGCGCGATCATCTTCATCGTCCAGGCCTTCCAATACGCCTTCCCGCCGCTGGCCTACTCGGTCAAGGATGACGCTCAGGCGGCCCGGCTCTATGGGCTTGTGACCACCTACTACGCGCTGGTCACCGGGTGGGTGGTGGCCGCCCTGACGCTTGAGAGCCGGTACATCATCCGCTTTCTCGCGCCCCACGCCGGGTACTTCGGGGCTTACCGGGCGATCCCCTGGGTCTCGCTCGGCTGGGCGCTCTATGGCCTCTGGGTGGTGCTGCTGGTTATCGCCGGGCGTGCCAAGGTCACGAGCCGCAACTTCCCGGCGGCGTTCATCGGCCTCGTGGTCAACGTGGTCCTGCTGCTCGTGCTGGTGCCCCGCTACGGGATCGCCGGCGCCGGCATAGCGCTCTGCGGCGCCTACGTTGCCATGCTTGCGGCCATGCACCTGCTGATCCGCCGCGCCTTCCCGGTGAACTTCGAATGGCGCCGGCTGACCCACCTGGTGGTGGTCGTCGGCGGGTTGGCCGTGGCGGCGGATCTGCTACTGCCGACTTCCGGTTTGGCCGGCTTCCTGGAACGCACCGTCGTGGTCGCCGCGATTCCCCCGGCGCTGTGGGTAACCGGCTTCCTGCACAAGGCGGAGCTCGAGCAGGGACTTGCCGTTGCCCGCAAGCTGCGCGCGCGGTTGGGGGCTGCATGACGCGGCCGGCCGTGAGCGTCGTGGTGCCGTTCGCCGGCTCCGCTGCGGAGGCGGCGGCGGTGATCGCGATGCTGGAGTCGTTGAAGACCGCCGAAGGTGACGAGCTGATCCTCTCCGACAACAGCGGCACGGTCGCTCCCGCAGCCGGTGCCCCGCGCCACTCTGGGGGAGAAACTCGGCGTGGGGGCGGGTTTCTCCCCCAGAGTGAAGGCGCGCCGACGGGCGAGGCCTTGGTGGCGCCCACCGCGGTCAAGATTGTGCGGGCGAGCAAGGAAGCCTCTGCTTCGCACGCACGCAACGTCGGTGCCGCCTACGCCGTGAACGATTGGCTGCTGTTCCTGGACTCCGACGTGCAACCGCCGGCCGACCTGATCGACCAGTTCTTCAAGGAGCCGATCGATCAAGGCGTCGGCGCGATCACGGGGGACATAGCCGGGATTCCCGACACCCGCACACTTGCCGCGCGGTACGGCACGGCTCGCAACTTCCTCGGCCAGCGATCACACGTGATGAACCCGTATCGCCCACGCGCATCGTCGGCGAACCTGTTGGTGCGTCGTGCCGCGTTTGACCAGATCCACGGCTACACCGAGGGCATCTGGGCGGCGGAGGACACCGACCTCACCTGGCGGCTGCAGGATGCGGGCTGGACGCTCGCCTTCAACGAGCATGCCGTGGTTCAGCACGCCTACCGCGACTCCCTGCGTGCGCTCGGTAAGCAGTGGCGCGGGTATGCCGCCGGGGCGATGTGGCTCTCGCACCGCTACCCCGACTTCGAGCTCGACCCGGGTCTCAACCGGCTGGGTCGGCGCCTGCTCAAACGGGTCGGAATCGGCCGCGGCGTCGCCTTCCGCGCTGACGGCCGCGGCTCTGCGGCGTCCACGCGGCTGACCCGTTGGCAGCGACTGCAGTTCCTGTTCGTCGACTGCATGCTCGGCGTCGAGGAGAAGATCGGTCACCGCAAGTCGAACCGCGTCGATCGCCGCGAACCGTGATGCGAATAGATCTCGTCGACCCGCCGGCCTTCTCCCCGCCCTATGACCACGCGCTGGCGTCGGCGCTGGCCGCGCTTGGTGCCGACGTCCGGCTCGTGACCTCGGAGTTCGTCCACGGCCCCGTCCCGGAGCCGGTCGGTTATGAGCGCGAGCTTTTCTTCTACCGCGGCGCTCGTGGGCCCGCCGGTTCCAAGGCCCGCGCCTTCAGCAAGCTGGCGTCTCACGGCGCCGACATGCGTCGCTACCGCCGGGTGGCGCGCGACGTCGTTCACTTCGAGTGGCTGACGGTCCCGCGCTCAGACCTGCGCAAGCTCCCGGACCGCCCGGTCGTACTGACGATCCATGACCCGCTCGAACGCGGCGGCGTCAAACCGCCGTTGCGGCCCTCGGCCTTCTCCCGTGTCGACGCGGTCGTGGTTCACAGCGAGTTCGCGCGTGAGCGCGTCCTCGCACAGCACCTGCTGAAGCCGGAGAAGGTGCATGTAATCCGTCACGGTGCGCTCACCCCGGCAGTCGCGCCGGGCCCGCTGCCGCCGGAGCTTCCGCAGACAGACCTGCCGGTTGTGCTGTGCTTCGGGCTGATCCGTCCCTACAAGGGGATCGAGCTGCTGCTCGAGGCCTGGGAAGGCATCACCGACGCCGAGCTCTGGATCGTCGGCAGGCCGATGACGCCGATCGACCGCACCATCGCCGCGGCTCCTGCCGGCGTCCGGTTCGTACCGCGCTTCGTCACAGACGCGGAGGAGGCGGCCGTCTACCAGCGTGCCGACATCGCCGTACTGCCCTACGAGCGCGGCGACCGCTTCGGCTTCTCCGGCGTGCTCGCCACCGCGCTCGGGGCGGGCAAGGCGATCGTGCTCTCCGACGTCGGTGGCCTCGCAGAGGTCGCGGAACTGGGGGCGGCGCGACTGGTCACGGCGGGCCAGAGCGCTCCGCTGCGCTCCGCGCTCTCAGAGCTGATCGCCTCGCCCGAAGACCGCGCGCAGCTCAGCGCCGCCGCGCTCAAGGCCGCCGCCGAGGTCTACTCCTGGGAGGCGGCCGCGCGGGCGACGCTCGAGCTGTACGAGAGAATCAGCGCGAGCTAATGACAGTCGTGAAAGTCGTCTTCTGGGCCAGTGCGGCCCTGATCGTTTACAGCCAGGTCGGCTACGGCCTGCTGCTCGCGGTGATCGCGCGGCTCTCGCGTGAGCGTCACGGCAGCGCTGCCGGCACTGCCAGCCCTGACGCCGCGTTGCCGAAGGTCTCGCTGATCGTCGCCGCCTATAACGAGCAGGACGTGATCGGGCAACGCGTGGCGAACCTCAAGGCGCTCGACTACCCTCCGGAGTCGCTGCAGATCATCGTCGCCTCCGACGGATCGACCGACTCGACGGCCGCGCATGCGCGCGCGGCCGGAGCGCAGATCGTGCTCGAGCTTCCGCGTGGCGGCAAGATCCGTGCCCAGGACGCCGCAGTGCAGGCCGCGAACGGCGCGCTGCTGGCCTTCTCTGACGCCAACAGCGATTGGCAGCCCGACGCGCTGCTGCGGCTCGCCGACGCGTTCACCGATCCGAAGGTCGGTTATGTCTGCGGTGACGTCCGCTTTGTTGACCAACACGGCGGCAACCAGGAGGGCGTCTACTGGCGTTATGAGATGTGGCTGCGGCGGCTCGAATCGCGGCTGCGCTCGGTCACTTCGGGCAATGGTGCGATCTACGCGACCCGCGCCGAGGCCTACCTGTCGGTCGATCCGCTCGCCGGCCACGACCTCTCGTTCCCGTTCAATATGGTCAAGCGCGGCTGGCGTGCGGTCTACGCGACCGATGCGCGAGCCTCCGAGAAGATGGCCCCGTCGATTGAGAGCGAGTTCTCCCGCAAGCGCCGGATGGCGCGCCGTACCTGGCCGACGCTCTGGGGTAGCGGCCTGATCTCGCCACGTGGCTACGACCCGCTCTACGGCTTGATGATCGTCTCGCACCGGCTGCTGCGTTACCTTGCGCCGTTCCTGCACGGACTGGCGCTCCTCACCAGCCTGGTGCTGATCGGTCAGGGCTGGGTGTACGTGGTCTGCGCGGCGGCCCAGGTTGCGTTTCTGCTCGCCGCCGTGCTGGTTGCGCTGCCGCCGCTCAGCCGCTTGCCGAAGCAGCTGCTGCCGATCCGTCTGATGCTGATCGCTCAGTACTACCTGGTCACCAACTGGGCACTGGCAATCGGGCTCTGGGACTGGCTGCGCGGTGAGCGCTCACCGGTGTGGGAGACCGTGGAGGGGACGCGATGAACGCACACCGAAACGAAGGCAAAAATCGCACGCGCCGCGCGCTGGACCTGCTGATCGCGGTTCCTGCGGTGATCGTCACGGCACCCGCCGTCGCGGTACTCGCCTGGCGGATCCGACGTGAGTCGCCTGGCGGTGCGCTCTACACGCAGGTGCGCTCGGGTCTCGAAGGCGAGCCATTCGAGATCTACAAGCTACGCACGATGGTCAAGGACGCCGAGTTCTTCGGTGCGGGCCTGGCCGTGCTTGAGGGCGATTCGCGGATCACGCCGACGGGGGCCCTCCTGCGCCGTTACTCGCTTGACGAGCTGCCGAACCTTTGGAACGTCGTGCGTGGGGAGATGGCGATCGTCGGGCCTCGGCCGACGCTGCCGGCTCAGGTCGAGCAGTACAACGACCATGAGCGCCGCCGCCTGGCGGTCCCGCCCGGGATCACAGGCTGGGCGCAGGTCAACGGCCGCGCGTCGCTGCCGTGGTCTGAACGGATCGAGCTCGATATCTGGTACGTCGAGCACCGCTCGCTGTGGCTCGATCTCAGGATCCTGGCGCGAACCGTACGGATGGTGATCACCGGGCACGGGCTCTACCACGAGGATGAGACCGGCGGCGTCGACCTAGGCGGTCAGCAGACCAAAACCTAGCGGCGGACGCAAGCGCGCGCCCGAACGCGGGTGCAGCTGTCCACTAGGATCGCCGCCGTGGAGCAGGAGCTGCTGATCTTCGGGGCGGGGGGCTTTGGACGCGAGGTCGCGTCCTGGGTGCACCGTGCCGCCTGGCAGGGGCACGGCTTCAAGCTCGCGGCGTTCGTCGATGACAATCCGGTAACTGACGAGCTCAACGGATTTCCGGTGCTGACACTGGCGCAAGCAGCGCAGCGACACCCCGATGCCGGCGTGTTGGCGAGCGTCGGCCAGCCGCGGGTGCGCGAGCGTTTGATTGCAAAGGCGGCCGAGCTCGGTCTGCGACCCACAGCGCCGCTGCTGCACCCAAACGTCGAGTACGACCAGCAGTACGTCAGCTTCGGGGACGGCGTGGTCGTCTGTGCCGGCTCGATCCTGACGGTCAATATCGAGATCGAGTCGCACGTCCAGATCAACCTTGACTGCACGGTCGGGCACGATGCCGTGCTGCGCGCCTACGCGACGCTCTCACCGGGCGTACACATCTCCGGCAACGTGACCCTCGAGCAGTGCTCGTTCCTGGGTACGGGCGCGGTGACGGTCCAGGGGCTGCCTGGGCGTCCGCTCCTGATCGGCGCCGACGCGGTGGTCGGCGCCGGGGCCGTGGTGACCAAGGACGTGGCACCGTCGGCCACTGTGGTCGGGATCCCGGCGCGAGCGCGGGCGTGACCGGCGAAAGGCCCTGAGCGATGGCACGCAAAGAACCGCGGTCTTTGAAGGGAAAGGTGGTCGCGATCAGCGGCGGCGCGCGCGGGATCGGGCGCTCGACCGCTGCGATGCTGGTCGCCGAAGGCGCGCAGGTCGCGATCGGGGACCTCGATGGTCCGCTGGTGAGGCGCGTCGCCGATCAACTCGGAGCCGGGACCATCGGCCTCGAGCTCGACGTCACCCGACGCCAGAGCTTCACCGCTTTCCTCGACGAGACCGAGCGTCTTCTGGGGCCGCTCGACGTGCTGATCAACAACGCCGGAATCATGTCGCTCGGCCCGTTCGAGCAGGAGCGCGACGAGATGACGGCGCGACTGCTTGAGGTGAACGTCGGCGGCACGATGCTCGGCTGCAAGCTTGCTATGGCGCGGCTGCTGCCGCGCAACAGCGGTCAGATCGTCAACGTCGCCTCTGCCGCCGGCAAGCTTGGACTGCCCGGCGGCGCCACCTATTCCGCCAGCAAACACGCGGTAGTCGGGCTGAGCGAAGCGATCCGAGCCGAGTTGGCGGGCACCAAGGTCGAGGTCCAGATCGTGATTCCGGCGCCTGCCACGACCGAACTTGGCTCCGGTCTGCGGCCGCTGCGCGGGATCAAGATGCTGCAGGCGGCGGACGTCGCGCAGGCGATCATCGACGGACTGCGGGCCGGAACGCCCGACATCTACGTACCGAAGCGGCTTGAGCCGCTGCTGCGCGCCAGCCCCTTGGCGCCGCGTCCGTTCGGTGACCTGCTGCGGCGCGTGTTCGGCGGCGACCGCGTGCTGGCCAAGGCTGATCCGCTGGCGCGGGCAGCCTACGAGGCGCGGATCTCGCCCACAGACCTGGTAGATGCCTCTGCGACGGTTGCCAGCGCCGCGGCGTCGGTAGCCGACGCGATTCGCGGGTCCTAGCAAGCTCCGGGCCGCGGGCGGCCGCAGAACTCTCAGCGGGCGCCGATGTCGGCGCCCGCACCAGCGAGGGTTAGATCAAGCGACCTGGGTTGGCTTGTTGGCAAGCCACTGCGACGTGCAGGGAATCTTGCTGACATCGCAGCGGTCTGCGTAAGCGGTCGCGATCTCCGTGACTTCCTTCAGAAGGTCGTCCTGGAGGCGGATCGGATCCAGGCCGAGTTCCAGTAGATGGTTGTTCTTGACGAACAGGTCGTTCTCAGCGTCTTCCTTGCGCGGATTGTCGACGTAGTCGATCTCAGCGCCGGTGATGCTCGAGACCAGCGTCGCCAGCTCGCGTACGCGATGCGTCTCGGTCATCTGGTTGAAGACTTGAACGCGCTCCCCGTGGGCCGGGGGGTTCTCAACGGCCAGCTGGATGCAACGCACGGTGTCCTGAACGTGAATGAACGCGCGTGTCTGGCCGCCGGTGCCGTGCACGGTTAGCGGGTAGCCGACCGCTGCCTGCATCAGGAAGCGATTCAGCACCGTGCCGTAGTCGCCGTCGTAGTCAAAGCGGTTGATCAGGCGCTCGTCCAGACGCGTCTCGTCGGTCTGCGTGCCCCAGACGATGCCCTGGTGCAGGTCCGTAACGCGGATCGCGTCGTTCTTGTTGTAGAACGCGAACATCAGCTGATCCTGGGTCTTGGTCATGTGGTAGACGCTGCCCGGGTTGACCGGGTAGAGGATCTCCTGCTCAACCTGACCACCGTCGTCGGTGTCGATCTTGATCCGCAGGTACCCCTCGGGGATCTTGATGCCGGCGGTGCCGTAGCCGTAAACGCCCATCGTGCCGAGGTGGACGATGTGACAGTCCAGGCCCGACTCGACAACCGCTGCCAGCAGGTTGTGCGTTGCGCCGACGTTGTTGTTGACCGTGTAGCGCTTGTGGTAGGAGCTCTTCATCGAGTACGGCGCCGCGCGCTGCTCGGCGAAGTGCACCACCGCGTCGGGGCGGAACTCGTTGAGCAGGTCCAGCATGACGCGGTAGTTCTCCGCCACGTCAAAGCGGTAGAAGGCGATCTCACGACCCGTGAGTTCCTGCCATGCCGCAAGCCGCGTACCGATCGGCTTGATCGGCGTCAGCGAATCGACCTCAAGCTCAATGTCGATTTCGCGACGGGACAGGTTGTCGACGATGGCGACTTCGTGGCCCTGGGCCGAAAGATGCAGCGACGTCGGCCAGCCGCAGAAACCGTCTCCGCCTAGGATCAAGATACGCAAGAGAACTCCTTCGAACGCTAAAACTGTCGGCGCAGCGCCTCGAGAACTCAGATGCGCTGCGGTTGGGGAGCCGGCGCAGTCCAGTGCGGGGCACTCGGACTGGCACGGACACGGTCTATTGAGGCGTCATGATACGACGAGAATGGGCGTTAGGGCGCGAATCGCATTGAATCCCTTTACGCGCGGTTGACACTCCTGGTTATGATCGGCGTCGATCGGTGGCACGGGGCGCCGCTTCAGGGTGTAGTAACGCGCGCGTTCTGGCCTCGCGCGTGAGCGCGAGCTTGCCCAATCGGCTATTCTGCGCGGCAACACGCTACGCGTGGAAGCTTTATCCGTAAGTCCATCTCCGGCATCGGCTGCGGTCGGGCGTCTAGCGGTCAGCTAGCACCGGGGACGCCCAACGACTCGAAGGCAGTTAGGAACCCCCAAATGCGAATCCTTGTTCTAGGCGCCGCCGTATCGGCAAAAGCGTGAGTAGCCTCGCTGGCCAGCGGGTGCTGGTGACGGGTGGTTCCGGCTTCATCGGCCGGCATGTCGTTGCGACCCTCGCGGACGCCGGTGCTTCTGTACGAGTAGTCGACCTGCTGCCCCATCCCGACCCCGAGGTCGAAGTCGTGCTCGGTGACATCGCCGACGTGACGACGATTGATGCCGCCTATGAAGGCGGCATCGACTATGTGGTGCACCTCGCTGCTGTGACATCTGTCCTGAAGTCGATTCAGCAGCCCGAGTTGACGTACCAGACCAACGTCGCCGGAACCCATCGGGTGCTGGAGGGGGCGCGCGCAGCCGGTGTGAAGGCCTTCGTGCTGGCTTCGACCAACGCCGTCACCGGTCCGATGGACGATCCCAAGATCACCGAGCGTGCACGCCTGCGTCCACTCACTCCCTACGGCGCCAGCAAGGCCGCCGGCGAGATGATGATGTCGGCTTACACAGCGGTGTACGGCGTCCGCTGCACCGCGATCCGCCTGACTAACGTTTACGGACTCGGCATGCAGGCAAAGGACAGCATCGTCGCCCGCCTGATGCGTGCGATCCGGCTTGGCAACGGCTTCGAGGTCTACGGCGACGGGCTACAGGTTCGTGACTACGTGAACGTGACCGATGTGGTCAGCGCGGCAAAGCTGGCGCTGACCGATGAGCGTTGGTCAGGCCCGGTCGTGATCGGATACGGCGAGTCGATCTCCGTGTTGGATGTGATCGACGAGGTGCTCGGCGTGACCGGAGCCGAGCTCAGCGTCTCGCACGGGACCGCGCGCGCCGGCGAGATGCCGGCCGTGATCGTCGACACCGCCAACGCGCAGACGCTCGGCTGGACACCTTCGCTGGACTTCCACGCGGGCGTCACCGGCGTCTGGCAGGAGTGGAGCTCGCTCTCGCTCGACGCACCCGCGTTCCAAGGCGCATCCGCTCCGCTGGTAGTCGCACCCGCCGCAGCTGCGTAGGAACCGGTCAACAGCACTCACCCGTGCGTTGCCAGAGCTCAGATCAGCCGGTGGTGCTTGACGATGATCTGATCATCGCCGGCGACAATCTGCCGGTGCTCGCGGCGCTGCCGCGGGGCGCGTTTGACCTGATCTATCTCGATCCTCCGTTCAATACCGGGCGTGCCCAGACGCGCGACTCGCTGGAGGTCACGCGCGTGACTGAGGGTGGGCCCGAGGGCGACCGCAATGGCTTCGCTGGGCGTCGCTACGAGTCGCGGCTGCTGCAGAGCCTCAGCTATGACGACGTCTTCGGCGACTACCTGGGCTTTCTCGAGCCCCGACTGCGCGCCTGCCGGGAGCTGCTGGCGCCGCACGGGACCCTGTACTTCCATATCGACTACCGGGAAGCGCATTACTGCAAGCTGCTGCTCGACGAGATCTTCGGCCGTGACGCGTTTCTGAACGAGCTGATCTGGGCGTATGACTACGGCGCCAAGCCGCGCCGGCGCTGGCCCGCCAAGCACGACACGATCTTCGTCTACGTGCGCACCCCCGGCGCGCACCACTACGACAGCGAGGCGGTGGACCGCGAGCCCTACATGGCTCCGGGGTTGGTCACAGCGGAGAAGGCGGCGCGCGGAAAGCGCCCCACCGATGTCTGGTTCCACACGATCGTGCCGACCAACGGTCGCGAGAAAACCGGCTACCCGACCCAGAAGCCAGAAGGGGTACTGCGCCGGATCGTGGCTGCGTCCTCAAAGCCCGGCGGCTGGTGCCTTGATCCGTTCGCCGGCTCGGGCACACTCGGCGCCGTCTGCCAGAAGCTTGACCGCCGCTTCGTGCTGGTCGACTCCAGCGCGACCGCGATCGACGTGATGCAGCGACGGCTGTCAGGCGCTGGCGTAGCGGCTGATTAGCGGCTCGACCCGAGCTTCCAGATCCTCGCTGGAGAGCCCGGGGATCTCAAAGCTCGCATCCCCGTGCTTGGTCCGCACGACGATCCGGGACTGCGTGCGAGCCTGGCGTCGCAGGCGCCCGCGCACAGCGATCACCTCAAGCGCGTCGATCTCGTTCCAGTGCAGCCGGCCGATGATCTCGCCCTGAGGCTGCAGAATGTCGAGCCCGCTCTCTGAGATTCGTAGATCGAGGCCATCGCGCCCGGTTGGCAGGTTCGCGACGCCGCCGAGGTGGTAAGCCAAGACTTGGAGGTTTTCGTCCGGCGGCGGTGGGTAGTCGGTGTGCTCGCCGCCGTAGTTTTCGCCGTACGACTCAGGCGCGGCAATCGGCGCGAGCTCTTCCGGCGCGGCCGCAGTGGCCGGCTCGACGGCCGGCGCCTCGCGTGTCTCCAGTGCCAGCGAGCCAGTGAGCTCAGGTGCCAGGTCGTCAAGAGGATGTGCCTGCGTCGGCTCGCCCACCCACGCCGGCTCGGGCGGCGTCTCTTCGGCCTCGGGCTCGTAAGGAACCTGATCCAGTACCGGCGGCGCAGCTTCTTCGATCTCATCCGGGATCGCCTCGTAGCTGCCAACCTCATACTCAAGCGGTTCCGGGGGTGGCAGCAGCTCGAAGATCGCGTCGTCAGCTTCGACGGCTTCCAGCTCGCCTGTGGCACCGTGCTCCTCCGGCTCGTCGATCACCATCTCCGGCTGCACCGGCACCGGCCCAGGCTGCTCGTCGATCGGCGTCGGCTCGGGCAGCAGTTCGACGTAAGTCTCGTCTGCCTGCACCGCTTCAAGGTGTGCGCCCGCTTCAAATACGCCGGCCGCCGGACCGTTCGCAACCGGCTCGGGCTCTGACTGCGCTACCGGCTCCGACGCTACCGGCTCGCGATCGGCCGCTACCGGCTCCGGGGCGGGCGGTGGTACCGGACGCGCAACCAGCTCCGCCAGGCTGGCCTCGTAAGACGGTGCGCCAAGCTGCTCCTGGGCCTGCCTGACAGCGGGGTGCGTCAGCGCCTCGGCGAGGCTGACGCCGAGCTCTTCAGACGCGACACTGGCCAGGGCACGACGCCACTGCAAGCCGTCGGATCGATCCGCCGCCGACTGCACCAGCACCTCGATCCGCTCGCTGTCCAACGAGACGATGTCCGAATGCGATGCGGCCGCATCCGCATATGCCTTGCGCAGCCGCTCGACGAGTGCATCCCGTCCGCGGGCCGCGATCCGATCGGCGAGCGTCGCGTGCGTTCCGTTCGCGTCCGTCACGCCCGAGCCTCTTCGAGGTGGGCCTTGACTTCCTCCAGGAACGCGGCCGCGTGGTGGCCGTAGACGATCCGGTGGTCGACTGAAAGCGCGAGCTGCATCATCCGGCCGGCGACGACCTCACCATGACGAATCACGGGTACGTCGCGGATCGGGCCGGCGGCCAGCGCCCCGGCCTGCGGGCTGATGATCATCGGTGTGAGCGCGACGATGTCGTAGGCAGATGAATCGACGACCGTGAAGGTCGCACCGGTGAGCTCCGCCGAACGCAACTCGCCCTCACGCGCGCGCACGTAATAGCCGGCGAGCTCGTTCGCGATCTCAAGTTCTGTCTTTTCATCGGCGTCGAAGATCGTCGGCGTCACGTAGATACCCTGCTCGACGATCGTGACGCCGACGTTGACACGCGAGTACAGCTCGTAATGGCCGTCGCGGTAGGAGGCGTTGACGCGCCGCACCGTGTCCAGCGCATGCGCGGTCGCGCGGATCAGCAGCGCCACCACACCGCAGCCCAGTTCGGCCTCGCGCTCCATCGCCGCGTCCATGTCCACGACGGTCGTGAACTCCATCGTCGGCACAGTTGCCCGGGTCTCCGCGCTGCGCCGGGCGACCGTCCGCTCGAGCCTATCGGGCTCGAGGACGGTGACGGAGCCCTTCAGGCCCTGCTCTGCGGTTTGAGCTGGCGGAGCGTCACTCATGCGCCCAAGATACCCCCTACTAGACCTGCAGCTTGGAACTTTCCAACCAGGGCGGTGGACAAGCGGCCGGTCAGCAGACCGGCCGCTCAGCGTCAACCGTGGATCAGCCAGCCGTCGGCCGCGCGCGCGGCTTCCATCAGCGCTTCGGACATGGTCGGGTGGCCGTGGATGATGCGGGCCACTTCCGGGTATCCGCCCTCGAGTGACTTGGCATTGACGAGCTCCTGGATCAGCTCGGTGGCCTTGGCGCCGACGATGTGGCCGCCGAGCAGCTCACCGAACTGCTTGTCGCCGATGATCTTGACCAGACCGGTGCGATCGCCGTAGACCGTGCCGGCGCCGACGGCGCCGTATTGGACCTTGCCGACGGTCACGTCGTAACCCTGCTCACGCGCCTGCGCCTCGGTCAGCCCGAAGCTCGCGACGTTCGGTGCGCAGAAGGTTGCGCGGGGAATGTCGATGTAGCTGATCGGGTGCGTGTGCAGCCCGGCGGCGTCCTCGATCGCGATGATGCCCTCGTCAGAGGCCTTGTGTGCCAGCGCCGGGCCGGGCACCAGGTCACCGATCGCGTACACGCCCGCGACGTTCGTTCTGAGCGCGCCGTCGACCTCGATCAGGCCGCGGTCATCGAGCTTCACGCCGGCGTCATCGAGCCCGAGGCCTTCGATGTCCGGGCCGCGTCCGGCGGCGATCACAACCCATTCGGCCTCGCCGGTCTGCTCGCCATATTTGAACGTGACCGAGTTCTCGCCACTGACGACATCGCTGACCAGCGTGCCGGTGTGGACCTCGAGTCCCTGCTTCTTGAAGCCGCGCTCGGCGAGCTTGGAGATGTCGGCGTCCTCGCTGGGCAGCACCCGATCGAGCGCTTCGAAGAGCTGCACCTGAACGCCGAGTCTTACGTACGCCGACGCGATCTCAGAACCGGACGCGCCGGAACCGATCACGGCCATCGTCTTGGGCAGCGCCTCCAGCGCCCACGCCTCCTCGGTACCGATCACACGCCCACCGAACTGTGTTCCGGGGATCGCTCGCTTGACCGACCCGGTCGCCAAAACGATCGTCTTGGCGTCATAACGGGTCCCGTCAACCGTGACGCCACCGTCACCGGTCAGCGCCCCCGAGCCCTCAATCAGATCGATCCCGTTCTTCTTGAACAGACCGGAAACGCCGCCGGTCAGCGTCGAGACAACCTTGTCGCGACGAGCCATCACGGCGTCGAAGTCGACCGTCGGCTCGTTCACGGTGATCCCGAACTCGTCGGCCTCACGGATCTCGGCCAGCACGTCGGCGACACGCAAGACGGCCTTCGCGGGGATGCACGCGTAGTTCAGGCAGCGTCCGCCGACCTTGTCCTTCTCGACCACGGCGGTCTTAAAACCAAGCTGCGCGGCGCGGATCGCGGTTACATACCCGCCCGGGCCGGAGCCAATAACAATGACGTCATATGAAGATTCAGGCACGTCTACAAGCGTATCGCGTAGCGATGTATCTCCCGTTTCAGACCGGCCACCGGGGCCTTGACGGCGCTAGCTGCTCGGTGCCTGGATCCGGCCGAGCACGCGGATCAGCTTCCAGAAGAGGTATCCGCCGACACCGATGAAGGCCAGCGGCACCAGCACCCCCAGCAGGTTGCTGGCCTCGATCAGGAACAACGAGAACAGCACGACGACGATCCCGAGCACCGCCATGAACGCCAGTACAGCCACGCCATTGCGCTGCCACATGCCGGCGGCGAGCATGAACGCGACCAGCGCGAACGCCGCGATCTCACCGCCTGAGAGCGAGCTGCCGTTGACCTTCGCGCCGGACGCGTAGGCGATCAGATTGACGATCCCGGAGAGGCCCGCGAGCGCCACCGAGGCCTTCAGCGGCCAGGGCCGCTCACCCGGCTCGAGCGGCGACAGCTTCGCGCGCGCGGCTGCGTTGGAGGCCTCGGTCCGGGCCCGATAGCGCTCCAGGAAGTCCACCGGCGCCTCGATCTCTGAGCGCAGCACCATCGCCGAGCGCTCGGGATCGCTGGCCTCCGTGATCGCGCGGACCACCGCGATCCGCTGCCCGCCGGCCGCGGCGACCGCTCCGGTGTTGTGTGGCTCGATCCCGCCGACCGCGAAGAACGGCAGCTGCGAGTTGCGTGATGCGTAGGTCACCAGGCCATGACCGGCCGCCGGGCGACCCGGCCGCGTCGGAGTGGCGTGCACCGGGCCGATACTGATGTAGTCGACCGGCTGGGCCTGGGCGGCGTCGATCTCGGTCGGGGTATGAGCCGAGGTGCCGAGGATTCGGTCGGGGCCGATCGTCGCGCGTGCCTGCCTCAGGTCGAGATCGCGCGCATCGACGTGCACGCCGTCAACGCCCGCCTGTTCGACCAGTTGTGGGCGGTTGTTCAGCATCAGCGGCACGCCGTGACGCTCACAGATCGGACGCAGCCGCGCGGCCACCGCCAGCACCTCGGCGTCAGACGCCTCGCTTTCCATGATCTCGACGATGTCGACGCCGCCCCGCAGGGCGGCGTCCAGCCGCGCCTCCTCGAGGTCGGCGCAGATCAGGTAGAGGCGAGCCTGCTCAAGCTTCCCGCGCGGGTTCTCGATCACGGCGCCCAGTCTGTCAGGAGACGGGCCGGCTGGCCGGCGCCCCCGCGAGCTCGGGTGACTCGTGCGCCGCACTAGCATCGTTGGTGTGACCTCGTCGGACCTTGAACCGCGACAGCTGAGCGCCGACGAGCTGCTTGATGGCTGGCAGGCGGCCTGGTCTGGCAAGGATCCAACCGCCTTCGCGGCCGTCTGCACGCTTGACGTGCACTACGAGGACCCGCTCACCGACGAGCCGCTCGAGGGCCCGGCGGCGCTCGGCGCCCATGCGGCGCGTCTGTGGTCCGGCTTCCCGGACGCACGCCTGGAGACCCTCGGCCCGCGGGTGATCGACGGCAGCCTCGCGTCGGCGCCGGCGAAACTGCTGGCCACGCACCGTGAACCGCTTGAGGGCCTTCCCGCGACCAACCGCTTTGTTGTGGTGCCGGTGATCTTCTACTGCGAGCTCAGCGGCACCACCAACCTGCGCATAGCTCGTGTGCGCGCGTTCTTCGATCTCTATGACGCCGGCGTACAGCTCGGCGTGCTGCCCGGTCGAGGCACCTTCGGTGGCAAGGCTCTGCTGATGTTGCGCGGCTTCGGCCTACGCAGCGGGCGCTAGTACGGCTCGCGCGACGACGCCGTCGTTACGCCAGCTCGCCTGAATCGTCACCGGGCGACTGGCCGATCGGCGACACTCCCGCAGGAGCCCTATGGAAATCGCGATTCTGCTGTTCGACAAGATCACCGCGCTCGACGCGATCGGTCCGTATGAGGTGCTCTCGCGGCTGCCCGATGCCAAGGTGACCTTCATCGCCAAGGAACCCGGTTTGCATCGGACCGAGAACCGGATGCTCGCGCTGCACGCAGACCAGCCGCTGAGCGATGTCGCTCACCCCGACATCCTCGTGCTGCCAGGTGGCTTCGGCACCCGCGCGCTGGCGGAAGACGAGCAGCTGCTGGACTGGATAAGGGTGGCCCATGAGAGCTCGATCTGGACCACTTCAGTCTGCACGGGTTCGCTGCTGCTCGGTGCTGCAGGACTCTTGAACGGGCTGGAGGCGACGACCCACTGGATGGTGACGGACGCCCTCGCCGCCTACGGTGCCAAGCCGGTCTCACGCCGGATCGTGCAGCAGGGCAAGATCATCACCTGCTCAGGGGTCGCTTCCGGTATCGATATGGCGCTGACGCTGGCCGCGAAGATCGCGGGGCCGGAGTGGGCCCAGGGCATCCAGCTCGGGATTGAGTACGACCCGGAGCCGCCGTTCGTGGGCGGATCACTGCGAAGCGCCCCCGCAAGCATCGTTGAGCTGGTCCGGGCGCACGCTGCCGAACTCTCGTAGCGCCCGATGGTCGTAGTCGCGTCGTGGGTGCTGCTTGCCGCAACCCCGATCTCGGCTCGCACGTAAACTCACCCGCTTGAGCGAGCCACGACCAAGCGACTTTCTTACCGGCGAGGAACTTTCCCCGGACCAGCTGCACGAGCTGATCGAGCGTGCCGTGTGGATGAAGTCCAACCCGCTCGGCTCCGATGTGCTCAAACGCAGGGCGGTGGCGCTGATCTTCCAGCGCCACTCGACTCGTACGCGGGTTTCCTTCGAGACCGGCATCGTCGAACTTGGCGGCCATCCGATGATCCTGCGCACCGAAGACACACAGCTGGCCCGTGGTGAGTCGATCAGGGACACCGCCTACGTGCTCTCTCGCAACGCTGCCGCGATCGGCATCCGCACCGGCCCCGACGAGCTTGTGCGTGAGCTGGCGCAGTACGCCACCGTGCCGGTGGTCAACATGCTCACAGCCGACCACCACCCCTGCCAGGCGCTGGCCGATCTACTCACGCTCAAGGAGAACTTCGGTGAGCTCGACGGTCTCAAGCTCGCGTACGTAGGTGACGGCAACAACGTCGCCCGTTCGCTCGCGATCGTCGGCGCGCTGGCCGGCGTTGAAATCGCGATTGCGGCTCCCGACGGTTACCAGCTGGAACCGGTTGCGGGCGCTGAACTGACCGCTGACCCTTACGAAGCCGTGAAGAATGCCAACGCCGTCTACACCGACGTGTGGGTCTCGATGAACGACTCACCCGAGACTGCGGCGGCGCGCAGCGAAGCCCTGCACCCCTACCAGCTCAACGACGAGCTGCTGGCTGCGGCTGCTCCCGGGGCGATCGCGCTGCACTGCCTGCCGGCGCATCCCGGCGATGAGATCACCGAGCAGGTTCTGTACGGCGAGCGCCAGCGCATCTGGGACCAGGCCGAGAACCGCCGGCATGGTCAGAAGGCGCTTCTAGAGCTTCTGTGTGCCTAGCGGTACCGGCGCAGGCGGGCTAGACGACTAAGCTCAGTCGCAATGGAACAGACCCTGCCCACTCGCGCACACCGCGGCGACGAACTCACGCTGACGATCGACACGCTCGCCCACGGCGGTGCCGGCGTCGCTCGCCGCGACGGTTACGTGGTCTTCGTCCAGGGCGGGATCCCCGGCGACACGGTCAGAGCCGTGGTCGGCAAAGCCAAGCGTGCCTACGCCGAGGCGCGGGCGGTTGAGATCATCACGCCGAGCCCCGACCGGATCGAGCCGTTAGCCGATCATCCCGGCGCCCCGTGGCAGGTCATCCCCTACGCCAAGCAGTTGGAGATCAAGCAGGAGCAGGTCGACGACTCGCTGCGGCGCATCGGCAAGCTCGACGGCTACACGCTCGAGCCGATCATTCCGGCGGTGCAGGAGTGGCGCTACCGCAACAAGCTCGAGTACTCGTTCGGCACCGACGACAGCGGTCAGCTGATCTGTGGCTTCCACACCCCCGGGCACTGGGAGGACATCGTCGAGGTCACCGACTGCATGCTGGCGTCTGAGGCCGGTAACAAGGCCCGCGAAGAGGTCGTCGCCTGGTGTCGTGCACAGGGTCTCGGCGCCTACGACCGGCGCACGAGCGAGGGCTTCCTGCGCAACCTCGTGGTTCGCGAAGGCCGCCGCACCGGTGAGATCCAGGTCCGCTTGGTCACCAGCCCGGGCAAGCTTGACTCGGACTCGCTGATTCAGGCGACACCGTCCGCAAACGGGCTGCTCTGGACCCGGCTCGAGAGCCTCGGGGAGACGACGATGGGCGGCCAGACGGCGCTGCTCTCGGGCGCGGAGCAGCTTGAGGAAGAGCTAGGTGGCCTGCGGGTCAGCATCTCGGCCGAGGCCTTCTTCCAGACCAATACCGAAATGGCCGAGCAACTCTATGCGCTCGCGATCGAGTACGCCGAGCTGAAGGGGTACGAGCGCCTTTTCGACCTCTACTGCGGGATCGGCACGATCGGCCTGCTGATGGCGCCTCGCGCCGCGGAACTCTGGGGCCTTGAGATCGTCGAGGACGCGATCGCGGATGCGATCAAGAACGCACGCGCCAACGAGATCGACAACACCAACTTCTTCGCCGGCGACGTCCGACTGGTTCTGCGCGAGCTCGTCGAGAAGGCCGGACGGCCGGACGTTCTGGTTGTCGACCCGCCGCGCGCGGGGCTTTCTCAGAAGGTCGTACGCCGCGTGATCGAGGCCGCGCCGAAGCGGATCGTCTACGTCTCCTGCAACCCCACGACGCTCGCTCCGAACGCAGCCCAGCTGGTAGAGGCCGGCTACGAGCTGACCAAGGTGCGCCCCGTCGACATGTTCCCGCAGACCCCGCACGTTGAGTGCGTCGCGCAGCTCGAGCGGCGGTCTGGGTAGCCGCTGAGTGATGAGGGCCGTCGCCGCCAGAGACGGTGAGCTGTTCGTTGAGCAGCGTCCGGACCCGGTACCGGGTCCCGGTGAGGTGCTGGTCAAGGTTCACGCGGCCGGCCTGAACGGCGCTGACATGGCTCAGCGCCGCGGGCTCTACCCGCCGCCGCCCGGCACCGCCAACCCCGATGTGCTCGGCATGGAGCTCGCCGGCGAGGTCGTGGCGAACGGGGAGGCAGCGATGCTCCATCAGCCCGGACAATGGGTGATGGCGATCGTCGCGACCGGAGCCCAGGCAGAGCTCGCACTGGTTCCGGAGAGTCTGCTGATGCGCGTACCCGCCAGCCTTGACCTGATTGCCGCCGGCGGTGTTCCAGAGGTCTTCACCACGGCGCACGACGCGGTCTTCACCCAGGCCGGGTTGCGGGCAGGCGAGCGGCTGTTGGTGCATGGCGCGGCTGGAGGTGTCGGCTGTGCGGCCGTTCAGCTTGGTCGCGCCGCCGGCGCACAGGTAACCGCGACCGTCCGCAACGAGGCCCACCGTGCCGCGGTCGCAGCGCTCGGGGCGACTGTGATCGCGCCCGAGGGCTTCGAGGACGCAGGGCCGTTTGACGTGATCCTTGAGCTCGTGGGGGCGCCGAACCTGCCTGGGAACCTGCAGGCACTGGATACCGGCGGTCGGATTGTCGTGATCGGCGTCGGGGCCGGCGCTGAGGCTGAGGTCAACCTCGGCGTGCTGATGCGCAAGCGCGCCAGGATCCTCGCCTCGACGCTGCGCGCGCGCCCGCTTGAGCAGAAGGCCCAGACCGCTCGCGCGCTGGAGCGTGACGTGCTGCCGCTCTTCGAAAGCGGCGAGCTGTCGGTCCCGATCGCCGCCACCTATCCGTTTGAACGGGCGGCCGAGGCTTACGACCACTTCGCTGCCGGCGGCAAGCTCGGCAAGATCATCCTCACGTTCTAAGACAGCCTCTAAAGGCGGGCGCGCAGGTCCGATCGCAGCTCCGCATCGCAAAACGCGGCGTCGAGCGCTGCCCCGGTGACGGCCAGCAGATCTTCGTCGTCCCAGCCGAAGTGCTCGGCGCAGATCGTGTACTCACCGGCCAGCGAGGCACCGAAGTAGGGCGGGTCGTCGGAGCCCAGAGTGATGGCCACGCCGGCTGCACGCAGACGCGGCAGCGGATGCTCCGCATAGGCGGCGTAAACGCCGAGCACGACGTTGCTGGTCGGGCAGGTATTGAGCGTGACCCCTCGCGCGGCGATCTCTTCCACAAGCGCGGGGTCCTCAATCGCGCGAACCCCGTGGTCGATGCGGCTGACCGGAAGCGCGAGTGCGGCGCGCACGCTCTCAGGCCCCTGCCATTCGCCCGCGTGCACGGTGCAGCCGAGGCCGGCGTCCGCAGCGATGGCGAAGGCCGTGCCGAACTCGGACACAGGGAAGCGCTCGTCGCCGGCCAATGCGAAGCCGACGACGTATGGGTGCGGCCGCTGCGCCGCGTAACGAGCAACCCGGATCGCCTGTTCGACGCCGAAGTTCCTGACCGCCGACAGCAGGATCCGGGCTTCAATGCCGCAATCGCGACGAGCCTCGTCGATCCCGGCCGCGATTCCAAGCAGATGCTCGTCATCGCCTAAGCCGACGAGCGCGGCGTGATCCGGCGAGGCGGTCAGCTCCACGTAGATGCCGCCTTCGTGCGCAACATCGGTCAGATACTCGTAGGTGATGTCGCGATAGTCCTGAGCCGTGCGGATCACGCTGGCGGCGAGGTCGTAGGTGCGCAGGAAGTGCAGGAAGTCGGTGTAGTGAAAGCGACCGTCCTCACCCAGCATCTCGTCCGGGATCGTCAGCCCGTTGCGCGCTGCAATGCGCGCGACCAGCTCGGGTGGCGCCGTTCCCTCCAGATGGACGTGCAGTTCCGCCTTGGCGAGCATCAGGCATGCATTCTCCACGCCCGTGAAGGGTTCTCGCAATGCATTAGTCTCGGCCGCGCGATGACACGGAACGTCTCATTGCGAGAGCTGCTGGCCGGAGTCGAGGGCCTGGCGCTGCTTCGCAACCTCTACGAAGGCAGTGACGCCGACGCCCAGCAGCGTCTGCAGGAGCTGCGCGAGGTGCTGGACGATCCGGCGCTCGGCGCAGCCGAAGCGACGCCCGAAGCCGACGCCGCGACGGGGTACGCGATCTGGTCCGACTCCTACGACGAGCCTGGCAACCCGATTGTTGCGCTCGAGCAGACGGCCGTTGGCGAGCTCGTCGACGGGCTGCCCCGGGGCCGCGCGCTTGACGCGGCCTGCGGCACCGGTCGCCATGCCCGGCGACTGGTCGACCTCGGCCACAGCGTGTCGGGCTTTGACCTGACGCCCGAGATGCTTGAGCGAGCGCGTGTGACGGTGCCTGAGGCTGCGTTCGCGGTCGGCGACCTGCGCGAGCTCGCGTTCGCTGACGCGAGCTTTGAACTCGTCGTATGCGGGCTTGCGCTCTCGCACCTACCTTCGCTCGATGGCGCCGTCGGCGAGCTGTCGCGCGTGCTCGTCCCCGGTGGTCGCCTGATCGTCTCGGTGCTGCACCCATTTCAGGCGCTGCTCGGCTGGAATGCGCCGTTCTCAGCCGCCGATGGCAGCCGCGGCTTCGTGCGCGAGCACCCGCACATGCACTCGGACTATCTGGCCGCGTTCGCCTCCGCGGGCCTCAGCATCACAGGCTGCGCCGAGCCTGCGATCACCGAGCAGCAGCTGGGCGCAAAGCGCCGGGCGTTCCGCCACCTCCCGGAGGCGACAGCGGCAGCCTACCTTGGCCTGCCGGCGGTGCTCGTCTGGGCGGCCGAGCGGATCTAGCAGCGCTCCGCCGACTCGTTCAGCGGATTATCTCCAGCACGGTCGCGGCCTCTCCGGTCCAGGAGTCACCGACCGTGAAAGCTGTCCGCAGCGCCGCCGCCCCGCGCTCGAACGAAGCCTCGTCACGCGCGTGCAGGATCGCCAGGGGTCGCGCGCCGGGGCCGACAGACTCACCTAGCGCCGCGACCTCGGTCAGTCCAACGGCGTGGTCGACCAGGTCGGTCTCACGCGCGCGGCCGCCACCCAAGGTGACGATTCCAACGCCGACCGTACGTACATCGATCTGCGT
Source organism: Solirubrobacterales bacterium (assembly GCA_003137075.1). Lineage (GTDB taxonomy): Bacteria > Actinomycetota > Thermoleophilia > Solirubrobacterales > Solirubrobacteraceae > Palsa-465. The sequence continues at coordinate 83,711 of PLES01000052.1, forward strand.
CACAACCCCCGACGCGGGTGGCTCGACAGCGCGGGCGATGGGCGCCTGCGGCAGGAACTCTGCGGGTGACTCGAGCAGCCTCGCGGGGCCGCCGAGCGCGGCAACCATGGCGCCGAACGTGTCGGCTGCGGCACCGCTTGAGAGCGCCCGCGCCGCGGCGGTTCGTGCTGCGGAGTGTTCGCTGTAGATGCCTCCGAGCACCAGCAATTCGGCGCTCAGCGCCAGCGTCACCTCCAATAGCCGCGGCTCGAGGGTGCCCGATCCGGTGAGCATGTCGATCGCCTCGCGTACTTCCACCGCGTTGCCGGCGGTGCGGCCGAGTACCTGATCCATGTCGGTGATCAGCGCGCTGGTCGCCAGCCCGTTGCCCTGCGCCACCTCGACAATCGCCTTGGCGAGATCGCGCGTGTCGTCGAGGTTCGGTAAGAAGGCGCCCGAGCCGGCCTTGACGTCCATTACCAGCGCGTCGAGGCCCGCCGCAAGCTTCTTGGAGAGGATCGAGGCAACGATCAGCGGTAGCGACTCAACCGTGCCGGTCGCGTCGCGGATCGCATATAGCCGCCGGTCGGCGGGCGCCAGTGCGGCGGTCTGGCCGATGATCGCGCACCCGGTTCGGGAGACCACCTCGCGGAACCGGGACGGCGTCGGCACCACGTCGTAACCCGGGATCGACTCGAGCTTGTCCAGCGTCCCGCCGGTGTGGCCGAGTCCACGGCCCGAGATCATCGGCACGGCGCCGCCGCACGCAGCCACGATCGGCGCCAGCAGCAGGCTGACCTTGTCACCGACGCCTCCGGTGGAGTGTTTGTCGAGGATCGGACGATCGAGTTTCGCCAGCCCGCCGCTCACCGCCGCGCCGCCACTCTTCGAACCGTGCCACTTGAGCACCTCGCCGGAGCGCATCATCGCGCCGGTCAGCGCCACCCGCTCTTCGCGGCTCATGCCGCGCCAGACGATCGCCATCGCCATCGCGCCGACTTGGGCATCGGTCACCGTCCCGTCGGTGATCCCGGAGACCAGCTGCTCGATCTCTTCGCCGGTCAGTTCACCGCCGTCGCGCTTACGGCGGATCAGTTCGGCTACAAGCATTCAGCAGGACTCACGGACGGAACCACTAGCTGCTTCCCATCCGGGCGATGAACGCGGGCAGCAGCCTGACCAGATGCTCAGCCCCGCGGGCCGCGTCGGCGAGCGTCTGCTCGTGGCTCAGCGGGATTTCACCCATGCCCTCGGCGAGGTTCGTGATCGCGGAGATCGCCGCGACCCGCAGTCCGCAATGGCGCGCGACCGTCGTCTCATGCACGGTCGACATGCCAACGGCGTCACCACCGAGGATCCGGATCGCGCGGATCTCGGCAGCCGTCTCAAACGCGGGGCCGCTCCACCCGGCGTAAACGCCCTCCGCCAGCGGGATCTCAAGCTCGGCGGCAGCAATCCGTAGCTCCGTGAGTAGCGCCGGGTCATAGGCCTTCCCCATCGAGGGGAAACGCGGCCCGATGCTGTCGTCGTTGGGGCCGATCAGGACATTGGTGCCGGTCAGGTTGATGTGGTCGGTGATCGCCATCAGCCGCCCGGGGCCAACGTCTGGCTGCAGCGAGCCGGCCGCGTTGGTCTGGATCAGAATCTCCGCGCCCGCCGCCTTCAGCCAGCGCACCGGGGCTCGCAGCTCGTCGATCGGGCCGCCCTCATAGAGGTGCGCACGTCCCTGGAGCATGGCGACGGGGACGCCGGCGATGGTGCCCTGGATTACCTGTCCGGCGTGACCCTGAACCGTCGGCCGCGGGAAGCCGGCGAGCTGCTCGTACCCGATGATCTGTGGGTCCTCGACGGCCTCGGCGACGGCGCCGAGGCCTGAGCCGAGGATGACGCCGACGTGCGGCCGGAACGCCTCGCTCACGAGCTGAGCGCCCCGGACCCGAACGCGAGCGGCAGCAGTTCTCCGAGCGTGGTCCTCAGCGGTTCGGAGCCGGGACGGCCGAGGTACACAGGCGTGTCGGCAGCGGCGAACTCAGAGAGACGCTGGCGACAGCCACCGCACGGTGGGCAGTGCTCAAGCTTTTCGGCAACGATCGCGATTGCCGTGATGCGCGTCTCGCCGGCAGCCACCATCACGCCGATGGCGGAGGCCTCGGCGCACTGCGTTTGGGAGTAGGAGGCGTTCTCCACGTTCGCGCCGGCGTGGATCGCCCCACCCTGACCGCGAAGCGCGGCGCCGACGCTGAAGCCCGAATACGGCACGTGGGCGTGGCGCATCACCGCGCCAGCGGCCGTCAGCAGCTCCTGCGGGTCGTCCGCCATGGTCGAATCCTAACGGCGCGCTCGCCGTTAGGATTCGCGCATGGCGCCGCAACTGACCGTCGTGCAGCACGCCGTCCTGGCCGATCGGCTGACCGTGCTGCGTGACCGCAACACCGCGTTTCCGGACTTCCGCCACGCGCTGTTCGAGTGCGCCGCGATCCTGGCGGTCGAAGCGACCCGCGAGCTTCCAGTGGCGGACACGGAGATTGAGACGCCGCTTGAGACCACGCACGGCGCCCGGCTGTCAGAGCAGGTCGTGGTGGTTCCGGTGTTGCGCGCGGGCCTGGGCATGGTCGATGGCTTCCTGCGGCTGCTGCCCGACGCGCGCGTCGGGCACCTCGGCATGGCTCGCGACGAAACCGCACACACGCCGATCGATTACTACTCGCGGCTGCCGGCGGGCTTGGGCGAGGCGCGCGTATTTCTGCTCGACCCGATGCTCGCCACCGGGGGCAGCGCCGTGAACGCGCTGCAGCACCTGAAGGGTGCCGGAGCGCAACGCCTCGAGCTGGTCTGCCTGGTGTCCTCGCCCGAGGGCATCCAGGCGGTCGCCGAAAACCACCCCGACGTGAAGATCTGGACCGCCGCAGTCGATCGCGGCCTCGATGAGAACGCCTACATCCGCCCCGGCCTGGGCGATGCCGGTGACCGGGTGTTCGGCACGCTCTGAGCGATCAGCTCTGCTCACGATCAAGCCATTTTTCGAGCACCGGCGGCTGATAGTCCGTCATCTGCGCCAGCAGCTCGCCAGGCTGCCGCGCCACCAGCAGCGCATCCCGCTGAGCTGAGTGCAGGAAACGCTCCACAACCATGTGGTCGATGAATGCCAGCAGCTGCTCCCAGTAGCCCTCCACGTCAAGCAGACCGACCGGCTTGTTGTGCAGGCCGAGCTGTGCCCAGGTCAGGATCTCGAACAGCTCGTCCAGCGTCCCGAAACCGCCGGGCAGTGCGATCACGCCGTCCGCAAGCGACTCCATCTGTGCCTTGCGCTCATGCATGGTCTCCACCACACGCAGGTCGCTGAGACCGTTGTGGGCGACCTCCTTCTCCACCAGCGTGCGCGGGATCACTCCGATCACCTCAGCGCCGCCGCCGAGTGCGGCATCGGCCAGTACGCCCATCGTGCCCACGGCGGCACCGCCGTAGACCAGGCCGAGTTCCTGCCTCGCCAGTTCCCGGCCGAGTGCCGCGGCGGCTTCCGTGTAGGCAGGCAGCCGCCCGGGGCTTGATCCACAGAAGACGAGCACTCGGCGCACTTCGGCTCAGGCTATCTGGAGACGGGACCACCTGCCGAGTCGCCGCCGCAGGAGCTGGGTCCGGTGGTCCGGAATCTGGAAACGCCCATCGAGGTGAGCTAGCCTCGGATGCCTGATGAGCCGCCAGCTGGCACACGTTGACCGCGTTGGGGTCGAGGAGCGCGCCGCGGCGCTCGGCGCACGGTCGATCAAGACGACCGCGAAGCAGCAGGGGATCCGCTTGGCGGTGTCCATGCTTGACCTGACGACGCTCGAAGGCGCTGACACAGCCGGCAAGGTGCGGCAGCTTTGCGCCAAGGCTGTCTGTCCCGCCCCGGCGATGCCGGAGATCCCGTCGGTTGCGGCGATCTGCGTCTATCCGGCGTTGGTGACGGTCGCCCGCGAGGCGCTCGCCGGCAGTGGTGTGAAGACCGCGTCGGTCGCGACCGGCTTCCCGGCCGGCCAGGTCTCACTTGAAGCGAAGCTGCGTGACACCGAGGATGCGGTCGCAGCCGGAGCCGATGAGATCGACATGGTGATCTCGCGCGAGGCGTTCCTCGCCGGTGACGATCTTCGCGTCATGCGTGAGGTCTCGAGGATCAAGGACGCATGCGGCGACGCGCACCTGAAGGTGATTCTTGAGACCGCCGAGCTGGGGTCTTACGACCATGTGCGGCACGCCTCGATGCTCGCGATGGAGGCCGGCGCCGACTTCATCAAGACCTCGACCGGCAAGGCCGCGTCGGGCGCGACCCCGGGCGTCTGCCTGGTGATGCTGGAGGCGATCCGTGACTACCTGGACCGGAGCGGACGGATCGTTGGCTTCAAGGCGGCCGGTGGTGTTTCCACGAGCAAAGCCGCACTGCACCGATTGGTGATGGTCAAGGAGACGCTGGGCGATGACTGGTTGACGCCTGAGCGTTTCCGGATCGGCGCCTCGTCCGTGCTGAACGATCTGCTGATGCAATACGCGAAGACCGAGTCCGGCCGTTACGGCCGCAGCGAGGACTTTTCGCGCGAATGAGCGTCGAACCCCGCGCATCGATCGTCTGGGACTACGCGCCTTCGCCGGAGGCCACCGACCACCTACGGCTTTCGGAGCGCTACGGCCTGTTCATCGACGGTGCCTTCTGCGAGCCGGCGCAAGCGCGATACGAGCCGACCATCAACCCGGCCACGGAGGAGACGATCACCGAGGTGGCGTGGGCCGGGCCGCAAGACGTGCAGCGGGCGATCGAGACCGCGCGCGCGGCCCAACCGCGCTGGGCTGCGTTGCCCGACCGTGAGCGCGGCAAGTACCTGTTCCGGATCGCGCGGCTGATCCAGGAGCGGGCGCGTGAGCTGGCGGTGGTCGAGACGCTCGACGGCGGCAAGCCGCTGCGCGAGTCGCGCGACGTGGACATCCCGCTGGCGGCCGCGCACTTCTTCCACTACGCCGGATGGGCGGACAAGCTGCGCTACGGGATGGTTGCGCGCGACGTGGCAGCGCTTGGCGTGGTTGGGCAGATCGTGCCGTGGAACTTCCCGCTGCTGATGGCCGCATGGAAGCTCGCTCCGGCGCTTGCCTGCGGTAACACGGCGATCCTCAAGCCCGCCGAGACCACGCCGCTGACAGCGCTGCTGCTGGCCGAGATCTGCCAAGAGGCGGAACTGCCGGCCGGCGTGGTTTCGATCCTGCCCGGAGACGGAGCTGTCGGCGCGGCGCTGGTCCGCTCGCCCGGCCTCGACAAGATTGCCTTCACCGGATCCACGGCTGTCGGGCGCGAGATCCAGACCGAGCTGGCGGGACGCGGCGTCGAGCTGACGCTTGAGCTCGGCGGCAAGTCGGCGAACATCGTCTTTGAAGATGCGGCCCTCGACCAGGCGGTCGAGGGCATCGTCAACGGGATCTTCTTCAACCAGGGCCATGTCTGCTGTGCCGGCTCGCGGCTGCTGATCCAGGAGAGCGTGCACGACGAGCTGATCGCGAAGCTCTGGACACGCATGGGCAGGCTGCGAATCGGTGATCCACTCGATAAGAACACCGACGTCGGGGCGATCAACTCGGCCGAGCAGCTCGAGCGGATCGAGACGCTGGTCGCCGCCGGGGAGGAGGAGGGCGCGACCCGTCGCAGCGTCGCCTGCTCGCTGCCGGAGCGCGGCTACTGGTTCGCGCCGACCCTGTTCACCGAGGTCTCTCCCGCACACAGGATCGCGGAGGAGGAGATCTTCGGGCCGGTTGTCTCGGTGCTCAGCTTCCGCACGCAGGCGGAGGCGATAGAGAAGGCCAACAACTCCCGCTACGGGCTTGCCGCCGGGATCTGGACCGACAAGGGAGCCAAGGCGTTTGAGGTGGCGGCTGCGCTGCGCGCCGGCGTCGTGTGGCAGAACACCTACAACCACTTTGACCCCACTGCGGCGTTTGGCGGCTACAAGGAATCGGGATTCGGGCGCGAGGGCGGATCCGCCGGGCTGCGGCCCTATCTCAAGGTCGTCAGGTAGTCATGGACCGCCTGCCCGTGCGCAAGACCTACAAGCTCTGGATCGGCGGCGCCTTCGTGCGCTCGGAGTCGGGTCGCTCGGACACCGTCGGCGTTTTCAACATCCCACGCGGATCGCGCAAGGATGTGCGCGACGCAGTAGCGGCCGCGCGCCGTGCCGCAGAGCCGTGGGCCAAGCGGACCGCCTACAACCGCGGGCAGATCCTGTACCGCGCCGCCGAAGCGCTCGAGTCGCGCCGCGCGCAGCTGATCGCTGTCCTGACCGACGCCGGCAGCGACTCATCGCAGGCCGAGGCGGAGGTTGACGCCGCTGTCGACGTGCTGCTGCACTACGCCGGATGGACAGACAAGCTCCAGGGCGTACTTGGCGCCATCAACCCGGTGGCAGCGCCGTTCCTGTCGTTCTCGCTACCTGAGCCGACCGGCGTCGTCGGTGTCGTCGCGCCCGATGCGCCGGCCCTGCTAGGGCTTGTGGCCGAGGTCTCGCCGGCGCTGGCCGCGGGCAATACGGTCGTTGCGATCCTGTCGGAGTCACGGCCGCTTGCGGGGCTCGACCTCGCCGAGGTGCTCGGGGTCTCCGACATCCCCGGGGGCGTCGTCAACCTGCTCTCGGGTCGGCGCGGCGAGCTGGTTCCGGCGCTCGGTGCCCATCGAGACCTGAACGCGATCGTCGACGCCTCAGGAGAACCGGCGCTCGGCACCGAGCTCGACAAGCTCGCGGCGGAAACGATCAAGCGCACCAGCCACCACGCCGCTGCTAGCTCGTACGAGCTCGCCGTCGAGGACTCACTCGAGCGGCTCGCGGCGGTCACGGAGCTGAAGACCGCCTGGCATCCCGTGGGCGCCTAGCCGGCATCGCGCCCGCGCAACACACAGCTCAGACGAACGACTGACCCGGTAGCGCCGGTGCGTCACGCCCGGTGAGCCAGCGCAGCACACTGGCGCCGATGTCAGCCAGCAGGCCGTCATGCCGGCGACCACCGTCACCGCCGAAGCGCGCCAGCAGCGGTGAGTACTCGCGAGTGTGATCGGTGTGGCCCGAGGTCGGATCGACGCCGTGGTCGGCGGTCAGGATCAGCAGGTCGTCGTCATGCAGCAGCTCGAGCCACTCGGCCACGGCGTTATCGATCGCATGCAGCGCGCCGGCGAAGCCCCGCACGTCGTGGCGATGGCCGAAGATCTGATCTGTATCGACGAGGTTCACGAACACAAAGCCCGACTCGAGCGAGCGGACCAGCTCCGTCGTCGAGTTGATCGCCTGCGGATTTGTCGTGCCGGGGTGCGAAACATCCACTCCGACACCCGCGAAGAGGTCCCTGATCTTGCCGACCCCATGGACCGTGACGCCCGCATCGCCAAGCTCGTCGAGGTACGAGCGAGCGGGCGGGACCAGTGAGTAGTCGTGGCGCCCGGTGGTGCGTACGAACGCTCCGGGCACACCGGTGAACGGGCGCGCGATCACGCGACCCACAGCGTGCTCACCGCTCATCACCTCACGAGCAGCCACGCAAACGCGGTACAGCGACGGCTCGTCCAGCACCTTGTGGTGCGCCGCTATCTGCAAGACCGAGTCGCCTGAGGTGTACAGGATCAGCTCGCGCGTGCGCAGATGCCGCTCGCCGAAGTCGACAAGCACCTGCGTGCCGCTGTAGGGCCTGTTGCAGCAAAAGCGCTCGCCGGTTGCCTGCTCGAGCTCGCTGACAAGCTGATCCGGGAAGCCGTTCGGGTAGGTGGGCAGTGCCGCGGCCGGCACGACCCCCATCATCTCCCAGTGGCCGGTGACCGATTCCTTGCCAGGCCCGAGCGGCGCCAGGCGCCCGTGCAGTACCGGCGTCGCCGCCGGCGGAACGCCCTCGAGCGCAACGATTGAACCGAGCCCGAGCGACCCGAGCACCGGCAGGTCCAGCCCGCCGGCCAGCTCAGCCACGCGCACGAGCGTGTCCGACCCGGCGTCGCCGTAGAGCTCCGCGTCGGGCAGCGCGCCGACTCCGCAGGCGTCCATCACGATCACAAATGCGCGCGGCATGGCAAAGCGCGAGCGTCAGGCCGCGAGGATACCCTCGAGCCTCAGGATGCGACGCAGAATCGCCAGCGATGACGCGTAGGTCGAGTCCATGCCGTAGTACGAGAGGCCGCGGGCGCCGAGCGTNNTCGGCGATCTCGTAGACCGCGTTGCAGAAGGGGCCGGCCTCCATCTCGACGACCGTGAACGCCTCGCGGTAGTAGAAGTCAAGGTAGGCGCGGTTCTGCAGGAAGGTCGACTTGACCGTCACCGCCCGCTGGTTGTCGAGCCCGTTTCCGAAGCGCAGATCGCGGGCCAGGTCGTCGACGCTGAAGGCGTTGTCGAGCCAGTAGGTGGAGCCCGAATGCTCGTCGTGCACGACGCTCGAGATCAGCACGTCGCCGACGTCCGCGTTCAGAGTGGCCGCCTTGCCGAGCACATAGACGCCGCGCAGCGCGGCACTATCCACGGCGATCTCGCGAAGGATGTTGTAGGCGGCCACGCCGAGCGGGTAGTCGATGTTGACGATCCTTGCGCGGCTTGCCGCCAGCGCATCCGCGTCGACCTCGCCCAGGCGCGGGTCGAGTGACTCGGTGCTCAGCGTCCTCAGCGGGATGATCTGCGCCGGGACTCGCAGTGCCGTGGTGCTGGTCAGGTGCTTGACCCCATGTGCAGCCTCCGCCGCGCGCCGCAGCTCCGCGCCCTCGCCGCCGCGCGAGCTGAAGTACTGGCGCCCGACGAAGTACAGGAAGTTCTCCCATGAGCCCTCCGTCTCTCCCTCGCGAAAGGCGGTGAGCTCCTCACGCAGGATGTCGTCGGCGGGCAGCGTCTTCACGAACTCGACCAGCTCGTGTTCACGTTGCCGCGCAAGCCCGGTCGCGATGTTGACCAGGCTGTGCGCGTTGGAGGAGACGAAGTACAGGGGGCTATCGCCGCTGTTACTGGCCGGCAAGCCAGTAACAGCGCTGCCACGCTCACCGAGGTCGAGCTCGGCATGCACCGGTGACCACCAGCGTCGCGTCATGCGCGCGTATCCGGTGTTGGTTCCGCCGATCATGCGCAGGCGTAGTGAGAGGTGCTCGTCGCGGATCAGTTTCAGGCGTTCCGCGAAGTCTGCGCCCCACGCCTCACGCAGCCGCTCCCAGTCCTCGACGCTGCCGCCGAGCAGCCGCGCGCAGCTCTCGGGCGTAGGCGCGGCACCCAGTTCGGAGGCCGCGCCGCGCGCTCTCAGCCGGATCTTGTTCCATTCGATCTGGTAGGCGACCAGGGTCGGGACCAGGTCGTCGACGTCAGAGACGCTCGCCAGCAGCACTGCCAGCGTGCCGGCAGGGCCGACATGCCAGCGCCGGCGCCGCGCCGGCGCTTCGGCGTCCTGCCAGTCGGCGACATCGAGGCCGCCACCGGCGAGCGCCTCCACCGATTGACCCATCACCACCAGCTTCGCGCCGGCGATCGCCTCCGGCAGGCGGCTCACGCAGTACAGAAAGGCGCCGAGGTCGAGCTCCTCGCTGTCCGCCAGTGAGTGCAGGCTCGATCCCATCGCGCGGTGCGAGGGCTCAAGCACTCGCAAGCGTGTCTCACCGCTCGATCGCAACAGCGTCGAGTACGTGCGCTGGTAGAGCTCCACCTCGTCGCTGAGCCGCTCACCGGTGTCGACCAGGCTCGTGATCGAAAGGCGCGTAACCGGCATTTAGCCGCTCTCTACTCCTTCACGTAGGGGATACCCGACGCGGCCGGCGGGCGCGAGCGCCCGATCAGTCCTGCCACGGCAATCAGGGTGAGTACGTAAGGTAGCGCCTGGAAGAGGGTGCCGAGCGTCTGCGAGAACGTCTGCAGACGGTACGCGAGCGCGGTCGAGAAGCCGAACAGAATCGTCGCCGCCAGCGCGCCGAACGGATTCCACTTGCCGAAGATGACGGCGGCCAGCGCGATGAAGCCGCGGCCGTCGGTCATGTCGAAGTTGAAGGAGCCGTCGAAGCCGTCGGAGAGGTAGACGCCGCCCAATGCGGCGAGCATTCCGGACGTGACGACAGCGCCGTAGCGTGTGGCGACGACCTTGAGGCCGACCGTCGAGGCGGCGCGGGGCTGCTCGCCGATGGCGCGTAGCCGCAGGCCCGCGCGTGTGCGGAAGAGGTACCACCAGACGACCGGCACCAGCAGCAGACCCACCCATGTCAGCAGGTTGGTTTGGCGCCCCACCGCGTCGTCGAGGAAGGTGATGTGGTCGATCACCGGCAACGTCACGTTCGGGACCTGCGGCAGCGTGCCGGGGGTGCCGTTGTCACCGTAGTGCGCGACGAACAGGTAACCGGTGATGCCGGTGGCCAGCAGGTTGATTGCGACCCCGGAGACGACCTGGTTGGCCCTTAGATGGATTGAGAAGTAGGCGTGCAGCAGCCCCAGCAGTCCTCCTGAGGCCATGCCGATCAGCATTCCGAGCACCCAGCTGCTGCAGACGTCGGCGCCGAAAATGCCGAAATAGCAGCCCACCAACATCATGCCCTCGAGGCCGACGTTGACGACGCCGCTGCGCTCCGAGATGATCCCGCCGAGCGCTGCCCAGATCAGCGGCGTCGCGAACGTCAGCCCTGACGCGACCACAGCCGACCAGGTGAACACCTCGCGCACGTTCGCCGACGTCTGGTTGGTCATCGCGATCGCCAGTGGAATTGCGATCAGACCGATAGCGACTGTCACGCCGCCCAGCCGCCGGTGGTTGCTGTCCCGCAGCACGGCGACACCGATCACAGCGGCGGTCACGCCGAGCACGATCGAAGGCACCGGGGTTCGGGCCATGATCGGCGGCAGCGTCAGGACCCAGGCGATCGCCGCCAGCACGACCGCGACGATTCCGATCTGCTTCGTCGTGGGCGCGGCAACGCGCGGGGGCTGCTTCGTCACGGTTGTCATAGGCCGGTTGTCGCGGGTCCGGCGTCGAAGCCCTCAACTGCCGCGGCCTGCGCCGCCGCGTCATCGGGCTCGAGCGCCTGGGCCAGGTCGGCGCCCGGCTCCGGTCTGCCCAAGCCGAGTCTTCGCGGCAGCCCGAGCAGTCTGACCGCTATCAGGTCGGTCGAGACCAAGAGCACGACCAGGCCCTCGATGATCAGCGTGAGCTGAGGGGCGAGTTCCGGGTTGATCACGCTCGCGTTGATGTTGTCGGCGGCTGTGCCGGTCTCGAGGGCGCCGAACAGCAGCGCCGCGGCGACCGTGCCGATCGCCGTGTTGCGACCGAGCAGCGCCACCGCGATACCCAGGAAGCCGACCTGCGACCCGGAGATGTCTGCGGTCGAGACCTGGAACTGCCAGCCCAGGACGTCCACAGATGACGCGAGGCCGGCGAAGGCGCCGCAGATCGCCATCGTGACCACGTAGTTGCGCGCGACGTTGATCCCGGCGCCGCGCGCGGCGTCGGGGTTGTGTCCGACCGCGCGCACCTCATAGCCGAGTGTCGAGCGGTTCATGATCGCCCAGAACACCACTGCCGCTGCCAGCCCGATAAAGATGCCGACGTCCAGGCCCTGGAGGGCGGGGTTGCCCCAGAACACCGGAAGGTGCACGTTGTTGGGAAGCGTGTTGGAGACCGGGTTCCCCAGAGCCTGCTTGCCCTGGAGCGGCCCGTTCTCCTGGAAGAGATAGGTCGCGACCCAGATCGCGATCCAGTTGAGCATGATCGTCGATATCACCTCGTGAGTGCCGACGACCGCCTTCAGCCAACCGGCGAGCGCGGCCCAGGCTCCGCCGATCAGCGCTGCCGCGACGATCGAAGCGACGATGTGCAGCACCGGATTCATGTGGGTGAACGAGGTCCCGACCCAGATCGCGAGGACCGAGCCGACCGTGTACTGGCCCTGGGCGCCGATGTTGAAGAGCCCAGCCCGGAACGCGAATGCGACCGCCAGCCCAGTGAGGATCAGCGGCGCGGTTGCCACCAGCGTCTGCTGGAGGTCCTGGGAGGCGATCGTCCGCGTTTGACCGCCGACCCAAGGAAAGAGCCAGTTCAAGCCGGTGCCATCAAAGATCGATACGTACGTCTTGAACGGGTTGGTGCCTGTCAGCCCCATCACAAGCCCGGCCACGACAAACGCGATGACCACCGTGGTCAGCGGTACCAGCAGCGCCCGTCCGGTACGCGAAACGCTCGGGGGGAGCTTCATGCCGCGGCCACTGTACCGCCGGTCATCGCGATGCCGAGCTCTTCCTCGCTCGCGTCCGGTGGGAACTCGGCGACGATCCGGCCCTCGTAGATCACGAGGATCCTGTCGGCCAGGGACCTGACCTCTTCAGACTCGAGCGAGACCAGCAGGACCCCTTTGCCGGCGTCCCGCTGCTCGATCAGCTGGCTGTGAACGAACTCAATCGCGCCGACGTCCAGCCCGCGGGTCGGCTGGTGCGCGACCAGCAGCTTGGGGTCCGAGTCGATCTCGCGGGCGATGCAGAGCTTCTGCTGGTTGCCGCCGGAGAGCGCTGCCGCGGGCGTTCCGGGATCGCCGCCCCGTACGTCGAAGGCCCCGAGCAGGCGTTTAGCCAGCGTGAAGAACGCCTTCGGGTTGAGCCATCCAAAGCGGCTCAGCGGAGCGGCGCGGTAGCGGCGAAGTGCGAGGTTCTCGGCGAGCGTGAACGGCAGCACGAGGCCGATGCGGTGACGGTCCTCGGCGATGTGAGCTATGCCCGCGGTCCCGGCGGCGCGGACCCCGCGACCTGTGACGTCGACTCCGTCCACCTCGATCCGTCCACCAACCGGGGGGCGGATGCCCGTGATCGCCTGCACCAACTCGCTCTGGCCGTTGCCGTCGACGCCGGCCAGGGCGACGATCTCGCCGGCGCGCACAGTCAGCGTCGCGCCGCGGACCGCGTCGAGGCCACGGTCATCGAGCACGCGCAGATCCTCAACGGTGAGGATCGGCCCCGCCGGCTTGGCGCTCTGCTTCTCGACCCGGAAGATCACGTCACGTCCGACCACCATCCGGGCCAGCGACTGCTCGGTAGCGCCGGAACGTGGCACGGTGCCCATCGACCTGCCGCGGCGCAGCACGGTCACGCGATCGGCGATGGTCAGCACCTCTCCGAGCTTGTGTGAGATGAAGATGATCGCGGTGCCGTCTTCTTTCAGGCGNNCGCGCGGAGGATCTCGACGCGCTGCTGCATGCCGACGCTCACATCCTCGATCCGGGCGTCCGGGTCGATTGCGAGCCCGTAGCGGTCGGAGAGCTCCTGGACGCGACTGCTCGCGGTGCGGCGGTCGAGGATGCCGACCGGTCTTACAGCGCCGGCCTTCACGGGCTCGTTGCCGAGCACGATGTTCTCGGCAACCGTCATCACCGGGATGAACATGAAGTGCTGGTGCACCATGCCGATCCCCAGGTCGATCGCGTCGTTCGGGGAGTTGATGCTGACAGGCTTGCCGTCCACCAGGATCTCCCCGGAGGTGGGGCTATAGAGCCCATACAACACCGACATCAAGGTTGATTTGCCGGCGCCGTTCTCGCCGAGTAAGGCATGGACCTCACCGGCACGCAGGTCGAAGTCGACCCGGTCGTTCGCGACGACCGGGCCGAACTTCTTGGTGATAGCCCGCAACTCGAGAACTGCGGGCTTATCCGTCACAGCGATCCTTCACTGGCTTGAGGGATCCGTCCCAGCGCCTACTTGACGGTGACCGGGATGTTCTTGATCTTGCCGCTCTTGATCTCGGCCAGGACCTTCGCGAGCTGACCCGCGAACTTCTTGCCCTCCGCGTCGAGAACGCCGTAGCCGGTGCCGCCGGTCGCGACGGAGTTGACGATGTCGCCACCGGCGTCGAACTTGCCCTTCAGCAGGCTCGCGGTTGCGGCTTCGACCGCCACGTCGACCTTCTTGAGCGCGGAGGTGAGGATGTAGGAGCCCAGATAACTCTGGTCCGCATCAACACCGATCCCGTAGGCGCCCTTCTGCTTAGCGGCCTGCAAGGCGCCGAGGCCACAGCCACCGGCGACCTGGAAGACGATCTTGCTGCCCTCACCGATCTGGTTGTCGGCGATCGTCTCGCACTTGGCCTGGTCGGCGAAGTCATCCGAGTAGGCGTTGAGGAACTTCAGGCTCGGGTCTGCGGCCTTGCCGCCGGCCTGGTAGCCGGCGATGTAGCTCTCAACCGACGGGATGTCCTGACCGCCGACGCTGGAGATGGTCGTGTAACCCTTGGCCTTCGATACCAGGCCTGATAGGTAACCGACCAGATACCCCGACTGCTGCGACTCGAAGGTCAGGCCCTCGACGTTCTTCGGCTTGCCGGCGATCGCGTCCGCGGGCGTGTCGATGATCGCGAACTTGGTCTTCGGGAACTCCTTCGCGACCTGACCGAGCGCGGTAATGAAGTCGAAACCGACGGCGACAACGAGGTTGTCACCGTCCTCGGCCTCCTTCGTCAGATACGGGACGTAGTCCGCGCTCGACGTGGCCTGCAGGGTCTGGATCTTGACACCCAGCTTCGCCTTGGCCTCCAGCTGGCCCTCGTAGGCGAGATGGTTGAAGCCGTGGTCGTTGAGCCCACCGGTGTCAGCGACGATGCCCAACGTGAACTTCGAAGCCGCCGTCGTGGAAGCCGAGCTTCCGGCGGCCCCGATCGACAATGCTGTCAGTGCCGCCACAAGCGCAGCCGCAACCGACAACCTCATAAAAATCTTCACTAAGCCCTCCTTTTGCTATCGAGAAGCGTGCAACCTACGGCGCGCCGAGACGGTCGTATATGGCCAGATGGAGTAATAGCGCGAGCTTACCCAGACCTAACACAGCGAGTCCAATCTGATCGCTCAGATCTTGGCCACCTCGGGCGCGTTGACCAGCGGGATCACGTGGTCGCCATACGCCGCCAGCGTCGCGTCCTTGCTGTCGTGCTGCAGGTAGAGCCCGAACTGATCGACGCCCAACTCGCGCAGCGCCTGCAGCTTGGCGACCTGTTGCTCGATGCTGCCCAGGACACAGAAGCGGTCGACGATCTCATCGGGCACGAAAGCCGTATGGGTGTTGCCGGCGCGGCCGTGCTCGTTGTAGTCGTAGCCCTCGCGGCCGGCGATGTAGTCGGTCAGTGCCTGCGGTACGGCTCCATCCGCGCCGTACCGCTTGACGATGTCGGCGATGTGGTTTCCGACCATGCCGCCGAACCAGCGGCACTGCTCGCGGGCGTGGGCGAGAGCGGCCGGCGACCCGTCCGTGACGTAGGCGGGGGCCGCGACACAGAACTTGATCGCGNNAGATCGGCCAACTGCAGGATGTAACCGTCCCCAACCTCTCCGGCCGCCGTCAGCGCGAGCGGTCCGTAGGCGGCGATCCACACCTCTAGCCGAGAGCTTTTGGCCCACGGAAAGCGCAGCTCCGACCCGTTGACAGAGACCGACCGGCAGTTGGCAAGCTCTCTGATCACGTGCGTGGCATCTCGCATCTCACGCACGGTCGAGGGCTTGCCGTTCAGCACCCGCACCGCCGAATCGCCGCGACCGATCCCACAGATCGTGCGGTTGCCGTACATCTCGTTGAGCGTTGCGAACAGGCTCGCCGTCACGGTCCAGTCGCGGGTCGCCGGGTTGGTGACGAACGGCCCTACGGTGAGCCGCCTGGTCTCGGCCAGCATCTGGCTGTAGAGCACGTACGGCTCCATCCACAGCAGGTGAGAGTCGAACGTCCAGACATGACTGAAGCCGTACTCCTCGGCGCGCTTGGCGAGCGCCACCAGGCGCCACGGCGGCGGGTCGGCCTGTAGTACCAATCCGAAATCCATCTGCGCGCTCAGATCAGGTACTGGGAGAGGCTGCGCTTGAGGTATTGGCCGTGCCCGGCCTTGCCGACGTAGCCGCGCTCATCGACGATCACGGTGCCACGCGAGAGGACCACATCGACGTGGCCATCGATCTCGAATCCCTCCCACGCGGAGTAGTCCATGTTCATGTGGTGGGTCTTGTCGACGCCGATCGACGTGTGGCCGGACGGGTCATAGACGACGATGTCAGCGTCGGCACCGGGAGCTATCACGCCCTTGCGTCCGTATAGCCCGAACATCCGCGCCGGGGTCGTGGAGGTCAACTCCACGAACCGCTCCAGGGAGATCTTGCCGGTGGCGACGCCCTGGTACATCAGGTCCATGCGGTGCTCGACCGAGCCGATGCCGTTGGGGATCTTCGAGAAGTCGCCACGCCCCATCTCCTTCTGCTCCTTCATGCAGAAGGGGCAGTGGTCAGTGGAGACCATCTGGATGTCATTGGTCCGCAGGCTCTGCCACATGTGGTCCTGATGTCCCTCGTGGCGGGAGCGCAGCGGCGTTGAGCAGACCCATTTCGCCCCCTCTAGCTCACCCCACTCCTCCGATACCGCCGCGAGCTGCTCCTCCAGGGAGAGATAGAGATACTGCGGGCAGGTCTCGCCGAATACGTTCATGCCGCGGTCGCGTGCCGCGGCGATCTGCTCGACCGCCTGCTTGGCCGACACATGTACGACGTACAGCGGCGCGCCGGTGATGTCGGCGATCATGATCGCGCGGTGGGTGGCCTCCTCCTCGGCCTGCCATGGCCGCGTGATCCCGTGCCAGTAGGGCGAGGTGTTGTGCGCCTCCAGTGCCTGCTTGACGAGCACATCGATGATCGCACCGTTCTCGGCGTGCATCATCATCATCGCGCCGTTGCTGGCGCCCTTCTGGAAGGCGCGCAGGATCTGGCCGTCGTCCGAAAACAGCACGCCCTTGTAGGCCATGAACAGCTTGAAGCTGGTGACGCCCTCGGCGACCAGCTCGTCCATCGCCTGCAGCGACTCGTCCTGTACGTCAGAGAGGATCTGGTGGAAGCCGTAGTCGATCGCGCAGTTTCCGGCCGCCTTCTCATGCCACTCCGCGTACTGGTCCATCACCCGCTGGCCCTGGTACTGCACGACGAAGTCGATGATCGTGGTGGTACCGCCCCAGGCGGCCGCACGCGTACCGGTTTCGAACGTGTCCGAGGCGTAGGTGCCGCCGAACGGCATCTCCATGTGGGTGTGCGCATCGACTCCGCCTGGGAAGACGTACTTGCCGGTGGCGTCGATCGTGGTGTCGGCGGTGATCGGCCCGAGCGGCTCAGTCCCCGGAGTGATCAGGGCGACGATCCGCTCGCCGTCGACCAGGACGTCGGCGGCGACTCGCCCGGTGGTGCTGACGACCGTGCCGCCGCGGATCAGGACCGTGCTCACGGTGCCGGGATCGCGGTGTAGGAGTCAGGACGGCGGTCACGGTAGAACTGCCAGTCGTCGCGCATCTCCTGGACCAGGTCCATGTTCAGGTCACGGATCAACAGCTCCTCGTGCTCACCTGAACCGAGCGCGCCGACGTAGTTGCCACGCGGATCGACGACCTGGGAGCTGCCATAGAAGTTGACGGCGTCGGCGCCGTACTCGTTGTCCTCGAGCCCGACGCGGTTCGGCGCCAGCACGAAGTAACCGTTGGCGACTGCCGCAGCGGGCTGCTCGATCTCCCACAGCCGATTCGAGAGCCCCGGCTTTGTCGCGTTCGGGTTGAACACCATGTGGGCACCATTGAGGCCGAGTTCGCGCCAGCCCTCGGGAAAGTGCCGGTCGTAACAGATGTACATCCCGACCCTGCCCACCGCGGTGTCGAACACCGGATACCCGAGGTTGCCCGGCCGGAAGTAGAACTTCTCCCAGAACTTCTCCACGTGCGGAATATGGTTTTTGCGGTACTTGCCCAGCACGGTCCCGTCGGCGTCGACCAGGACCGCGGTGTTGTAATAGATGCCGGTGGCCGCCTCCTCGTAGATCGGCAGCACCATCACCATTGAAAGCTCCCGGGCGATCGCCGCGAACCGTTGCACGATCGGCCCGTCGGCCGGCTCGGCGTAGCGGTAGTACTTCTTGTCCTGGGTGATCCCAAAGTAGGGGCCGTAGAAAAGCTCCTGGAAACAGATCACCTGCGCGCCCTGAGTGGCCGCGTCGCGTGCGAAGCCCTCGTGCTTGTCCAGCATCGAAGCCTTGTCACCCGTCCACGTCGTCTGTGAAATCGCCGCCCGGACGATCGTCGCCATGCCGCTCCTTTGTGAGTAGGCAAGAGTCGCAATCGAATCACGACCTGCATATGTACATGTGGATAAATCTCCCCCGGCAGTTGAGCTTCCTAGGCGGTCGCTGGGCTGCTGGTAGAGGCCGTCGCGGCGCTCGACGGCATCGCGCCGACGCGCTCCACGCACAGGGCTGCGGCGGTGATCGCCAGCTCGGGGCCACCGACCAGATATCCGGCGGCGAGCGCATCACCGGCGCCGGTCGTATCCACGACCGTCACGGCTCCGGCGGCGAACTGGCCCTCCGGAAAGATCGCCCCGCGCGAGCCGCGCTTGATCACCCAGTTCGCCTCAAGTGCTGGCACGACGTCGCGCTCCGCCTCGTTGGCGAAGACAAGGTCGGGCGCGAGCGAACGCACCATCGACGTGAAGCGCTCCGCGCCGTACAGCTCGATGTCGTGAGCCGAGGCCAGGTCCAGCGTCACTCGACCTGCCAGCCGTGCGGCGGCGATGGCGGCCTCCGCGGAGGACTCGCGTAGCAGGCAGTAGCCCGAGACGTGCAGGACATCGGCTGCGTGCACCCACGATGGATCGAGCGCGGCGGCCCCCAGGCGGGCCGCCACACCTGGATCCGACGCCATCGTCCTGGCGCCATCGGGCTCGCGCGTGGAGACGACCACGCCTCCTCCTCCCTCAATCAGCGGCCCACAGATCTCAACTCCGTGGCGCTCAAGCTGGGCGGTTGCGATCTCGCTTGCCTCGTCGGTCCCGCGAGCACAGATCAGGCGGCTCCGAGCTCCCAGAGCGCTGGCCCAGGCGGCTACGTTTGCCGCCTGGCCGCCGGCGGAGAGGCGAATCGTCGCCGGTGTGTCGCCGTCCGGCGCGAGCGGCGCCTTCGGCAGCACCACGACATCGAGGATCAGATCTCCGATCGTGCAGATCAGAGGCCGATATGGCCTTGCGCTACGGTTCGCTCCCGTGTCCATGACCAGCTCATCTCAGCATGTTGTGCTGTCCGGACGCGTCGCCGCGGCATTGAGCCAAGGCGCTCCGGTGGTAGCGCTCGAATCTACGATCATCACGCACGGACTGCCGCATCCTGAGAACGTCGCCGCGGCGAGGGACTTTGAGCGCACGGTCACCGAGAGCGGCGCCGTCCCGGCGACCATCGCGGTTCTGGACGGCGTCGTGCGGATCGGCGTCGAGTCGGACCAGCTCGAGGCCCTCGCCGGAGCCGACTCGGCGCTGAAGCTGAGCGCGCGGGACCTGCCGGTGGCGATAGCCCGGGGTGCGAGCGGCGGTACCACCGTGGCGGCGACAGCGTTGCTCGCGTCGCAGGCGGGGATTCGCGTCTTCGCCACCGGCGGTATCGGGGGCGTGCATCGCAACGCCGGTGAGACCTTCGACGAATCGGCCGACCTTGGCATCCTTGGGAGCTGCCCCATCACCGTCGTTTCGGCTGGCGTCAAATCGATCCTCGACATCCGCGCCACGCTCGAGCGGCTGGAGAGCCTCAGTGTGACGGTGTTGGTCTTCGGGACCCGCCAGTTCCCGGCGTTCTGGCTGGCCGACAGCGGCATCCGGGTCGATTTCTCGATTTCGAGCGGCGCCGAGGTCGCGGCCGTGATGCGAGCCGCCGATGCGCTGCGCCTGCCCGGCGGGATCCTCGTCGCAAATCCCCTGCCCGAGTCTGCCGAGCTTGACCGCGAGACCCACGACCGCCTGCTCGCCGAGGCGCTCGATGCAGCGCAGGCCGCCGCCGTCACCGGCAAGGAGATCACTCCCTTCCTGCTCGACTACATCCATTCCCGCACCTCGGGAACGAGCGTCGACGTGAACCTTGAGATCGTGCGCGGCAACTGCCGCCTTGCGGCCGAGATCGCGGCCGCCTATGCAGCCGCGCCGACCGGCTAACACCTGAAATCGACCCAAGCGCGGCGGTCTGCGCTCAGTCAGTTCCCCCGGGAGGGGCGCCGGTCGCCCTAGCCGAGATAGCGCGTCGGCAGGGGCTGCTCGGAGACCTCGCCGTCACCGCTGCGCCGCACGCGATAAGCGGTGGCCGCTGGATGCGAGCTCACAACCTCGAGCAGCTCGGTCCCGGCGAAGACCAGTGCGGCACCGTCATCCGCCGCCCAACCATCTTCCAGTGAGCCCTCACCGATCAGCCTCTGAAAGAGCGGGCGCCGTTCAGGCTCGCCGTCGTAGTGCGGGCAGGCGCTGCCCTCGATAAAGCCCAAACCATCGTGTAGCGGCGCCAGTTGCCCGAGGTTGAACGAGTCGGTCGTCGACTCCTTGAACCAGCAGATCATGCCCGCGCTCCAGCCGCTCAGCACCACGCCTGATTCCCACGCCTTACGTAGCCCAGTGTCAACTCCGTGCGCTCGCCACACGGCCAGCGCGTTGGCCGTGTTACCACCGCAGACATAGATCACGTCCTGCTCGAGCAGGAACGACTCCAGGTCCGCAACGGTACGTTCAAAGAGCCGCAGGTCGGTCGGTCGGCATTCAAGCCCGGCGAACGCCCGATAGAACCGTGCGACGTAGGCATCGTTGTCGGCACTGGCAGTCGGCAGGAAGCAGACGCGCGGGTCGCCTGCCGGGCGCCCCTCGCGGTCGCGCGCCAACGCGAGGATGTGCTGCTCAAGCAGCGGGTTGTGCGGGCTCCAGAGAAAGCTGGCGCCGCCCATCGCAACGATCCGTCGTCGGTCGGCGGGCATCGATCAATACGGCGGCAGATCGTCCCACCAACGACCCAACGCCTGGAAGGCCGACCAGAACTCTCGCTTGGCGGCCTCCTCATCCAGGGAGTCGTCGATGTTCGGGACATACAGCGCTTCTACGGAAGGCGTGAACGACTGCAGGGTGCCGGGCGTCTCGATGAGGTCGCGACGCAGCGCGATGTCGAGGTCGTTCACTACCCCGAGTGCTTCGTGTCCCATGACCACGACCATCTTCGGTGAGACGATCAGCAGCTCTTCGGCCAGGCGCGCGATGCAGGCCGGATCGGCCATCACCGGATCGAGTACCGGGCACTTGACGCAGAGCGTGCCGTAGACCGCCAGCGGGTCGATGTTGAGCCGCTTGAGTGACTTCATCAGCGCGTTGCCGGTGCGGCCGTAGAAGGCGACGCCCTCTTCAACCTCCGCGGGCCGAGCCGCGTGCTTGATCAGGAAGATCTCTGCTTGTGGGTGGCCGGAGCCGAGTACCGGCATCAGCTGGCCACGCGGGCAGTGCGGACACGACTGCACTTCGCGGGAGAGGTTGTTCAGTTCACGGATGGCTCGTTCCAGATACTTCTCGCGGATCTCGTCATCTGTGGCTGGCATTGCCTTCGAATTGGACGCGGGCACCGCTTGTCCTTGCCGCTGCATCAGTACTTGCGCCTCTGCATCAGGACTTGCGTGCGAAACGAACCGCCGCGATCAGCGGCTGCCGCGTGCTATGCGCCGCACCCGGCGTTCCTTCGCGGCACGCCGTGCGCCGGCCGGCATTGCCTTTGTTTGCAGGAACTTAAGCGCCTGAACGTAGAACAGGCTCGCCGGATTTCTGGTGATGTCAGCGTCTCGCAGCGACTCGAGAAACTGGTCAGGACCGTCAAAATCCCGCATCCGGATGCGAACCGACCCGAGGCCCTGCGGAACGTGCGCGTCGGAGCCGGCCGCGGCGATGATCCGGTACTTGGCAGCGAAGCGGACCGCCTCCTCGTTGTACTCGCTGATCGCGACTCGCGGGTTGAAGACCTCGAGCACGTCGATGTCGTCGACCACATCCAGCAGGTGTTTGTAGTCGGGTACCGAGTGCATCCGGTCGAACGGGTGCGGCACGTAGACGATGCCGCCCTGGCGTTTGATCTCGGCGATCGTCTCCTGCAGCGTCATCCCGCGCGGGATCTTCTGCTTGATAAAGAGGCCGATCACCTCGCCCTGCTCCGCGGTCTTGACCTCCTCGCCGACGATCACCTTGATCCCTGCCTTGCCAGCCAGCTCGGCTGCCGCCAGGGCGCCGGAGATCTCGTTGTGCTCGGTCACGGCGATCGCGCCGAGCCCCTTGGCGCGTGCCTCCGCCAGCAGCACCTCAACAGGCGTGGCGCAGTCGTAGGAGTGGTCTGTGTGCATATGCAGGTCAACGTCGATCAGCGGGCGGTTGGCCACGGCTCGTCTGGCCGGCTCGTTGCGCGGACGCAGGTCATGGCGGCGCGCCACCAGCTCCGCATAGACCTGCTCAAACTCGTCGGTCACGCGACCGACGGAGAGCTGCTTCGCGAACGGCTCGGCGTTGGCCCGCAGCTGCTCTACAAGGCCAGGTTCGGTCAGCAGCCGCGAGAGCTGAGACGCCAACGTCTGGCTGTCGCCGGGTGGGTAGACCAATCCTCGCGACCCCTCCGCGAGCAACTCCTCGTAGACCGGCAGGCCGGATGCGACCGGGATCACCCCGGTCGCCAGCGCCCGGACCAGCACGCCCGGCGTGGGGCGGACTCCCTCGGACCCGAGGACCACCGCGTCGGCTTCGGCGAGCACCGCGTCGAGTTCGCTGGTTCCCGCGTCGACGAATCGCACACGCTCGCGGAGCTGGTGGCTGAGCGTCGGCGCTGTCAGCGGCCGTGACGACCAGACCGTGACCCGCCAAGCGCAGTCAGTTGGCAGCAGCCGCAGCGCCCGCAGACTCGTGCGCAGGGCGAGCCGCTCCTCTTCGGCGACCAGCACCAGATGCAGGCCTGAAGCGGTTCCCCGGGCGGGGCCGGAGGTGGAGTCGAGCGGGTCGGCTCGCTGCAGTTTCCGCCCGGCTGGCAGCACCACGCGGTAGTCCGCCGGGAAGTAGCGATTCATCAGCTCGCGCGTGGCCTGGTAGGAGGCCGTGCGCGCGTCGAGTCGGCTGAACAGTCGCTGCGCCATGGGCCGGCCGAGTTGGGTCGAGAGCACGCGCTCGGTCGGCTGATGGAAGCTCGCGACGGTCAGCGCCCGCGAGGTTCGCAGCGCGACGCTCGCGGCACTCGGCGCGAAGGGCTCGTGCACGTGGACCACGTCCAGGGGCAGCAGCTCAAGCGCTTCCTCAACGGTGCGAGCCACGTCGACCGGTAGTGACGACGCGCGCTGCTTACTTGGCGCGAACGGCAGCACCTCACCGACACCCAGCACCAGTGGCTTGCCGTCGGCCCGCTCCAGCAGCGCCAGAGGGTCGCCTCGCAGCGCCTTGCGCGTCTCTCTGACGAGCTCAGGCGACAGTGACGGGGCGATCACCAGGACCCGATGTCCGCGGGCTGCCAGTTCATCGGAGACGCGAGCGAGGTAGTCACCCACCTCGGTCTTTGCCTCCCAGGCGAACGGGCTCACCTGAGCGATCGCGAGGCGCTGTGGACTCACGCGCCTCAGTCTACGCGGGGGTGCTGCGGTCGGCTCACTTGAGCTTGAAGCTCTGCGTCTCGGTGACCGTCCGCCCACCTGCCGGCTTGAAGACGGCGCTTGAGGTCAGCTTGATCGTGCCCCCTGCGGCGAAGAGCTTGCGGCCCGCTCGCGTCAACCGGAGCTCGAGCTTGCCGTAGCCGGCTGCCTTGTCGTTGACGCTGGCGGAGGCTACGAGAACTGAGGCTGTCGTCTTGCTCTTGCCCTTGGTGGTCGCGCTGGTCTCCGTGGAGAACCAGGTCACGGTCAGCTTGCCGGGCTTGACGATGGCGTAGGGAAGCTCGAACCGGCCAAGCCGGCGGATCGCTGCGACGGTTGCGTCCTTTCCTACCGGGATCAGCAGCGAGTCAACCGAGAGCTCGACCTCGAGGCTGCTGGGGGCAGGCGCGGCGAGTGCGTTGGCTCTACCCCAGACACCGTTGGTCTCCTGGATGGAGTATGCGAGCCCGTCGCGGAAGTGGGTGTCGTAGGTGCCGATCACCGTGCAGTTACCGACGCTCGAGCAGCTCACCCCCTCGACTGCGCTGTACTGCGCTTGCCCGGCATTCGACGGCAACGGCGCCTCGATGCCGGCAGACCAGACCCCGTTCGTCTCGGTCACCAGCAGGCTGTCGTTGTTCTCGGCGGTGTCGGTGTAATCGCCACCCGCCACGCAGTTCCCGACGCTCGGGCAAGAGACCGCGATGATGCCGGCTGTCTGGTCGGTCGCGGTTGTCTCGGAGTTGCTCGGCAATGCAACCTCCTGACCCGTACCCCAGGTCCCGCCGGCCTCGCCGATCAGCACAGCCTGGGTGTTGCCGTAGGCGTCCGTGTACGAGCCGCCCGCCGTGCAGTCGGTGGCGTCAGCACAGGCGAGCGCGCCCAGCACGGTCGTCTGCGCGTTGTAGCTGGTAGGCGGGGCGGCGTTGGTGGGCAGCAGCGCCTGCGTACCTGCGCCCCAACTGCCGCTGGACTCGTTCAGCATCACGCCGAGCGAGTCGGTGTGACTGTCCTGGAAGTAGCCGACGGCGGTGCAGTCGCCGGCGGCAACGCAGTCGAGTGCGATTGGCGTCGCGGCCGGACTCGTGCCCGCGTCCGAGGGCAGAGTCGCCTCGGTCACGGCACTCCAGACGCCTGCGTTCGCGGTCAGCAGCATCGCCTGTTGGTCGCCGTCAGCGTCTACGTAAGCGCCGACAGCAGTGCAGGTATTCGTCGGCAGGCAGGTCACTGAATAGAGCACCGCCTTCTGGCCGCGCACTGCGGCACCGACCGGCAGCGGCGCCACAGTGCCGGTCTGCCACTGGCCGTTGTGCTCGGCGATGATCAGTGGCTGCAGCGTGTTCGCAGAAGTCACGTAGTTGCCGACGGCGTAGCAGTTTCCGACTGACGTGCAGGCGACTGAAAGGATCACGAGGTTGTCCTCGACGGTCTTACGATCCTTGGCCGGCGGCATCACGTCGCTCGGCAGCCGGGCCTCGATTCCGCGCTGCCACTTGCCGCCGCGCTCGGTCAGCAGCAGCCCGCGGTCGTTGTTGGTGGTATCGGTGTAGAGCCCAACGGCTGTGCAGTTGCCAGCGCTTACACAGCGAACGTTGACGACGCCGGTGTTGTTGGCGGGGTCCAGCGGGTTGATGGCGGCGTTGGTGGGAAGCGGAGCTTCGGTACCAGTCGCCCAGACGCCGCGAGCCTCCGTGAACAGCAGTCCCTGCCCGTGATCCACTCCGTCCAGGTAGTCGCCCACGGCTGTGCAGTTGCCGTCGCTTGGGCAGGACATCGAGTTGATCTGCACGGCCGGGTTCAGTGGGGTTGTGGCCGCAGCGGTTGCAGGCCAGATCGCAGCGACCGTGAGAACCAGCACCGCACGAATCAGCAACGGTTGTAGTGGCCCGGTGCGCATGCAGTTCCTACGGTAGTGGGCCTGACTACCTTGCAAAGTAAGAGCTCGTCAAGAGTTTCATCTGAGCTCGCCTCGCCGGACAGCGGCAGGCGTGCCTGCCTGTGTCCGCGACCCCACGCCCGCCAGCCTCTGCCGGCGTGGCCGTTGGTGGCGCTTCAGCGCTGTGGTCAGGCCCCCGGGAAGCGGGGCCTTGAGTCCTTCGGGCCAGTAAAGGCCGTTGCCGTCGAGCAGCACCCCCTGGCCGTTACCGCCATTGTCCACGTAGTCACCGGCCACGGTGCAGTACATGCCGAGCACACAGGCGACCGAATTCAGCGCCGCGTACGGGTTGCTGCCGGCTCCGGCCGGGAGCAGCACCTTGAGCGCCGGCTTCCAGCGCCCAGAGGTTTCGCTAAGGATCAAGCCGGTCGGGGCAGAGCTGAAGTAGTTGCCGGCGATCACGCAGGTCTCGTAGGCGACGCACGAGACCGAATCGAGCGTGACATCCTGGTTGCCCGCAGCCGCTGCCGGAAGGACGGCCTCGACACCGGTCTGCCAGGATCCGCCGTTCTCGGTGAGCACAACTCCCTGGAAACTGCGGTTGTTGTCGGTGTACTGGCCGACGGCGGTGCAGTAGCCGGCAGCCGTGCATGCCACTGAGTTGAGGGTGGCGGCCTGCGCGCCCAGCGCGTTACTCGGCAATACCGCTTGCACTCCCAAGGTCCAGTCGCCGTCATTTTGGCTGAGCAGCACCCCCTGTTGGTTGTTGCTCGCGTCGTCATAGTCGCCGGCCACCGCGCAGGTCCCGGGTGCCGAGCAGGCGACCGAGGAGAGCGTCACGTTCGGTTGCGCTGCCGACGCGGCCGGCAGCGCCGCCTCGAAGCTGCTGCCCCAGCCGCCGCCGCTCTCGGTCGCAAGCAGTCCCTGGATCGCTCCAGAGCTGTCGGTGTACCAGCCAACCGCGGTGCAACCACCTACCGCCGCACAGGACACGGCCGCGGCGGAGGAGCTCGCGGCGCCTGCCGGGAGCGGCAGCGTCTGCACGGCACCCCAGGCCCAGTTGATCTCACTGATTGCGAAGGCCGCCGGATTCCCGGCGGTGTTCGTATAGCTGCCGACCGCGGTGCAGTCCCCGACCGCGGCGCACGAAACCGCGTTGAGCGTGAACTCCGGGTTCGGGCCGGCGCCGGCCGGAGGGATCACACGCAAGCCGGGCCGCCAGACACCCTTGCGATAGTTGAGCAGCACCCCTTGCTGCAGGTAGCCGCTGTCGACGTAGTTGCCGACGGCGGTGCAGCTCCCTGCGGATGCGCAGGAGACGGACGCCAGGTTCACCTCTGGATTCGTGTTCGACCCGGCAGGCAGTTGCGCGGCGATTGATTGATTCCAGACGCCGGCGGTCTGCGTCAGCAGCAGACCGGCCGGCTCGCCGCCCACGGCCTGGTAGCTGCCGACGGCCACGCAGGCCCCGGCTGCGGGGCACGCGACCGAGTTGACGGTTGCGTCGCTGGTCAGCACGGTTGGGATCTGGGCCAGCGCGCTGTCAGGCGTTGCGGCGAGCAGCGCGACGCTCAGCGTCAGCAGCGCGATCAGGGCGCAGGCGAGCCACCCAAGAATCAGGCCAGGGGCGGAAATCGACAGCGCTTTTCTGGAGCATCGAGACAAA
Organism: Solirubrobacterales bacterium; assembly: GCA_003137075.1. Taxonomy (GTDB): domain Bacteria; phylum Actinomycetota; class Thermoleophilia; order Solirubrobacterales; family Solirubrobacteraceae; genus Palsa-465. The sequence goes on from PLES01000052.1 coordinate 110,653, forward strand.
ACAGAGCGGACCGCTCAAAGCGGTCCCCCAAATAAACACACTCTCGAGGCGGAAAGACCGCCGCCCCCAGAAAACGTGCCGGCTGCACGAGACGATGCACCCGGCACGGTGCCCGGAGCGTGCGCCCAGACAGCACCGCGGGTCGCGATCGGGTTAACGCGCGAGGGGCGCCCTGCCGGGCGCCCCTCGCTGAGCATAAGCGTGCTGCGAAGTGCCGCTAGGCGACGCTGACCTTCGCCGGATCGGCCTTGACGGCCTGGGTGCGCGAGTACTTGGCGATGAACGTCTCAGTCGCCTCACGCGCCTCGTCATCCGGGCGCTGGTTCTTCGGTGACTTCATCAGGTAGGAGCTCGGACCATCGAGCTGACCGCCGAGGCCGTGGTTCAGCGCGAGCTTGCAGCAGCGCACCGCGTCGGTGACGATGCCGGCGGAGTTCGGCGAGTCCCAAACTTCGAGCTTGGCCTCAAGCTGCAGCGGCACGTCACCGAAGGCCTGGCCCTCGAGACGGATGTGCGCCCACTTGCGGTCGGTCAGCCATGGCACGTAGTCCGACGGGCCGATGTAGACGTCGTCCTTGGGCAGCGTGTGACCCATGATCGAGGTGACGGCGTTGGTCTTGGAGATCTTCTT